>JBFWZL010000235.1:0-9519 GCA_050185455.1 Binatia bacterium | reverse complement strand
TAAATATCTGTAAAGTATCAAAAATATACTATAAAGTTGCACAAAAGCAAAGCGCTGGTGTGATCCGCCAAATCAACCAAGGAGATTCGCTTCATGTCCTATCGCTCTCTCTGTTCCATCACCTTAGTCGCTATCCTCATGAGCGCCCCTGTTGCGCCTGCTGCTCTCGTGCCGCTTGAGGCCATACAATCCTCTTTCCATCCCTACAGCGCCGGCCCACTACGGTACCAAGGAATCACTCCGGGCATGACCATCGATCAACAAAATTGGCAGATTGCGAAGCAATTGCTTCCGGCTGAGGTAGTATCCCTTATCCAGCAGGGAGATTTTACGATCACGGTCCAAGAAACAACAGACCTCCCCTTACGGGAAACCTATATTACAGCAACCACTGAACAGTTCGCTGGCGTATCACTCGATGGCGGCTATAGAATTGAAAATTACCAAGGTGGACGACCTTTTCCGATCATTCATCTCACGGATCCGAAAGCAGGAGAAAAAGCAGCGTGGAACTTCCATTATCGTGACGTACCGGACACCATAGAAATGCGTGGGACAATGCAAGGCGTCAACAACTCCGGCAGCGTCGATCGGTACAATACTGGGCGCATGCGCATCCGCTACGGCATGGACCGCGTAGGGGAAGAGAACAACGATCCGCAGTGGCAAGCGCGCGGCGTCCGGATGAAAGCATCATTTGAATCGCTCGCTCCTTCAGATTCCGAAGGCAACATACGGATTACGACGTTCTATGATGACGAGAGTCAGCCATCGTCCGATTTGAGCTATAGTCCGCAAAATCGTCGCACCCGTAAGGGATACGTCAATATGCTTACTCGCATGGGCGGCGGCCGCTATGACGTCTTACAAGAAGAGCAGCCCCCATTCTTTTTCAGCGGGTATCTCCACGACTACACATGGACCTACAAGGGGGAACGGACCATGCTCGTTCCCGGTTTCCTCCGCGCCGATCATCTCACTTTTAGTGGGAAGAACAACTGGTACCCTAATACGCCATGGGAACTACGGAAGGTAGTCATTTTAGAATCCACTCCGAAGGGAGACCATCCCTACAGTAAGCGGATTTTTTATCTCGACGCCCAAACCTACGCGCCCTTCTGTGTGTTAAGTTACGACTCCCAAGGCGCGTTCATACGCCTCTCGTTGATCGTACACGGTAACCCGGATTTCGTCCCCGGCTCTAATGGTATTCGCCTTCCCGTGCCGCTAGGCGCAACATGGGTAAATTATCCCCAAGATCAGGCGTACCGGATGATCGCTGACAATCCCACTTTTGATCAGGATTTTTCTCCCCGGCGCTTTGAGTTGATGGAATTGTTGCGAAAAGGGAAATAAGACCGCGTAACCTATTGTCCTGGTTCCTTAATTGACCGTGAGGGGAGTTTGCAAAACTGTCCTCACGGTTTAATTTCTAGCTATGCAACTGCACTTTGAACAGTCAGGGCAGGGACACCCGCTGCTCATTCTGCACGGGTTGTTTGGCTCTCTCGAAAACTGGCGCACGCTGAGTAAGATATTCTCCCGCTCCTTCCACGTTTTTGCCCTCGATCAACGTAACCACGGACGTTCTCCCCACAGCGTTGAATTCACCTACCAAGCCATGGCGGATGACCTTCATGAATTTATGGAGGAACAAGAGCTTTCGTCCGCCTATATGCTCGGCCATTCGATGGGGGGAAAAACGGCCATGCTATTTGCATTGACCTTCCCGGACTTAGTGGACAAACTCGTCGTCGTTGATATTGCCCCCAAGGCGTATCCACGCGACCATGATGACATTTTTGACGCGCTCTTTTCCCTGGATCTTACTACTATTAAGACTCGCCAAGAGGCAGACACCGCGCTCGCCAAGAAGATCCCTGACTTGGCGCTCCGTCAGTTCTTATTGAAAAACCTAGAGCGCACAGAGGCTGACGCCTTTCAATGGCGCATCGCGCTGAATGAAATTCACCAAGGCTATTCCGAAATGATCAAAGCATTCGCATGGAATAGTCAATCTTTTTCCCAACCGACGTTGTTCATCAGAGGCGCTCACTCTGGCTATATTAAAGACAGTGACAAACCGGCTATTAAGGCGCTTTTTCCTCACGCACGAACAGCGACAATTGCCAACGCGGGGCATTGGGTACACGCCGAAGCACCGCAGGAGTTCACACGAGCCGTACTCGATTTCCTTATCGAAGAAGCTTAACGAATCACTCCAGCGGTTCTAAGCTGCTGAATCTCTGCTTCGTGCAAACCAATCTTTTGTAAGATTTCCTTCGTATGCTGTCCAAGCGTCGGTGGAGGAGTACGTACTGACGCTTTCGTCTCCGTGAAATTCCACACCGGGCGGATAGTTTTGTAGCGCCCGGCCGTCGGATGTTCGATCTCTTCAATAATGTCAAGCGCCTGGATCTGCGGATGCGCGCTGAGCGAGGGATAATCCATGAACGGCACGGCGTCGCCATTAAATTCATGAATGAGGCGCACGACCTCCTCATTCGTCATCTCTTTGAACCCTTCTTCCCACATTGGTTTGACTTGAGGCGCATAACGTCCGATACTCGTCGCTTCACGGCCAAAGTTGGCAAAACGCGGGTCATTCAGCGCATCGACCATGCCGAGGGAAATGAGTAAACGGTCCCAGTCCTCGCTGCTGCCGCGCCGCAAACCGAAATAGACGTGTCCGTCTTTGGTCTTGTAGCCATGATCCGGCGGCTTGGTGTAGTTATCCAAATGAAACCCGTACCACTCATCAGGATCTGTCATCGCCGTCCACATGATACCGCGCATGTGCAGCAGCGTGCCCAGCATACTGACCGACACACGTTGTCCTTCGCCTGTGCGCACCCGATGAAAAAGTGCAGCCAGAATTGCTTGTGAGGCGAACACAGCCGTACTCATATTGGCGACATCGGTTCCTAAACGCACGGGAGCTTCACCGATACGCCCCAGCGAATTAGTGTAGTCAGCCATCGCCTGGATGACCAATTCTGCTCCAGGCAGATTGCGCATTGGTCCTTCTTCGCCAAAAGCGCTGATGGCGCAGTATACGAGCTTGGGATTGAGCTTCTGCAGCGCCTCGTATCCAAGGTTCAGTTTCTCTGCTTCACCAGGACCAAGGTCTTCAAGCAACACGTCAGCATTAGCAACAAGTTTACGGACGATCTCCTGCCCTTCCGATTTCGTCACATCGAGTACTAGACTTTTCTTGTTGCGGTTGAGGCTGAGAAACTGCGCGCTTTCGTCGCCGACGAACGGCGGCCCCATCGCGCGAGCAACGTCGCCGTTCAGCGGTTCGATTTTGAGAATTTCTGCTCCACCATCGCCAAGACGCATGGAGCAAAATGGACCGCAGAGGCCCTGCGTTACGTCGATTACGGTATATCCTGATAGTGCACCGCTCATCGCTCCCTCCGTTCAACGGAGAGACCCAACTCGCGCAACACCTCTTCAGTATGCTCGCCTTTCAACCCACCGGGTCGAATCGGGCCAGCCGGTGTCTTCCTGAACTTCCACGGGACGCCATCGACAGACAACGTACCCCAATGAGGAGTCTGGAGTTCGACAATCTGGTCATTTTGTAAGACTTGCGGGTGATGACGCAGCGCCTCGAAATCCATGATGCGACTGTTCGGCACTTGCTCTTTTGTTAAGCGGATCACCCACCACGCCACAGGTTTGGTCCGGAAACGTTCCTCTAGCAACGGGATTAGTGCAGCTCGGTGTTCTACACGTTTGGGATTGGTCGCAAAACGTAGATCGTTCATTAACTCTTCGAGCTTGAGTGCACGACAAAACCGCGGCCATTGGTCTTCCTGCACCACCCCAACAGCAATGTACTTTTGATCCTCACACGGAAAGGCTTGATGGGGGACGGTTGTCGTGGTTGCGCTCCCCATTGGCTGCGGCTGCTCACCAGTGGCGAAATATTCCGCGATACGGCTGGTTTGCAAAGAAAGCGCTCCAGCCAACATTTCAATCTCAATCTTTTGCCCTTTGCCGATCTTCTCACGCGCAAGTAGCCCTTGGAGCACAGCTTCGACGATCATCGAACTGGTGTTGATATCGAGGTGCGCCAGATGGCGGAACATTTCGCCTTGTCCATCAGGCTGTCCCGTCATACTACACCAACCAGAGAAGGCTTGGAGGTTGGGATCAATACCAGCTTCTTTCGCCATCGGCCCCGTACGGCCATAAGCTGAAGCCGCTACGTAGATGATGCGCGGATTCACCTGAGAGACAACGTCATAGCCTAAACCTAACCGTTCCACAGCCCCGGGGCGCATATTCTGGATGAAGATGTCACTTTTCTCAATAATCTTCAGCGCCGTCGCTCTATCTCCCTCTTGCTTCAGGTCCAGCACGATATGGCGTTTATTAAAGTTCGCGGAGATGTACAGCACCGCCGTCCCTTTGATTGGCGGGGGAATCACATGAGAGAGCTCGCCTTCCGGCGCTTCGACCTTAATCACGTCAGCGCCCATCTCCCCCAAGAGCTTTGACGCCCACGGTCCAACCGCCGCTATCGTCAGATCAAATACGCGAATACCGTCAAGAATGCCGGGCATATTTCCTCCCTTACGAACCACTGCCTTCAGTAAACCGAATCGGAGAATCGGTGATGGGGGGAATCGGAGAATCAGAGCTAGGAAGGGCCATTTGATTAGCCATCTGATAAATCCGCAGATCCCGATAACTGTTGATCCTCTCTGCCATTCCCCGATTCTCCGGTTCAGTGTTTCTATTTCGCGGGTCGAAACTTCGCCAACGTCACTTCGTCGGTCACGTCATCGTACACGATCTCCACCGACATGCCGATCGAGATGTCTTCGTTCGCAATGCCAACAAGATTCGTCAACAGGCGCGGACCTTCTTCCAGCTCCACTTCAGCAACGTTATAGGGAATGTCGTCTTTATAGGAAGAGAAATAGGCTTGATGGAAAATAACCCACGAGTTGACTTTTCCGCGACCGCTGAGCGGTTGCCAGGTAAAATTGCGAGACCAGCATGACGGACAGAATGGCGACGGCGGATACCAGATTTTACCGCAGTCGTTGCACTTGGGCATTTTCAGTTCACGTCGTCGCAACCCATACCAATATGGCTCACTCAGGGTCGTAATGGCTGGAAGAGGTTTTTTGTAATCTGTCATGGCCTACCTCCGATAAATGAGCGAGTCGCCATACGCGTTGGCCCATTGAATGACCTGCGCATTGGCGATCTGCCGTTGCCCACACTCACCGCGCAACTGTCTAACGATTTCAACCTGATGGTTCCAACCCATGATATGCGCTTCCGAGATCAACCCACCGTTTGTGTTCATGGGCAACTCACCGCCTAATTCGATGCGACCATTTTGCGTAAACGCCGCAGCTTCCCCAGGTTTACAGAATCCCCAGCGTTCCAATGCTGTCCACGCCAGAATGGAAAATGCATCATAAGTAAACAGCGCGTCAATGTCTGTATGAGCAACATCCGCCATGTGATAGACAGGGTGCCTCCCCGCCTGGTAATCGAACACGTCTTGCTGAGCCGTGCCAAACCCAGGATAGGCCCAAATAAATTCTTCCCGCCCGGCAGGAAGACCTTGCATCCCGCTAATGTAGACAGGAGGTTTTTTGAGGTCTTTTGCTCGCTCGCTGGTCGTCACAATGACACAGGCGGCCCCATCGTTAATCTGGCAGTAGTCCAATAAATGGAGCGGCTCACACACAAAGCGAGAGTTTTGGTGGTCATCAACCGTGATCGGCTCACGCATGATCGCGGCGGGATTCAAGGAGGCGTGCTTACGAAAAGCGACGGCGACCGATGCTAACTGGCGACTTGTAGCTCCATACTTGGCAAAATATTTTTGCGCGACTAACGCCGCCCCGGCGCCAGGAGAGGTCATGCCGTACACGGGATCTTCGCCGTGACCACCTCCCCCTTCCCTCGCGCCTTCGCTATCACCGGAGCCGCCCATCATCGGCTTGCGAAATCCCGAGAAACTAATCGATGCCAGACACGCTACATAGTTCGCCAACCCAGCGTTCACCGCTAGCGCCGCCCATTGTACGCAACTGGCGGTAAAGCGCCCATGCGCCCAAGTCTGGTTATACATGCGAAGCTTCAATCCCAACGCGTAGGCCAACGTATCGGCATCAGCGCCGATGGGCGTGCCAAAACTGACAATCAGTCCATCCAAATCGTTGCGGCCTAGTCCGGCATCGTCGAGCGCGTCGCGGATAGCTTCACCGCCAAGATCAAGCGTGCTGCGGTTCAGTCGCTTGCCGTACGGAGAATGGCCCACGCCACACACCGCTGTTTTATCTTTCAAATTCTCTGAGGGCATAACCTGTCCTCCCCGCGCGCTAGCGTAAGACAGAAGCGAGGAAGCTGTCAACTGAACATCACACGAAGACGGCTATCCTCTTCCCAAAGATGCAGATTCGAGCTAGGGGAGAACTCATTCGGTCCGACACCTTAGGATGTAGGCAAACTTTTCTTGGAGGTACGCAATGGATGTACGTGCAGCCGTAGCGCATAAAGCGGGCGCGCCGTTAACGATAGAAACAGTCAAGCTGGAAGGTCCCAAAGCAGGCGAAGTGCTGATCGAGATCAAGGCAACCGGCATTTGCCACACCGATGAGTTTACGCTGTCAGGTGGCGATCCGGAAGGGATTTTTCCATCCATCCTTGGTCATGAAGGCGCGGGTCTTGTCGTCGATGTCGGTCCAGGCGTGACGAGCGTGCAGAAAGGCGATCACGTCATTCCCTTGTACACGCCGGAATGCCGGCAGTGTAAATCCTGCCTGAGCCGCAAGACGAATCTGTGTACAGCCATTCGCGCGACGCAGGGAAAGGGAGTCATGCCTGACGGGACTAGTCGTTTCTCGCTCGGCAATGAAACCGTATATCACTACATGGGCTGCTCAACCTTTGCCAACTTCACGGTCTTGCCTGAAATCGCGGTGACGAAAATCCGTGAGGACGCACCGTTCGACAAGGTTTGTTATATCGGCTGTGGCGTGACGACGGGGATTGGCGCGGTGATCAATACCGCCAAAGTAGAGCCTGGGGCAAACGTGGTCGTATTCGGCCTGGGCGGAATCGGCCTCAACGTCATCCAAGGCGCGCGCATGGCCGGCGCGAATATGATCGTCGGTGTGGATATCAACCCGGGACGGAAAGCGTTGGCCGAAAAATTCGGCATGACACATTTTGTGAATCCGACCGAGGCGCAAGGCGACCTCGTCGCCCATCTCGTCGACCTCACCAAAGGCGGGGCGGATTATAGTTTCGAATGCGTCGGCAACGTGCAGTTAATGCGCCAGGCGCTCGAATGCTGCCATCGTGGTTGGGGAGTCAGCGTCATCATTGGCGTTGCCGGCGCGGGCCAAGAAATCTCCACGCGTCCGTTTCAGTTAGTGACCGGTCGCGTTTGGAAAGGAACTGCCTTCGGCGGCGCTCGCGGGCGGACCGATGTGCCGAAGATCGTGGACTGGTACATGGAGGGCAAAATCAATATCGACGATTTGATCACTCATGTGCTGCCGCTTGACCGCATCAATGAAGGTTTCGACCTGATGCACGAAGGCAAGTCGATTCGCGCGGTGGTGACATACTAAAACAAGCGGTGACCTATAGGCTTCAGAAAGAAGAGAATGAAAATCGATTTTCACGCCCATGCATTTCCCGAAACCTTCTTTCGTAAGCTGAAGGACTATTACCCGGACGAAGTCATGCTCCAACACGACGCTCAGAAACATCTCATCGGTTTCTGGGCAGGCACTCCGTTGCCAGTGTGGGATCACGGGCGGCGCATAGATGACATGAATAAGGGCGGAGTGGAAATCGAAATTCTCTCCAACCCATCAATGTATATCCGTGTTGACGAACATAGCCCTGAGCTGTGCCGCCTCGTCAACGATATGTACGCCGAAGCCTGTCGTCAAAGCCCGGAACGTTTCAAAGCCTTCGCCAATCTGCCGTTTAACAACATCAACGACACACTTGCGGAGCTAGACCGGGTATTCGCTCTTCCGGGTTTTGTCGGCGTACTCATCACCTCAAACGTAGGCGGAAAGTATTTGCACACTCCAGAGTTCATCCCGTTCTGGGACGAAGTGGCTCGCCGCCGCGCGCCGGTATTCATGCATCCCAAACCGCCGCCTGGGTATCAAGATGACGATATTGCACCCTTGTTGGCGTTCCCAGCCGACACCACGCTTTCAATCATGAAACTGCTGTACAGCGGCCTTTTTGAGCGGTGTCCAGCCCTGATTCTCATCCTTGCTCATCTCGGTGGAACGTTGCCGTTTCTAGCTCGGCGGATTGATCTCGGGTTCGAGGATCCGCACTTCTCCGACAAATACCGTCAGATTCCCCATCGCCCCAGCGACTATATGCCGAAGCTCTACTTCGACACCGCGCTTGGGCTGGCATAAGCCTGCGTTCGATTGCGCCCACGCCTTAGTAGGCATCGAACACCGCGTATATGGATCCGACTACTTTATGTCGGACAGCTCGTTCATGCACAGGACCAATACGTTTCTCGAAAGTCTCACTCTTTCTAAAAGCGACAAGGAAAAGATTTACAGTGAGAATGCTTTACGGTTTTTGCGGCTGTAGGTCATTCCATCTTTTGTTGGCGCTGAGTAGCGCCGACTCCGTTTCCTTCTCGCCGCAAGGGAGAGGGCCCGTGTGAGGATCACCGAAAATAACTTTCCCAGTTGATTTCTTTTACTCTCCTCCGTTTCTCTATGTTTCGACGTCGCTCTGACAAGAACCATTTTCGCCGATCGCCTTCCGTCGTCAAACGCCTCATTCGTTTAGGTCTCACTATCATCATCGGTGGCTATGTTGCCTGCGCGCTCTCTCTGCTCTATCTGAAATGGTTACCTCCCCTGACAACTGGCGTGCAAATTCAGCGGCGAGTTGAGTCCTTTGTGAAATGGCGACCTTATAGCAAACGATATACTTTCGTGCCGCTTCGTCAAATTTCCGCACCTCTCGGGCACGCTGCCATAGCAGCCGAGGATGCGCGTTTCTTTCAACACAACGGGATCGACTGGGTAGAACTTGGCAAGGTCGTTGAGGACGCTCGCAGGAGCGGCATCGTTGCCCGAGGCGCCTCGACCATTACCCAGCAACTCGTCAAAAATCTCTTTTTCACCACGCATCAATCGATCGTGCGCAAGGGTATCGAATTCACCCTTGCGCCTCTAGCGGAACTCATCCTGCCCAAAGACCGTATTTTGGAACTGTACTTAAACGTGGTGGAATGGGGACCAGGCATATACGGCGCCGAGGCTGCAGCCCAATTCTATTATGACAGATCAGCAAAAGACCTTAGCCGCGTCCAAGCGGCGCGACTCGCGGCCTGCCTCCCGGCGCCACTAGAGCGAACTCCAGCAGAAAAGAGTGACTACAGCAGGGATATTCTTGAACGCATGCACAACATGGGATGGTGAAAATTCAGGTCCGTCATGCCAGTGAAAGCAGGCATCCAGGAAAATGGAGGAAAAGTCTCTG
>JBFWZL010000234.1:0-9530 GCA_050185455.1 Binatia bacterium | reverse complement strand
TTATTCACCGCCCTCCCCTTGCTCGCCATTCGCCAGGTTTCTCCGCTCCAGGCTCTTCGTTCCTCCTACGAGGAACAATCACGCCGCGACCCTTTGCGCTGGTTCATCATTTTTCTCCTTCTCCTCAGCATTGGAACTTTCACCCTTTTGCACACCGAGCGCTGGACATATGGCTTCTGGTTTTGCGCCGCACTTGGCGGAGCCTTTCTAGTGCTCGCGGCAGTGGCGAAGTCCCTTATCCTTCTTACTCGCGCCCACACCCCTCAGTCCTGGCCGTACGTCTGGCGTCAAGGGCTGGCCAACTTACATCGTCCGCGCAATCAAACGCTGACGCTCATTCTTGCGCTGGGACTCGGAACGTTTCTCTTGTTGACTTTACAATTCGTTCAACAAACGCTCATTCGACAGGTGTCGCGCGGCAAAGACGCCCACCAATCAAATCTTATCCTCTTCGACATCCAGACTGATCAGCGTGAAGCCGTGCGCCGTCTGGTTCTCTCGTTTTCACTCCCCATCCCGCAAGAAGCGCCGATGGTGACCATGCGTCTCTCGGCAGTCAAAGGGAAAAGCGTCGAAGCACTGCGCAACAATCTCCAACAGGAAGCCTCGGATTGGGCTTTACAACACGAATACCGCGCAACCTACCGTGAGCACTTAATCGACACTGAGACACTCCTTGCCGGGACATGGCGGGGGAAAATAACGAACGACTCAGCCGTCCCCATGGTTTCGCTTGAAGAAGAAGTAGCGCGTGCGCTTGGAGTGACCGTGGGCGATGAGCTGGTTTTTGACGTGCAAGGCGTGCCTATGACCACGACTATTGCAAGTATCCGCAAAGTAGACTGGCAGCAGGTAAAGCCGAACTTCTTTGTGGTGTTTCCGCTTGGTGTGCTGGAAGCCGCGCCGCAAACTCACCTTCTGGTGACGCGGACGCCATCAAGTGAAGTGTCGGCAGCCGTGCAACGTGCGGTTGTCCAGCAATTCCCCAATGTGTCCGCGCTCGACTTAACTTCCGTGCTCCACACTTTAGACACCCTTTTAGGGCGAATCGCTTTCGCGATTCGTTTCATGGCGTTGTTCAGCATTGCCGCGGGGGTGTTGGTTCTCGTCAACGCGGTCTTGACCAGCCGACAGCAGCGCATCCAAGAAAGCGTCTTGTTACGCACGCTAGGCGCGTCTCGTGGACAGATCCGTCGGATTCTCTTCGCCGAGTACCTGTTCTTAGGAGGCTTCGCCGTGATAAGCGGTACGATACTGGCTATCCTTGCCAGTTGGGGACTGTCTCGTTGGGTGTTCGAGGCGACGTTCACTATTGACATCATCCCACTGATTATCGCGCTTGTCGTCGTCTTAGGGCTCACCGTGCTGACTGGCGCGTTGGGGAACCGTAGCGTCGTCAACCGCTCGCCGTTGGAAGTGTTGCGCAGCGAAGGGTAAAAGAACCGTGGAGAAAGGCTCGATGAGGGGTTGCCGCCGCACCCGCGGCAGACAACGTAGGAGCTAGGAGAGGACTTCATCAGGGTAATTTATTTAGCTCTGTCTCTATCGACACCGCCTGAGAGGTAAGAAGAGTAAAGTCATCGTAATCCGCCTCTGCTATGCTTCGCGTGAAGCTTGAACTCGTGGCCAAGCCAATCCCTAATGCTCGGGCTGGCGACTCTCCAAAGAGGGTTTGATAATCATGGAGAACATTGACCGTCTCTTGACGCCATTCTCCAAGCCCGGCAGCGCCGCTTTCCAGCACCACTATCTTAGCGCGCCAATAAAGGGGATTTTGTACCCGTGCGCCGACAGGCAGGGTAGTGCTCCACACGTATTTAATGATGCGCGGGAGCAGTTGATTGTCGAAGATAACGTACACGCCCGCCGCCGAGTCGTGGGTGTCTTTGTGAGCTTCATTCGCGTTCGGCGGCAAGCGAGTGACCCGCCAGCGCCAGTGCAACAATGGAAACTTTCCTGGGGCAAAGGGGTAGGTCAAGCCAATCTGGATAGCTTGTTGATCAGCACGAGCGTGCAAAAACTGATTCCGGCCTTCCGCCATCACGCGGTATACGATGTGAGCAGTTTCTGTATTACCCCGCACTTGCCAGCGTTTGGGAAAAGTCAGTAAAGTCTCTTCGTCAAATGTTTCTAGGGACAGCAGCTGATCAGGGGAGACGGCGAGCGTCGGCGGGGTGCTGAGGAACAAGAGATTTAAGGCAAGACAACAGAGAAACAGTTCTCTCAAGTTTGCTAACCGTTTTAGATTGAGCAGGCGCATTTTTTGATTGTAGGCTTGAGGCGCGTGGCGCGAACAGCCCCTCTTGCCATCTTTGATTCTTCCTGAGAAAAAAAGCTGTAAATGATAGACTATCGTTTCAATGCTGTGGACGCTTGCCCTCTTCCTTTGCTCCTTTCTGTTGCGGTTAACACACCGTCATTTATAAATCCTAGTTAATAGACGCCGACCGGCAATGCCACCGACAGTCTCCACTGAAAAGGACAGTCCTTCTCTTTGTATCTCCATGTTCAAGATTGCTATCTTAATCGTTTCAGGAATGACGCTGTGCGTCCTCACGTCCTGCGAGACAGCCTTCTTTCTCATAACGCATAGAGGAGAACAACAGCTCCGTACGGCTCCTCCGCCTCCTCCAGGTCCACGAGTGCTTATATTTGCCCTTGACGGCGTCGGCTATACAGAACTCATGCAGGCTATTCGCTCGGGAAAATCTCCGCACTTGCAAGCCATATTAGGGACGGAACAACAAGAGGGCCGATTCGCTTATGGCTACTCAGTCCCGAACACGCTCAGTATCCTGCCATCAACAACGGTCGCCGCGTGGTCTTCCATTTTCACGGGAGAGCCGCCAGGCCGCACCGGGGTTCCCGGCAATGAGTGGTTCGTCCGCGAGCAACAACAATTCGTTGCGCCAGCTCCGGTGTCGATCGCCGAGATGGACGATTTTCGCAAAATGCTCACTGAAGGATTGGTGGGAAACGCGCTCCAGACTCCAACTTTGTATGAATTAGTAGGGTTGCGATCTCACGTCTCGCTCTCCCAAATTTATCGTGGCGCCACGTTATTTACCTCTGTCGAGCCGACGGCGTTCGTCGATCTGATGCTTAAATTTGCCACAGGGGTGGTGAGCGGCGTGGAAGTGAATAAGGATCTGTATGCAAGCATTGATCTAGAGTCCGTCACCAAGCTGATCGCGGCGTTGCAAGAACATGGCGTTCCCTCTCTCCAGGTAGTGTATCTTCCAGGAGTGGATCTCTTCACTCATGAAGCCGAAGAGCCGCCGACTCTGTCGAACGATGAACCATTGCCCCTGCAGGTGGATTACTTAGAGACTGTTACGAACAAAGCGATGGGCGAAGTGCTTGAAGCTTATCAACAGCTAGGGGTCCTAGACGAGACCTACATTATTCTAATTGCCGATCATGGGCATATCCCAGTCCTCAACGATGATCGTCACGCGCTAGGGACCGAAGGAGAGGATGAGCCGCCAGCACTGCTGGAGAAGGCAGGATTCCGCCTGCGCAAGTTTGTCCTCAATCCTGGCGACACGGAGCAGGACTATCAAGCTGTAGTGGCCTACCAGGGGGCCATCGCCTATATCTATCTTGCTGACCGTTCTACGTGCCCAACCTCGGGAGACCGCTGTGATTGGTTGCGGCCACCACGCCTGGAAGCCGACGTCATGCCAGTGGTCCGCGCTTTTCACCAGGTCAATGCCACTGGGGAACCGATTCCACAGCTGAAAGGGACTCTTGATCTTATTTTTGCTCGTCCACCGCGTCCGCCAGGACAGCCTGCACTCCCCTTTCAGATTTATGATGGCAAGAAGCTCTTACCCATCCGTGATTATCTGGCCCGGCATCCTCGGCCAGATTTGCTTCAGCTAGAGACGCGCATGAACTGGCTCAGCGCAGGTCCGTATGGACATCGTGCGGGTGATATTTTGTTGCTCGCGCGTTCCGGCCTGGAGCGACCGATCGAAGAACGCTTTTACTTCTCGGAGCCCTACCGCTCCTGGCATGGCAGCCCGACTCTCCAGGATAGCCACATTCCTTTTATCCTGGCCCGGAAGGGCAGCGACGGCAAGAAACTGCAAGCCATCGCCAATGCGGTAGTGGGAAAGTTTCCTTCTCAGTTGGATCTCGTTCCACTCGTCCGCGCCCTGCTAGGGAACGAGAGCGAATCCAACTCTTCGACGGCGGCACAAACTTCTGGGGTAAAAGTCGCAAATTAACGCGAGGTCTTCTCTCCCTACTCTGTCTCCACAATCACAAAATTCTGAAGACTTTCACGCCATTCAATGATGACGTTCTGTCCCGAGGTCGGAAAATTGGGAAGACGATACTGAGCATTGACTCCAGTAAGGAATTCTTGACCTAGAGTCACCACAGTCACCGTGGCGCGACCAAATTCCACTCCATCTTTAAGCGCGATAACGGTATGAACGCCATCGCCCGCGAGATTCCAGTTAAACAATAAACTAAAACCATTGTTGCCATCATCATCACAAATTGACGCAGTATCTCCGCGCGCAGTAGGATACACAGCTTGAAAAGAAACACCATCGATTTGGAGATCAATGCGTCCTGCTGTACACGCCCAGCCCCGGAGAATAGTCAGGCCGCTCATAATCGCTCCAGGCTGGGGATCTTCAAGCAAGGCGTCATTCGCGGTGAAGTCTGGATAGATAGCGTTGACTCCGGCAATGTCGTCCGCTTGTACATCATCAATATCACTGACACGGCTGTTCATGAGAGAAGTCACGGCTTGTCCATGTTGATCGGGGTGATCTAGTCCAAGCACATGGCCAAATTCGTGCATGACCACACGATGAAAATCATAGACCGTTCCTGCGCCCGACCCATTCCGTTGCAACGGGCCGGGATACGTCGACCATAAACGCCCCGCATCGAGCAATACATCAGCGTCGGCCAGCCTCCCATTAGAGAACTCGGTTGCAATCGTCACAGCCAGCGCATCGCCAAACCCCGTGCCGCAGATGCTTGAAGCAAAACCTGCTGTATTGATAAAGTTTGTGTGGTTGCAGAGATCAATAGCTACAGTGGGGCGTTGCCAGGAGAAACGAAACCGCGTGGCAACAGTATTCCATCGGTTAAGGGCGTCCTCGGCGGCATCGTCCCAACAAGGCCCCCAGTTGGTGAGAGGTGACCCCGACGGGCAACCAAATTGCAGATTCATGGTTGTGACGGCGTCGGACCAGAAAACCGCCGCCCCACTAGGAAACAGGGAGCGGACAAATGCGGCCCCTTGTGAAAAGGCAAGGAGGGAAAACCCCACTACGCTCAGGTTGATCATTCGCCATTTCATCCTCTTACCTCCAACGAGCTTCACGGTTGTCTATAGGAATTTCCAAGTTCTTGACGAATCAAGTCGAGAAACGTGGCAAGAGGGAGCGCCTCGTGCTGTTGCTCAGCGGACAGCGCCTTGACAAGCTGACCATCTTGCACTCCTACGATCGGTACGCGAAAAGTGTCACTGATCGCCTCAACGCCGCGTTGGGCATCAAATGTCACGCGCATCCTCCCCTGCCACAATCCCACCAGCGGACAAAAGTCTCGGTGGTTGCCGGCGCAAAACACAACCGTTTTCTCACCGACAGTAAACTGTGGAACGTCAGATACGGAAAGAATGGCGCCATCGGGCGTATGGCCGCCAAGGAATTCAAGCATCATCGTCGGCCCGTCGACATTGCCTTTCATCACCGTTAAATGAGAAAAAGTCACATCGGTAAAAGGCGCCTGACGGGCGGCATCCCACCGTTCCTGGATTGCGGTCACCGTACCGACGGCAATGACGTCCGCTCGGTGCACTAAATCAGGAAATGTCTGTTCAATGGCGGTTGTGGCTTGGGCAGAACCAACGCACGTCAAAAGAACGAAGTTCAGGAGAAGGGAACAGTTTATTCTGATTGTTCGACGCATTTATCACTCCTCTTCTCGGATCTCTATTGTGCTAGCATCTTTGCACCCAGGAACAGGGAAAGAGTCGCTTCGTGGGGCGGTCTCCCTCCATAGCCAATAGTATAGCACTTCATAAGACAATTATTCCCACGTAGATTGGGAACGGCATAATGGCGGAACGCATCCCTGGTCACACTTCCAACCCTACGGACCGCATTAAGGCGAGCGCGTTGCTTTTTCGCACCACTCCAGGACGCATGCGGTAATCAAACGCTAGCTTTCCATCGGCAAATTGATCTTCAAAACAGACGTTGGCGGCGCGCGGCGCGAGCGTCTCGGCGACCTGCGCGAGCGCCAGATCATGCGTCGTCACTAAACCGATAGCGCCGCGTTCAATCATTCCTCGGACGATTGCTTCGGCGCCGATCTGACGATCGTGAGAATTGGTGCCATGCAAAATCTCATCGAGCAAAAAGAGTAACGGCAGCGAGCCTTTGGTTAAGTCCATCAAATGACTGAGTCGTGAGATCTCCGCGTAAAACCGCGAACTTCCCTCTTGCAGTGAATCCTGGATACGTAGCGTAGCGCCAATGGCCAGCGGAGAAAGACGCAAGCACTGAGCGCGTACCGGCGCTCCCGCGAAAGCCAGCACGGCATTGATGCCTACCGTCCGCAACAATGTGCTCTTCCCTGACATATTGGAGCCACTCACCACTAAGGCTTGGAGCGGTTGGACTAATCGCACGCTGTTGCGCACACACCGTGTTTCCGGTAGCAACGGATGCCCCAACGCTTCTCCGTCAAAACAAACTTCAGTGGTGACAATGTCGGGAAACGGATCTTGCGGATGCTCGTAGGCGTAACCGGCCAGGGAGCATAAGGCTTCGAATTCACCCACCGCCGCCAGCCAGCGCGCAATCGCGTCTCTGGTGTGTGCCCGCCACGCTTCGATCGCCAGGGTGATTTGTACAGGCCATAACACGAACGCGGCAATAGGGATAAAAATCTGGTTCTTCCCCGATTCAAGCAAATTCACGAGGCGTCCAAGTTGCGCGATGCGCCGGGAAGGAGGACTACCATGCGCCTCAAGTGCGGTGCGTAGGGCCGTGAGCTTCACGCAAGAAAAACGGCGGTCTTCAAAGCAGGCCAGCACCTCAGCCAGCAAGGGCAAATCTCGCTCGGCTTGGGCAACGCCGGTCAACACTTGTTGAATCGTTCCACGCAAACGCACGGACACAAGACCGGAAGCTGCTAACGCGCCCAGGAACAACAACGGACTCAGGGCAAAGCTCAGCCAACCGATCAAGGTCGCCACGTTGGCCACGGCCAGACCAAACGTCGCCAACCGCCACCACAAGAGACGGCTCTGCTGCGGCGGCATGCGGGCCCAGGCAATCAGGGTTTCCGGATGCACGCTCGCGCGCACGGTTTCCCCACGGAGCGCCAGATCTTCGCGAAGATCGAGTTCATGACGTAATTCCTCCACGGCGGCTTGTCGGTCACGAATCTCAGAGGGGGACGCTGGAGCGCGCAACCAATCGGCAAGCGTCTGTTCTCCGCCTTGCGTTCTCGCTGTACAAAGTAACTCAAAGAGTGAGCCGCGACCAAACACATCGAGATCTTGCGCGTAAAGATGAGCAGAATCCATGAACCGAGCGCCCTCTTCTCCTAATCCAGCCCAACGATCTTCTAGTCGAGCCAGTCCCCATTCATAGAAGCTGACGCTGCGCAAGGCGAGACGTGAGGCGCGCCGCACACGCTCATGGGCAAGCAGCAAGCCGACAAAAACAAGCACTGGGACGACAAACCACCACCCAGACAACAACTCAAGGCGTACGCCAAACCACCACAGACCGACGCCACTCACGAAGGCGGCCAACCGACCACGGCTGATCAATTCATTGGTTCGCGCTAGCCGAGCAACTTCAGCGCGGCGACCCTCAAGTCGTCGCGCATACTCTGTAGGCGGCTCGGCACGCATCGTGTTTTGTGGATTTTTCATTTTTGGATTTCTTGTTCTTCTGGAGGCTTGAGATGACGGAAGCGGAAATAGAGCGTCAGGTCATAAGCGATTTTCAAACTACCCGCCAAAAAGAATGGCGCATTAAGAAAAGCGCCACTCAATAACGCTCCAGTAATGGCAGGGGCAAGCGAACTTCCCGCCGTCCGCGCAAAGGTCGTTATACCAGCCGCGGCGGAACGTTCATCCGGCGCAACCACCGCCATGAGATACGAGTGTCGCGCAGGGACATCCATCTGCGCGACGCTGTACCGTAACACACACATCACCATGGCCAGAGACAAGGTCGGCATCAACGGAATCAGCAAAAGAAAAATATTGGCCGGGATGTGCGTAAAGACCATGGTGTTGATCAAACCGATCCGCGCCGCGATGCGTGCGGCGACCAAGGCCGATAGGCCGGCCACGATGTGCACCCAGAAAAAAAGCTGCCCGAGCATCGCCGTATCCGCGTCAAAGCGCAAATAAAACCAATAAGCGAGCAGACTCTGGACAACCAACCCACCGGCGAAGGAGTCAACAAAAAAGAGCGTGGAGAGATTCCGTACAATACCGTGAGATTGATGGAGCCCGACAAGCCCAGTCTTTCGCTCTCTCGTCGTTGGTGAGATTTCCACCCGGGAAGATAAGGCGAGAAACACAAGACCAAGTCCAACGCCGAGCGCCGCGTAGACGCTAAACAACGCTCGGTAACTCTGCAACACGGAGTGATCCCATTCCTGTAAGACGCTGGCTACCATGCCGCCCGTGAGAGCGCCGAGGGCTGTCGCTAATGACCCGACGAGATTGTACCAGGCAAACACATGTGTACGTCGACGATCGTCCGTCAGGTGGGCAAGCGTCGCCTGCTCAATGGCAATGAAGGGACCAGCTTCGTTTCCCGTAGGACTCAACACTCCGACAAACGCCACAAGTAAAAGTAACAATGGATTGCTGGTCGTAGCAAACACAGCTCCGGCTAACACCATCAGGCCGGCGCCAACAAGCAGCATGCGTCGGCGACCAAGGCGATCCGCCACGCGTGCGATGAGCAGCGACAGTACGGCATCCCCCACTAACGTACAGGTGAGTAACAGACCGATCTGTCGGTCCGTCATGCCCACGGCGGCGAGATGGAGTACCAAGACCACCGAAAGTAGACCATAAGCAAATAGCCGAATGGTGCGGGAGCCGAAGAGCAACCAACCGTCTGGAGTAAGTCCCAAAGGCGTCTTTTTGGAGAACACAGCAGAGCGTACTTCTATTGTTTTCTTTACCCTGGCGCAAGCTGTACGCCCTGCTCAGCCTAATTTTCTCTTCCCTTGGCAGGAATCCCGGATTCCACTCCATTCCATCCGGGCTACAGGCTAAGTTATGCAGAGCAGCCGGACGAGCACTGTTTCATACTCCTCCGCCGACGGATACCCCGGCGCACGAGCTATTCGTTGCAATTCTTTCGCGCGTTCATAATTGA
This sequence comes from Binatia bacterium, assembly GCA_050185455.1. Lineage (GTDB taxonomy): Bacteria > Desulfobacterota > Binatia > Bin18 > Bin18 > SYOC01. Next base: position 138 of record JBFWZL010000234.1, on the reverse strand, counting down.
ACACACGCAACTACCATAATATCTCGTACAAGGTGAACAGCGACGAATTGATGATTGTTTGACCAGTCGTTCCGTAGCCGTCGACAAAGACGCTAAAAAGTTCCGCATTATGCGCCAACTCGCTAGCCGCGTTTCGCG
>JBFWZL010000233.1:0-9562 GCA_050185455.1 Binatia bacterium | reverse complement strand
AGTGGAAGGAGAGACGACTTCACACACCCAGTCTGGCGCTTGGGCAAAATACGGCATGTCACGGAGCACCGGCATGCGTTCTCGTCGCCATCCGGCGAGGTCCGGCACGAGAATATCTGCGTCGAGATGCAGTTCAGGTTCAAATAGAATCCACCAACCGCCAGGACCACCTGGGCCACCAGTCTGCCGATCAAAGGGTCCCACGTCTTGAATAAGCACCGAAGCGGCGCGTGCATGTGGTGATGCCGGTCGTGGAGAAGTAATAAGTTCTCCATCAAGAATCTCGGCAATTAAAATATCAGGAACCTTGAGCAGGTCTTCGTAGGTCGCGCGGCGTTGGGCGGGATTCATAGGAGAAACTTTATCATGGTCACACCGCTGAGCAAAGGAAAAGACAAGGCTTCGTCTGGCTCAGCCCAGCAGCAATTACCATCACTTTCCGACGTCGTAACGGTCGAAGTTGCAAAAATGTTAACTTTGCAGCAGCAGGAGGTTAGAGCTGTTCTGAGAAACACTTCGCGAAGTCGTTATTTCAAAATTTCTAGTGTTCCTTAAACGAGTTACTCCTCAACACCCAAGTTCCCGCGCTTTTGCTTGTGCATAACATTGTTGAATTTGTTAGAGTTTCGCTTTGCTTCCACTTTGGAATGGTCTCCAGGACGGCATGCGCTGGGAGCATTCATTCTGCGGGAAACGACTGATCAAGGCTAGTGAGCCACGCAACGCGCAAATCCCGGAGGAGATAGTTCATCGCCTGTTCGGTGTGGCCACTATTGCTATAGTGATAGGCTAAAACGTTGTAGTAGTCTTCTATCTGGTCGTGAAAGATCTGCTCAATTGCCTGCGCCGTTTGCAAGTGGAGGGCTTTGCGGCGCTCGATGAGCACCGAGTTGTACGCCACGTCTTGGGTCAGGGCGTGCTTGAACCGATAGATGATATTGGGGAATGCCGATTGCGCGTAGAGAAACGCTTTCTGTTGCAACGATGAGAGGAGTCGATAGAGCTCCTCTTCTGGCCCCGCGATGACACGTCGTAGCAATGTGAACGGAACGGTGCGCCCGATCACCGAGAGGCGTTGGAGGAGCAGTTTTTCTGCTGGCGTGAGACGATCAATGCGGGCAGCGAGCAGCCCCTGCACGGTCGGAGGTATGCGCAGGTCAGTTATTTCCTGTGAGAGACAGTAGTTGCCACGTTCACCTTGCAAGACGTGTTCGTCTACTAAGGTTTGCACCACTTCTTCCATAAAGAATGGCGTGCCTTCAGTTTTCGTTAATACCTGGTGCTTGAGTGTGGTGAGACCACTATCTACACCGAGCAGGTTGGTCAGGAACTCCTCGGTTTCCCCTGTTCCCAATGGAGCCAACTGTATGTCAGTATAATACCTCTTTTGTCCCCACGCATGGCGATACTCTGGTCGGTAGTTCACGAGCAGCACGACATTGGCCTCGCTGATCGTGTCGCTGAACGTGTCTAAAAACTCCCGTGTTTCCCTATCAATCCACTGCAAATCTTCCACCAAGAGGACAAGGCACTGATTATAGCTCTCGCGCAACAAAAGCCGCGTGACGGCGTCGTAGGTGCGTTGGCGGCGCATCTGCGGGTCCAGTTGCTCTAACGAGGACGCGTGTTCCTCAATGCCAAGCAAAGCACAGAGATAGGGCAGTGTCTCTTCAAGGTGACGATCCAACGCCAGCACTTTACCGAGTACACGCTCGCGCCGCGTGCGGTCATCGTCATGGGGCTGAAGGTAGAAGTAGGACTTCAACAGTGCGATCACGGGGAGATATGGGGCTCTGCTCCCATACGAAACGGCAGAGGTTTCCAGTAGCACACAGCCGTGGCAAAGGCGCTTGAACTCATAGAAGAGCCGCGACTTTCCGAGCCCTGGCTCACCGGTAACACCCACCATCTGTCCCTGTCCTGCTTTCGCACGGGCCAAGGCAGCTTGTAGCTGATCAAGTTCACCGCGCCGCCCGATAAAGCGAGACAAACCACGTTGGGAAGCCACATGTAACCGTGTGCGCAGTGGTCCTACCCCAACGACTTCATACACATTGAGCGGAGCCTCGACACCTTTGATCTGGGCGGCCCCTAACAGATTGACCTCGAAATAATGCTCGATCAATTTCTTGGTGTGGTCAGTGATAAAGATCGATCCTGGCGTTGCCATCTGCTCCATCCGTGCGGCTAGGTTCGTCGCGTGTCCGACCGGCACGTAATCGGTCCGCAGGTCGTCTTTGGAAATGGACCGCATGAGGACTTCCCCGGTGTTCACGCCAATCCGCATAGCCAATGAGACACCGTGCGTGAGTCTGACCTCATTGCTATAGCGACGCATGTCGTCTTGCATGCGCAGCGCAGCGTATATCGCTCGCTGGGGATGATCTTCATGCGCGATCGGCGCGCCAAATAACGCAAAGATGCCATCTCCTAACGCCTGCGCGACATATCCTTCATAGCGATGGATGGCCTCCATCATGAGCTGCAGCGCCGGATCAATCAGGGCGCGCGCCTCTTCGGGATCGAGCCCTTCGATCATGGCCGTCGAGCCTTTGAGGTCAGCAAACAGCGCGGTGACGGTCTTGCGTTCATCACTGGTGAGATTCTGCACGGAAAGCCCGGATTGTTCATTATAGATGCGTTCGTCACGGCGGTGTGCAGGTGCGAATGCAAGAGAATTCGTGGGAGAAGCACTGACCGTGGTGTTGATGTCCAATGGTGGGGACCAAGCGAGCGGCGTCCCACATCCTCCACAAAAGCGATCTCCAGGATCGTTGAGAAAGGCACACTGAGTGCAGGCGTGCGCTAACCGCTGGCCACACGACGCGCAATACTGCCGACCAGTCTTATTCTGCGTGTGACACTGAGTGCAGGTCATGTGTTCATCTTCTTTTCGAATGTTGGAAGATCAGACCTTACGCCGCGCCAAGAAGTTGATCGTGCGGCAAGGCGATTGGTCGTACGGTCACACCTTCCGACTATCTTGGACTTCAAGATACGGCATTCCCTTTCCCGTTTCGAGGTACTGCTGCAAACTCGTACCGAGGAAGCACTCCCAGCCTTGACGGCAGACCTCCTAACCTGGCGATTCCCGATAACCTGTGTGTGCAACATCGAGCTGCGTGTGGTGTTGTGCAGGCGTCAGCGTAAACGAGAGGGTGGTCCCTTCCCAGGTATTAGTATTCTGCATGTTTAATTTGGTCCATGTCCATTCTGCGAGAGCACCTGCTTTATAGTTGACAGAGCATCTACACTCATTTATATTCAACCGAATGGTTGAATATAAAGATCAGACGCTGGATCTGACCTACGCGGCGTTGGCGGACTCGACCCGTCGCGCCATCCTCACGCGACTGCAACAACGAGAAGCACGTGTCACCGAACTGGCCGCACCGTTCAATATGTCTCTGAACGCCGTGTCCAAGCACCTGCAAGTGCTGGAACGTGCAGGCTTGATCCGCCGCGAGGTGCGCGGGCGAGAGCATTATCTCTCGGCGAATCCCGAACCGCTCCAGTATGCGGCGGATTGGCTCAACACCTATCAACAGTTCTGGGACCACCGCCTTGAGCGACTCGATACGTTCTTACGTCAGAAGAAGACTCGGACAAAAGCAAGGAGGAAAGCATGACTGCACAACGTCCGACAACACCCCCAGTGATACGGATTACGAAACTTCTTCCAGCAACGCCAGAAGAAGTGTTCGCTGCCTGGACCGATCCAGCAAGTCTGAAGGAATGGATGTGTCCAGGAACTGCAACTTCGACAACGGCAACTCTTGACCTGCGCGTCGGTGGACGATTTCAGATCGTGATGCACCGGGAGAATAGTGATGCTATTCACGTAGGCGAGTATCGCGAAATTTCTCCACCCAAACGGCTCGTCTTCACCTGGCAGTCGGACGGGACGCTACAACAAGAGACGTTGGTGACAATCGACCTTCTCCCGAGGGGAAAGCAGACCGAGTTGGTGTTGGTTCATGAACTCCTTCCGAACGACCACAGTGCAGCTCAGCACCAGATCGGGTGGCAGCATATTGTTGAAAAACTTGGTGGATTGTTTGGTGAAAGATAAAAGAGGTCCTTTATGCAAAACCACAAAGTCGTGTCGAGAGAAGAATGGCTGATCGTTCGTCAGCAACATCTCGCCAAAGAGAAAGAGTTGACCCGTCTCCGTGATCAATTGAGTCAGGAACGGCGCGATCTCCCTTGGGTCAAAGTCGACAAACCCTACATCTTTGACGGGCCCAATGGCAAAGAGCCCCTCTCCAAGGTGTTTGCAGGACGAAGTCAGTTGCTTGTCTATCACTTTATGTTTGGATCTGAGTGGAGCGAGGGCTGTAAGAGTTGCTCGTTTGGGGCGGACAATTTCAATAGCATCATTGTCCATCTCAACCAACGTGACGCAACGATGGTGGCCATCTCTCGTGCGCCGCTGGAGAAATTGCTCGCCTTTCAGAAGCGCATGGGGTGGACGTTCAAGTGGCTCTCGTCCTACGATAATGGTTTTAACAGTGACTTCCACGTCTCCTTCACCAAGGACGACCTGGCGAAAGGCCAGACCTACTACAACTACGGTACCCACAAGAGTGGGTGAAACATCGTGATCAGTATTAAGGCGTGAGAAGTGAGAAACGGCGCACAGCGTGCGCCTCCACGGAGAGCATTCCAAACCGGGGGCTAAAGAGGGAAAAGGAGGTCGAAGAAAAGCAAAGTTTTTGAGGGAGGCAGAACTCAGACTCCGTTTCAATTTCCCGCGTTTTCCTTCTTGCGTGTACCATCATTGAATTTGTGAGAGTTTCGGCTTGCTTCCCACTTTGGAATAGTCTCCTTTCACTTTGGTTGATACACCCCCTCTCCTTGATTCCCTCTCACCGGAAAGAAATAATGCCGCTCATCATGATCGCTATTATCGATTACGGAATGGGCAACCTGCGCAGCGTGCAGAAAGGCTTTGAGAAAATGGGCTACGCGGCGGAAATCACCCGCGATTCACAACGGATCGAAGCCGCGCCAGGCGTGGTATTGCCCGGAGTTGGCGCGTTTGGCGCCTGTATGAATGGACTGACCGAGTGCGGACTGGTAAATACGGTCTACCGAGTTGTTGCTCAAGGGACGCCGCTGTTAGGCATCTGCGTGGGCATGCAGATCCTTTTTTCTGAAAGCGTGGAATTTGGCCGGGTGCGCGGGCTCGATATTCTTAAAGGTCGGATCGTGCGCTTCGATCCGGCAAAAGTCGATGGCGGCAAAATCCCCCACATGGGCTGGAACCAGCTGCACCTCAAGCGTCGGGCTCCACATCTTGATGGCGTTTCTAACGGTGTGTCCGTGTACTTTGTCCATTCCTATTATCCCGTCCCTGACGATCCAGAAATTATCGCGACGACGACTGACTATGGCCCCACGGAGTTTGTCTCCAGCGTCTGGCAGCGGAACATCTTCGCCACTCAATTTCATCCGGAGAAGAGCCAAAGTATTGGCCTGTGCATTCTTGCTAACTTTGGCAGACTCGTAGAGTCAAACACCCAACACCCAACACCTAACACCCAACATCCTTTTTAATATGCTTGTTATTCCTGCAATTGACCTCAAAGGCGGTCGGTGCGTGCGTCTCTATCAAGGCGACATGGACCGCGCCACTATTTATTCAGATGATCCCATTGCCACAGCGCTCCGCTGGCAGAACGAAGGCGCGGAGCGTTTGCATGTTGTAGATCTTGACGGAGCTGTTTCCGGCGCTGGCGTCAATACTGATGTCATTCAGCAAATCTGCCAAGCGCTCACGATTCCCGTCCAGGTCGGAGGCGGGATACGCACGCTGGACACCATCGAGCATCTGTTCACTCACGGCGTGAGTCGGGTCATTCTCGGCACGGTCGCGTATCGCCAGCCGGAAATTGTCGCCACAGCCTGTCAACGCTTCCATAGTCGCATTACAGTGGGCATTGATGCACGAGCAGGCAAGGTCGCCATTCAAGGGTGGACGGAAGCCACGGAGCTTGAGGCCATTACTCTTGCCAAGCAATGCGCGGATATGGGCGTCAGTGAAATTGTCTACACTGACATTGCTCGCGACGGCACGGAACGTGGCGTCAATCTCGACGCCACGTTCGCGCTCGCCCGGATGGTGTCAGTACCAGTGATTGCTTCAGGCGGGGTTGCTAGCCTGCGCGATATTGAACGACTCGCGCCGCTGTATAAGGAAGGAATCGCTGGCGTTATTGTGGGCAGAGCACTGTATACTGGGGCGATCAAACTGGCGGATGCAATCGCGGCGGCAAAAGCGCGAGTTTCGTAACGAGTATCTGATTACACAGCCTTGATACGCTCACACTTTCGTAACCGTCGTGCCCGTACAGACGAGCATCTAGAGAGTTCGGTAGTTTCTTTATCCCCACGCTCGGGATTCCTACCTTCGCAGGAATTAAGCCCCCTGAAGTGCTCAGCGCAGCTACAAATTAACCGAGTCGCTCTGCTCAATCCATTCCTGGAGCTTATGGAGCGCGCGGAGGAGGTCGGTTGACGTTAAGATTCCCACAACCCGGTTATCTGCATCTACAACAGGCAAACAGTTAATCCGGCGATTGAGCATTTCCGCGACCGCAGCAGAAAGCGGAGTGTCGGGATTCACCGTAATGGGATCGGCTTTCATTATTTCAGCGACGGCAGCGGTTCCCCACTGGGGTTCACGTATCATAAAGCGTAAAAGATCGCGGTCGGAAATCACTCCCGCCAACCGTTGATCTCCCATCACCACAAGTAAATGGCGAAAACGATGACGCGCCACAAGGGTAATTGCTTCCTGCACCGAATGGTCTGGAGCGGTGGCGATCACGTCACGGGTCATCACCTCCGCCACTTTGGTTGAAACACTTTTTTCGATCCCGACCTGCTTGATCTCTCTTAGTTCTGACAAAGATCTGGACATACTCTCCCCTCTCCAGGAAGCGACTCGCCACTCAGCTTCCCTTTTGCACAGTATACCAGAAAAGAGAATATCCATGCTTTGACAGCTGAACACTTACGTTCCCTATCTCCCGTCCGTCAGTTCCCATACAATAAAGACACAAAAATGTCTCCGAAACAGAGCGATGCTAAACAACATGTCAAAGCACGGTGTTCCTCCCGTACATACACTCCGACACCTGATTATTCAGCAATTTGCACGGCTACTAACCAAGCCTCTCAAGAACTACACTACGCGCTTTCCTAACAATCTGGATGCTTTGAAACGTCATATCCGCAAGGGAGACATTATCCTAATTGAAGGTGAGCAACGAATTAGCGAAGTGATCAAGTACCTCACGCAAAGTTCCTGGTCGCATGCCGCGCTTTATATTGGCGATGAACTGATGCGCCGCCCTCATGCCCAGACAGGACAGCTCCGGGCAGCCTTTGGCGAAGAGGCCAATTCCCTCTTGATTGAGGCACTGGTCGAAAGCGGAGTGGTCGCCGCTCCCCTCTCGAAGTACATTAATTTCAATATTCGTGTTTGTCGCCCATACAATCTACGGAAAGATCATCTCCAGATCATCCTTGACGACGTTATTGGACAACTCGGCTACACCTACGATTTACAGAACGTGTTCGACCTTGCTCGGTATTTTCTCCCAGTCAGTCTAATTCCCCGGCGCTTTCGTCGCAAAGCGCTCCATTTTGGCAGTAGCTTGCCTACGGAAGTCATCTGTTCTAGCTTGATCGCCGCCGCGTTCGGCAAAGTCGGGTTTCCTATCATTCCCATAGTCATTCGCGCCCACCAGAACGGTGTGGAGTCGCTCTCTTTTCTTCGCCGCCTCCTTGCTCCCTCTATTCCGCCTCTTGTGTCTCCCATCTATCGTCGTGCACACCCAACACTCATCACGCCGCGAGATTTTGACTTGTCGCCATATTTTGAAGTGGTAAAATTCAACGTCATTGAACCCAGTCGCTTCGATTACAGCAAAATCATCTGGGCGGAAGACGAAGAGACCCAAGAGGAGGCGGTTTTAACAACCCCCCGGCCTTGACTCTCCACCAGGAACGCCAGACACTCCGAACCATGTTGAGCAAACGCATCATTCCCTGCTTAGACGTCAAAGATGGTCGTGTCGTGAAAGGCATCAACTTCGTGGACCTACGCGACGCGGGCGATCCGGTGGAAGTCGCCCAACGGTATGATGAGGAAGGGGCCGATGAATTGACTTTTCTCGATATTACGGCTTCGCATGAACGGCGCAAAATTATTCTCGATGTCGTTCGTCGCACGGCGGAAACAGTTTTCATGCCGCTGACGGTCGGCGGCGGCGTACGCGAGATTCAAGACATCCGCGATCTGCTAAATGCAGGAGCGGACAAAGTGTCGATCAACACAGCAGCGGTTCATCGACCTGAATTCGTCAAGGAAGCAGCAGAACGGTTCGGGTCCCAATGTATCGTGGTTGCAGTGGACGCGAAAAGGCAACGGGCAGACGAAATATTAGGCTGGGAAGTGTATATACATGGAGGTCGAACACCGACTGGACTTGACGCCATCGAATGGGCGCAACGGATGGAAGCTTATGGCGCGGGGGAAATTTTGCTCACGAGCATGGATCGTGACGGCACCAAGGAAGGTTACGATGTCCCGTTGACGCGAGTAATTGCTGACGCGGTTACCATTCCCGTCATTGCTTCAGGCGGCGTCGGGAACCTGCAGCATATCTATGAAGGGCTGACTGCCGGAGGGGCTGACGCCGCGCTGGCGGCATCGATTTTTCATTACCGCGAATATACCATCCGACAGTGCAAAGACTTTTTAGCAGAACGCGGAGTACGCGTGCGGTTTTGAGCAAAACCTAAAAAAAGAAGTTAAACGAAGGAGGGATCTTATGGCAAAAATCATGATCGAGTCAGCAATCAACGGCAATGCGATGCGTAACCTCAATCCTCATATCCCATATAGTCCGCAGGAAATTGCGGATGACGCCATCGCCACATGCAAAGCCGGCGCGGCATTGATTCACTTTCACGTGCGCAATCCGCAAACCGGTGAATGGGTGCAAGACATGCCGTACTATGCCGAGGTGTATCGTCGTACGCGGGAAAAATGCAATCCGCTTTTATGGCCGACCTTCCCGTTTGGCGACGATCCCGCGCCGCGTTTCCAGCATTTTTTCGATCTCGCCAAAGATCCCAAAACGAAACCGGATCTGGGCGCTGGAGACATGGGATCAGTCAACCTTGTGGCGTACGATGCAAAAACGAAAACCGTTCAAGGCAGTTCATTCATCTACAAAAATTCATACGACACGATCCGTTATTTCCTCGAAGGTTCGCGTGAACTTGGTTTGCGCCCGACACTGCAAATTTTTGACCCGAGTTTCCTGCGAGCAGCGCTGGTTTTCCTTGATCAAGGGCTGCTCACCGAACCGTTATTGCTGAAATTCTATCTCGGCGGCCCGGAACTTCCCTTCGGCCTTCCGCCAAACATCAAAAGCCTGGAAGCGTACCTGGAAATGTTGAAAGGCGTGCGCTGTAATTGGTTTGCCGCAACCCTTGGAGGAGACAACCTTCCTCTTATTCCAGCAACTCTTAGCCTCGGTGGTCA
>JBFWZL010000232.1:0-9609 GCA_050185455.1 Binatia bacterium | reverse complement strand
CTTCGTTACCCTCGTTGGCCGTTCTTTCTCTCAACTAGAGGGTGACGGCGACATACGGAACTCCCTCTCGCGTATACAGCCTTCTTGTTTGCCTGCCTTGTTTTTTTTCAAGAAGCCAACTCTGATATGAAAGATTCTGCAAGTAGCACTGACAGCAGCTCATCCTCACCAGATGAGCCTCCCTCTCCTTCATCTACTCGCTGGGAACGCCTGCGCACGTTCTTCGTTGGAAAAGCCAAAGATCCGTTAGCGCCGGACGTTTTCCACCACATTTCCCTTGTCGCCTTTCTTGCTTGGGTTGGGTTGGGGTCCGACGGGCTCTCTTCTTCTTGTTATGGTCCGGAAGAGGCGTTTCTTGCCCTTGGATCACATACATTCCTTGCTCTCCTTTTGGCGGGGATGATGATTGTCACTGTTTTCACTATTTCCGCCAGCTACTCACAGATTATTGAATTATTTCCAACCGGCGGAGGCGGCTATCTTGTCGCCACCAAACTCCTTGGACGCTACCCCGGTCTTGTCTGTGGGAGCGCTTTATTAATCGATTACGTGCTGACTATTGCGATTTCCATAGCGAGTGGCGCTGATGCGGTTTTTAATCTACTCCCGCTTGAGTACCATCCGCTCAAACTCATGACGACGGCGCTAGCGATTGGCGTCTTAATCGTGCTTAACCTCCGTGGCGTACGAGAATCGGTTGTCATCCTGCTTCCCATTTTTTTCACGTTTCTCATCACGCATACCATCGTAATCGTATACGGCGTGGCCTCTCATCTTGATGCCGCTCCCGCCATTCTTTCGGCTTCGTATCAAGAATCACAGGCAAGTCTCCAGGACCTCGGATTCCTCGGAATGGGACTCATTCTGTTGCGCGCCTATAGTCTTGGCGGTGGAACGTATACCGGCATTGAAGCCGTGAGCAACGGTTTACAAATTCTCCGTGAACCTCGCGTCGAAACCGGGAAGCGCACAATGAGATATATGGCTGTATCGTTGGCGTTTACGGCGAGTGGGCTTCTCTTATCCTACTTACTCCTCCGGGTTGAGCATCAACCCGGCATGACGTTGAATGGAGTTTTAACGTGGACGTTGGCAGGGCGCTGGCAACTTGGCGGATTCGCTATCGGACCAACCTTTTTCTCTTTGACCATGCTCTCCGCTGGCGCAATTTTGTTCGTGGCTGCGCAAACCGGGTTCTTGGGAGGACCGCAGGTCCTTGCCAATATGGCGCTTGATTCGTGGGTGCCGCGGCGGTTTTACCAGCTCAGTGAACGGCTCGTGACTCAAGACGGGGTCTTGCTTATGGGAGGAGCGGCGCTGGCGTTATTGTTCTATACTAAAGGAAATGTCCACTTACTCGTCGTGCTTTACAGTATCAATGTTTTTCTGACCTTCTCGCTCTCACAGTTGGGCATGTGCCGACACTGGTGGGACGAACGCCGTCGCGATCCATCCTGGTTCAAACGTTTCACCATGAACGGCGCCGGGTTGGTGCTGACGTCGTTCATTCTTGTGGCGACCGTGACGCTCAAATTTCGCGCGGGTGGGTGGGTGACAGTCGTGCTTACATCAGGGGTAATCGGACTCTGCTTGTATATCAACCGATACTATCGCAGAGCGGAAAAAAGCTTACGCCGCCTTGATGAAATCCTTGTGGACATTCCTCTTCCAGAAGGACCTCTCCCTAGCCTGCAGCGTGACGTGCACGCGCCGACCGCCGTCTTCTTCGTGAATGGACACAATGGGCTTGGCATCCACGCCGTCTTGGCTGTGCCGCGTCTCTTTGGCGCTCACTTCAAGAACTTTGTTTTCGTTGGCGTCGGAGTCATCGATTCCAGTCGTTTCAAAGGACGAGAAGAGATCGCCAACTTGCAGCAAGAAACTGAGGCGGACCTGGAAAAGTACGTCCAGTTCGTCAGAACACAAGGCAGATACGCTGAATACTCCTGCGCCTTTGGGACGGACGCCATTGACGAATTGGAACACTTGGCGCACGACGTAGCTCGACGATTCCCCCGCGCGGTCTTTTTTGCGGGCAAGCTGGTGTTTCGACAAGATCACTTCTGGCATAAGATCCTGCACAATCAGGCGGCGTTTACTTTGCAACGTCGATTACAATTTGCCGGTCTGCAAATGGTGGTGTTACCCGTCCGTGCAGTGTAGACGAGCCGAGTCACGCACATGCATATCTTACTCGTTGAGGATGAAAAAAAGGTCGCCAGTTTCGTCCAGCGCGGCCTGGAAGCCGAGCATTACAGCGTTGATGTCGCGTATGATGGGGAAGAGGGTCTCACGCGACTTTTCGACGGTGAGTATGACATGGTTATTCTCGATGTGATGTTGCCGAAGCGGGATGGTCTTTCCCTCTTGCGCGAGGCGCGGAAACGCGGAGTTCAGCTTCCGATGCTCTTACTGACTGCGCGAGATACGCTCCCGGACAAAGTCGCCGGGCTTGATCAAGGCGCCGATGATTATCTGACCAAGCCTTTTGCTTTTGAAGAATTATTAGCACGGGTGCGTGCGTTGTTGCGACGTGGAACGCCGACGCAGCCAGTGACGCTTGTACTAGCGGATTTGAGTCTTGATCCCAGCTCTCGTCAGGTTACCCGAGCTGGGATCAAGATTGACCTGACGGCGAAAGAGTTTGCTCTGCTCGAATTTTTCCTGCGCAATCCCGGGCGCGTCTTAAGCCGAGCATTGATTGCACAACATGTATGGGGGGTCGATTTCGATACGTTTACCAACGTGATCGATGTGTATGTAAAATATCTCCGCAAAAAAATCGATGCTGATTTCGAACCGAAGTTGATCCATACCGTGCGCGGCGCGGGGTACGTACTGAAAGAATCAGAACCTTAACTCCTTGCGCTTGTGTCTTTGTCCTTTGTGGCGTATCGACGAAATACACACGAAGCGAAAAAGGAGGGACAATGATGGACTTCACGGGGAAAGTCGTGCTGGTTACAGGCGCATCCAGAGGGATAGGCCGCGCGGTCGCTCAACGTTTCGCGAGGCATGGCGCTCAAATTGCCGTTCACTACAACCGTGACCAAGCAGCGGCAGAGCACACGCGCTCATCGCTTCCGGGTGGTCCACACCATCTCTTTCCAGCCGATGTCGGACAGGCGGCGGCTGTTGAACAGCTCGTTGGCTCCATCATTCAAGACATGGGGAGGATTGATATCGTTGTCAACAATGCTGCGATTAACGAGTGGCAACCGATTCTCCGAATCGAGTACGAGCAGTGGAACGACATCTGGCAACGCACCTTCGATATAAACCTCATTGGCCCAGCTAATGTCATGTTCCACGCCGCGCGCCACATGGTTGAGCAAGGCGGTGGTTATATCGTGAATATTTCCTCGCGTGGCGCTTTTCGCGGCGCGCCGAAATCCCCAGCCTACGCTTCCAGTAAAGCCGCACTCAACGCCATGAGCCAATCGCTCGCGCAAGCCTTGGCTCCGCATAACATCTTTGTCTATGTTGTTGCTCCAGGCTTCGTGGAAACTGACATGTCCGCTTCAATCCTCGCCAGTCCGCGCGGTGAGGCAATCCGCCAACAAAGCCCTCTCAATCGCGTCGGGCGTCCAGATGAAGTTGCGTCGCTCGTGATTTTCCTCGCTTCAGGGGAAGCGGATTTTGCAACGGGCGCGATTGTAGATGTAAATGGCGCCTCGTATCTGCGCTCGTAGGGCCTTGTTCCCGCTTTACGTACTACGTTTTTCGTGTACATTTTCCTCGGCGACAATTTTTCAAAGCAGAGGAGGTTTTTGTGTTCACTCCCCAAAAGACTGTCGACCAAATGGTGAAAGAAGCAAAAACGCGGGTGCAAAATCTATCGCTGGAGCAACTTCAGGCGGAGTTACAATCCGGTGACCCAATTCAAATACTTGATATTCGCGACATTCGCGAACGGCAAAAATTGGGTTGGATTCCCGGCGCACTCTCCGTACCGCGTGGCATGCTGGAATTCTGGGTTGATCCCACCTCGAAGTATTACAGCGGCAAAGTCGATCCTGAGAAACGTATCATTCTCTATTGAGCGGGCGGGGGACGGTCTGCCCTTGCGGCGGACGTGCTTCAGGAGATGGGCTTCCCCAATGTCGCGCATCTCGAATGCGGCTTCAATGGTTGGGCCGCAGCTGGTTTGTCAGTGGAGAAGGAACGGAAGCGGGAGACGTGAAAGCGGCAGGCGTCAGGGGGCTGGAGAATTATGAATAAAGCTGACTTTTACGGTGAAGCCCGGAGAGATCTTCCTGCATCTCTCCGGCTTACGGGTGCTTGAGGCATGCACGACTCGGGCAGGAGCAATGAGCATTTGTCTGCTAGTGGACCTTGGCGCCGGTGTCATTGAGGAGTGGGCGCTCAATATCATACACAAGCTTAACTCCTACACTGAAGTTTCCCCCTCAAGGACCGGAGTACGCATCATCCTGAAGGGGACTTTGCCTCCGGGCGGACGTCGGCGCGGTCGCGTCGAAACGTATGACTGTGGACGTTACTTCACGCTGACAGGAATACGCCTTTGATGGATACTCCATTCACTATGGTAACAATATACTTAATGGACCGGAAAACGGTTGGGATGAGAGGGCAAAAGGAGAGCCTGAAAATTCTTCAGTGTTTTCAATGGCATCCGGTTGGCCTCGCCATTCAGACGGAGCGCTCCTTCACTGCATTTCGGCTCTTTTCTGCTTGCAATCCCCTCTGGGTCTGTCAGATATATTATTGCCAATTTGAATGAGGTTCCAGCGTGAACTTGCAGGATCTCCGTGTGTCAAGCTGTTATAGGGTCGCGTAAGCTCTTTGCCGATATCAGGAAAGGAATCCTTTCCAAGCGCATTTAACATAGTCGCAAGACTCGGTCTTTCTCTGTGTCGCCACCCTCGCTCCCATATTTCGAGCTTATCGGGTTGTTCCACCAGATAGCGAAGAATGGCAGCGCGCTCGACGAGTGGACGAAGAAGCACTAATGCTCCGAATAAATATCCTTGTCTGACGAGTTCTCGTATTGAGAGGGCCAAACTCAGCCCTTGTGGGATGATTTGATTTGCTGCACGCTGGAGGGCTGTTGGATCGACTACGTGCGTTCGTGGTGCCACTACTGCGTTTGCCTCCAAACATGCAACGATCATGTTATCAAATGCACGAACGGATTCCCGCCCAAGATATGGCTCGTTGCTCGGTGAATAGACCGCAGGATTTTCAGTGTCAGATGTTTTCACGTCAATATTTTGAGACGGCTAACGCCCACCCCCTCACCATTATACACATCTAGGAAGCATTGACGGCGAGGTGCATTTCTACCGCATAGATAAATTCGAGCAACCGCTGATACCCTTGCCAGATGGATTTGATTCCGGGCTCGCCATCTCCCGTGCGCGCCAAGAAGCCGCCCAGTTGCGCTAAGGCGCGGACGGTGTCACGCAGAGGCGGGGGCTGGTCGGGCGGTGGACTGTGGTACTGCATCATATAAATCATCTGCCACTCGCGCGGCTCAAAGACCACTTCACCGGACACCTCTGGATAGGCTCGTCCCAGCATCGTAAGGGTGTGGATGCGCCAGGCAATGATGAGATAGATGGCCAGGGCATTCAGGAGACGGTGAGTGGTCTCCAAGCGCAACCGTTCAATCTGGCAGCCTTGCTTGAGCACACGGAAAAAAAGTTCGATTTCCCACCTTGCTCGATACCACTGCATCACCAGACAGGCTCCCGAGAAGTCGTTCACGGGGACACTTGTCAGTAAGAGCCATTCAATAGGGTCTTCACCCTTGGGGGGCTTGAGCTCGAGGGCGTAGATGGCCCACACCTGCACGGGCGGCAGTCGTCCACCCGGGCGGCGCGCCCCATAGAAGGTCACGGGTAGAGCTTTTACACTAAGCGTGACTCACCGGGCGGGACGGTCCGCTTGGCGGGTCAACTTAAAGGTGAGCTTCCCCAGTGGACGCGCTGCCTGCACTTCCTCCCACAAGTAGTCATGCGCCGCCCCCGGAGCGAGCCGTCGATTGCATTTGGCGCGGATGAAAAACTCGGCGCGTTCCTCTCCCGGGCGGTGCATCGCGTCGAGAAACCACTCCTGGATATCGCCCTCGCAATCGGCCACACTGACGACCACGGTCTCGGCACACGTTTGCTGCACTTCACAGGCCAGGGTATAGCC
This sequence comes from Binatia bacterium, assembly GCA_050185455.1. Lineage (GTDB taxonomy): Bacteria > Desulfobacterota > Binatia > Bin18 > Bin18 > SYOC01. Next base: position 3,447 of record JBFWZL010000232.1, on the reverse strand, counting down.
TTCCAACCAGCGGTAACTCTCCTTCTCCTCAATCGGCTTACGGGCGCGCTCGTGCGCCACCGGCTCTTCCGGCCGCTGCCAGAGCTTCGCCCCTAGTACTCCCAGATTCACCCGCTCCGGGGTGAAGACCACCGTGGTGTGCAGCAAATACTCCTCCCCCAGGCGCTCCTTTACGGTCCCCATCCCCGCCTTGGGCTGCAGGGTGCCATAATTCAGAAAGCTCGTATCCTGTACCAGCAACGCCACCGCCTGTGACCGAATCCGCTCCAGCGTCGCGGCTTTATGACCCGAGAGGATCTCGGGAACCCCCACGGCAGGATTATCCAGAAAGCGATACGCTGCCACCGCCTCCGCCCAGCCATGACAGGCGCGGGGAATACGGCTGACCGGCTGCTCACCTAAGCGCGTAAGTAAGGCGGCCAGCCGTTTCGCATGCCGTGCATCGGGCATCTGACTCTCAGCCATCTCTCCGGCTACCCCAGTGCTCATTGGCTACCTCCTCGCCGTGATAATCGAAACGGTATAAAATCACCCCTCCGAGAGCCAAAATCAACCGCCGAGATGTGTATAATGGTGAGGGGGTGGGCATTAGCCTGCGACCCAACCGGATCCTTTCGCATTCACCCAGAATCGCTCGCGGGCCGCGGTCGCGCTGGAGGCGGTTGTTAGACGCAGTCTTCATGCTGCATACCGCAGTACTTCGAGTTCTGCCGTGCTGTCCGTGCGCGCTAGCATCAGGTCAATCCGCGCCATGACGGCATCCTCAATCAGATATTCACGACAGGCCTCGCATTGCGAAACCGGCAGTTGCTTCAAGATGACAATGCGTTCCTCGGAGAGCTTGAAAGGTAAGTCAGTGGTAATGGGGCGCATGGGAGCGCCACAGACCGTGCATCTCATTTGGGTCTCCTTGTCCTGAGATCCTTTTCCCATTCTTCCGGGCTGGGGTAGTAGGCTGTGACGACGCGCACGTTTTGTCCCTCCACGTCAGCCCCGAACAGGGCATGGAACGCCTCCTCGTTCAGTCTCCCCCAGAGCAGGTAGCTCGGAAAGTATTTGTCCTCCGGGTACGCTTCGACAATCTCGTAGCTCTCGGCTGCAGCAACGATCGTCTCGCGAGCAATGAAGCGCTGCCCCAAACGCATGTTGACATGGTACGTCCACAGAATCCTACCCCCCTGAAGACAGTCCCGGATAAACGCGACAGGATCATCAGGCAGCTTTCGTTCAGCCATGACTCATATATAGCTGGAGTCGCTCGGAGCGTCTAACGACCACGCGCACCGCGAGCGGCCAGACCGTGCCCTTTCAGCTTGAGCAGAGACCCAACGTGGCCGCGATGCGGTGGCGCGACTAGTTAGCCCCTGCTGCTCTGCTCCTCCTGCTCAGCGTTCTCTATCGCACTGGGCGACAAGACGAAGCCCCGCCCGCCAGACACTGCCTGCAGGAGTTTGTCTAATTTCTCCACCGTCGGCATCGAACTCCCCTGCTCATACCGAGCATAGGCGTTGCGCGACTTTGCTCCTAAGCGTTCCGCCGCTGCTGCTAGGGACAGGCCATGCAACTGACGCTGACGCTGGAGGAGTAACCCCACCATGGCCTTGGTGTCCGACGCACTGATTTCAAAATTCCCCTGCTTCCCTTCGTGGATGGTCACGACAAATCCCGGACGGTCGATCATCGTGACAAACCAATCGGTGATCATCTCCAAGGCCTCCTTACGGCTACGCCCTTGGGTCATCGCCGCGAAAACGGGCACTTCGACTAACCAAAACTTGCCGTCCTTATAGAGTTTCCCTTGAAAGCGCATCGTCACTCTCTTCTGGCAGCTCGCCGGAGGATGGCGCGTGGCAGTTTTTCGTTAATCTCGCCATGGCGTGGAATCGGTTCCTGTTGCTCACCTTTAGTCCAGATATCGTGCTTGGCTCTGTGACGCAAAAAGCTCCACCCCAGTTTCCGCAAAGCCTCTTCCAACTCACGCCTCTTCATCTTGTTCTTGTACACGTATCAGTGTACATCAGCAAGGCTGGGCTGCAGCGGGCTAACCATCCGCGCACCGCGAGCGGCCAGAACGTGGCCTTTCAGGTTCAGCAGGAACCGCTCGCGGGCGGCGATGCGCTGGAGGGCCGGGTTAGACGGAGTCTTTCTCCCTCACAGGCGACTCTACGCTGCTATCCGTTCCTTTGGCTCTGGCACTTCCACGTAGGCGAAGACCAACTCTTGAAATTCTGGATTCTCTAGATGGCGTTCCACTGGTTGTCTCTCAGGTATGGCTTGTCCAGCTTCGCGATATGCTTCGAGATTAACCTGGATCGCCTCGCTAGCTGCTTGCTTGGCCGTCTCAATCGTGTCGCCGTACGTCACAATCGCTAAATCGGGCACTTGCACGGCAAATCCTGCCTCGGTTTGCTCCAGCATGATAAGATAGCGCATCACTTCACCTCCAGTCTGATCTTCTTCACGGTGTCCACCGCTCGTCCGACGGGAACATCTTTTTGCGGATGGACGATTGTGACCACAAACCGGCTTTCCGGGTGCTTAAAGTTGTGATGATCGCCTTTGACGCTGACCAGTCTCCACCCGTACTCCTCAGCCAGCTTGATCAATTCTCGACTGATATACCGTTTCGGTATGAGTCAAATTGTAAGCCTTTTGTCTTGCGCCGTCTAACGCCAAGCGCACCGCGAGCCGCCCAGCCGTGTCTTTTCGGTTTCAGCAGAACCGCAACAGAGCGGCGATGCGGTGCAGGGCCGGGTTAGGCGCAGCCTCTTAGAATTCCTCTGCCTCTGCCCTTTCGCCTCTCTTTTCCCACCTCGGCCTTCCTTACTAACCCTGCGCTCGGTAGGATGGCTGCGGGGCGAAGTTTATTTTTTTCCTCAGCTCTGCTTCATGGCTGCCCGGCTACTGACTGTATCGTCGCCGCAGGAATCGGCTGTTCTGGTGGAAAAACATAGATGGCAATGGCTTTTCCCTGCCGCTCCGGCGCATACCCCAAGAATGCCCCGGCTATCTTCGCCCCGGCGCTCGGCTCACTGATCGCATCAAGAATGATCGCATTTGCTCCCACCTCGGCGGCTTTCGCCTTCATCGACTCAAACATTTGCGGCTCGCTCGTGGCCGTCGCCGCCCCTTTCGAGTGCAAGAGCGCGACCTCTTCATACTTCCCCGGCACCTGCGCCGCCGTGCGATAGATCACTACCGATGTTGGCAGCAGCGTCGCCCTCTGTTGCGCCACACCCAACATCGTCGCGTTCGTGGTCACGCACCCAGCCAGTCCTATGAACAACAGAAAAGCGAGCCTTCCCCAAGATTGCGTATCCCTTCCCCTAAAAGTTGTTTCTCTTCAAGTCTTGTTCGGTTCACTGCATATTCCAGAGCTAATCGAGCAGCGATTCCAGAGGAAGTCGAGCACTCATTCCAAGCCACGTCGAGCAGTGATTTCAGAGG
>JBFWZL010000231.1:0-9611 GCA_050185455.1 Binatia bacterium | reverse complement strand
ATAGCGAACTTTAATGCCCAGCTCTTGATAGTAGTCGGTGAGATCTTCGGCCAGTCGCTTCGTGAGCGTCGTCACGAGTACACGCTCACCTTTGTCCACACGCTTATGAATCTCGTCCAATAGATCATCCACTTGCGCTTTGGCCGGGCGGACAACGATCTCTGGATCAATTAAGCCGGTGGGACGGATGAGTTGCTCAACGAGACGCTGATTACTTTGCTTGCGTTCGTAATCGCCAGGCGTGGCGGAGACATAAATGATCTGTTCCACCATACGCTCAAATTCGGCAAAACTCAGCGGACGGTTGTCCAAGGCGGAGGGCAATCGGAATCCATACTCCACCAGGGTTGTTTTCCGTGAGCGATCCCCGCGGTACATACCGCCTATTTGCGGAACGGTCACATGGCTTTCGTCGATGAACAGCACATAGTCTTTGGGAAAATAGTTCAACAAAGTGAAGGGCGGCTCGCCAGGCGCGCGACCGTCAAGGTGACGAGAGTAATTCTCAATACCCGGACAGAAGCCCATCTCTTCCAACAACGCCAGATCATAGAGGGTGCGCTGTTCCAGTCGCTGCGCCTCAAGCAGCTTATGCTCAGCCTGTAATTCGGCGAGTCGTTGCGTCAATTCCGCACGAATTCCAGCAGTGGCCTTTTTCAGGCGGTTGGACGTCGTCACATAATGGCTCGCCGGGTAGAGGGAGATCTTATCAATGCGACGAAGCACTTTTCCCCGCAACGGATCGATCTCCGCGATGGTCTCCACGGTATCGCCAAAGAATTCGATGCGAATCGCCTTGCTTTCTTCATAGGCAGGAAACACTTCGACCACATCGCCACGCACGCGGAACGTCCCACGATGAAAATCGAAGTCATCGCGCTGGTATTGAATATCCACGAGCTTACGAAGCAAGGCGTCTCGCTCGACCTGCGCTCCCTCCTCGACGAACAGAATCAGATCGAAGTAGGTCTCGGGCGACCCTAATCCGTAGATACACGAGACGCTGGCGACAATGATGGCGTCGCGACGTTCAAGTAACGCCTTGGTGGCGGAGTGACGCATCTTGTCGATTTCTTCGTTAATCGCCGCATCTTTCTCGATATACGTGTCACTCCGTGGCACGTAGGCTTCCGGCTGGTAGTAGTCGTAATAGCTCACGAAGTAGCGAACGGCGTTCTCAGGAAAGAGGTCCTTTAACTCGCTATACAGTTGCGCCGCCAGGGTCTTATTGGGAGCCATGATGAGAGCAGGTCGGTTCAGGCGAGCGATGACATTCGCCATCGTAAACGTTTTGCCTGATCCGGTGACGCCAAGCAGGACCTGATGCGGCAGTCCTTCTTCGACTCCGGCAACCAGCTGGTCGATCGCTTGTGGTTGATCCCCTTGCGGCTGAAAATCAGACACGAGTGAGAATGTTCCTTGCCGTTGCATGGGGAGAACCATAGCAAGGAAGCGAACTTCCATACAGCAGGGGCAAATTTCTTCCTGCGGAGAGCAAGGAATTTCTGGCGTTGCAAAACGGGAAAGGTTATGGATGATGCCTATTCATGGATACCTCTACTGCCAATTCCCTACAGGCTGTTTCCTTTTCCGCTCGTCTCTCTCAATTTTTCTTCGTGCACATTGGCAGTTTTGTCGCCGTGTTTGTGTATTTTCATATTGCCGGGCAAGCGGCGTTTTCCACGGAAGGAGTGCAGACAGGGTTGGCGGTCGCGCTTGTGCTCATGAGTGGGTACATCGCCCTCGCCTTCTGTATGAGCGAACTCAAGTATTTTGACTTCGGTCTATGGCTCATGTTCGCCTTGGGGACCCTGAGCGCTTTTATCGGACTTGAGACGATCCTGAGACTTTTTCAATGGTATTCACAGGCAATTCTCTTCCTGACGCTTGGACTTGTAGCGCTGATCCCTCTGCTACTCGGACGAGAAACTTTCACCTACTATTTCGCGCGACGGAAGACGCCGCTGTGGCAGCAGAAATTGCCGATCTTTGCAGAAATTAATACAGTCATGACCGCCTACTGGTCAGGCATCTTTTTGCTCAGCGCGGGAATCGCCGCCTATGCTCCGCTGGACTGGCGTTTCACCTTCTTGTATCCGAATCTCTTGATTTTCCTTGTCGGCATACCTTCTGAATTTTGGCTGCCGCCGCTTTACCTCAAGCTGTTCCCGGCGCCACTCCCGCGCAGCGCTGAAGCTCTTATCATAGGCCTGCCTTTTTCGTTCAACCGGGCGGCGGCGAAGAATGCCCAGGCAACGATTCAATTCCATGTTAGCGGCATGGAGAACAATTCGTATTACGTCAGCGTCGCACGCGGCAAATGTGAGAGCTTCACGGGCAAAGCCGTGTCGCCGGATTTGACGATTCGTACTCCGGAGGCGACATGGGTCCGTATCACTCACGGCGAACTCGACGGCGCACAGGCATTGCAGGAAGGGTTGTACGCCGCTGAAGGCGACCTATCGATTTTGATAAGGTTTCGGGAGTGGTTCTCGTAAGAGAACGGGACACGGAAAACGTAACGCTGCCAGGAATACAACGGGCGACAGAGTGACGAAACGGAAAATCGGGGAATCAGTTTGACGTGGACTTGCTCAGTCATACGAACTCCCTCCGATAGGGGCTATTGGGGGGATAACGGAATGCCTCGCGGCTAGCAAGAGAGGAAGTCTGTTCTTTTCTCAGAGCTGGGAATCGTAGACAGCAAGCTTTCTTCTGCGACACCGCCCCTGTTTGCCACGATGTCTCATGCAGGAAGCGGTACGTTTACCGCTTCGCGCTCAGCACCAGGATACCGACGCCTTGGAGGAGTCGGCCGAGACCGGAGGCCACTCGCGCATTGGCGCCCCAGGAGGTGTTGCTCTGCCGAGCGAGATGGTTCTCAAGACGCATCTTCTCGTCTGGACTGAGCTGATCATAGGAACGGCCATAATACGTTTCCGCTTGTTGCCGCGCCGCGCTTTGTGGATTCATTGCCGTACAACCAGTCCAAAGCATGGCTCCAGTTCCTATCGCGCCAATCCATCGCAGATTCATAACCGTGCTCCTTCGCCGTGCTCAATTTCTTTCTCTATAGTCGCGCTACAACCGATGAGGAAGGTCCTCTTCCCCGCTCAGTCGACAACTTCTTCAGACTATGCCAAGCTCCAAAACAACAAACAAGTAACAAGGAGGAAACCATGCCGAAAACGAGACCTGTAGATGAATACATCCACGTCAGCTCAGTCAACTGGCAGCCATTTCCAGGAGAATTTTCCGCTGGCGGCATTCGCTGGAAACTCCTGCACGTCTCGCCGGAGATGGGCGCGTGGACGGCGATCTTTGACTGTCCCAAAGGGTCGTCTTTTGCTCGACACATTCATGTTGGCCCCGGCGAATATTTTCTCACCAAAGGAAAAATGGAAGTACGGGGAGGAACGGAGAACGGCGGATCAACAGCGGCAGCGGTCGGCTATGGTTATGAAGCCTGTAACGCCAGACACGATCAGACCCATTTTCTAGAGGACAGCGAATTCTATATGACGTTCCTGGGTCCCCTCCAGTTCATCACCGAAGAGGGCGCGCCGGTAGCGGTTGTCGGCTGGGAGCAAGCACAGGAACTGTGGGCGCATCAAACCGGCGCGAAGTAGAGCATTGGTTTGGTTCTTTCTTTTGGGAGCGCGGGCGGGACGCCCGCCTCTGCCTTGGGTAATAGATTACCCTGAGCTTCATCACTAGGCATCGCATTGTCTTAACTCTTGACAATCACGGGAGGGGGGGGGGATATAGAATCGTGAGGAAGAACATCCTCAACCGCTTGCCAGCGTAAAAAGGAGGAGCAGTATGCTGCGCGCATTCGTCCTGTGCACGTGTATGGTGTCGTGGTTCGTGGTGGCCAAGGTTGAGTCAGAGCCTCTGGTCGGCGCGGATTTATCTGGAGCCAAAACGTTACTCGCCAACCCCCCGGAGGAAACGAGTCCACCTGCTGCAACCCCGGTTGCGCCCACGCTACCCCTGATTGCCGGGCGTCCGTTTACCGAGGCGCAGGCGATTCTACAGCGTCACGAACAGGAGCTGATTAATCTGCCGGGAGCGGATGGGGTGTCGTTCGACAGCGCAGGCATCATCGTTTATACCGACAATCCAGTAGTTGTCCCGCCCTCGGTGGAAGGGTTGCCGGTTAGGACGCTTCCCCCTCTCGGACGCGGTCCCCTTCCTCCGAGCCAGGAAGAGACTGATCTTTTTACCACGGAATCAGGGAAGGAAAAGGGGGTGCCTCTTGAGGCGCCATGTGGGCCGGAAGCGTACTGGGACGCTGAACTCGGGCATTGCCAGCGGCACGAAACTGTCACTGTTCCAGATCCCAACTTGCTGCCTCCTCCTCCAGGTGTGACCATCTTGCGACCAGACAAGACACGAGAGCAGGCGGAAACTTGCCCTGAAGGATTCCAGGAGCATATGTCGTTAGGCAACTGGCGATTTTGTCTTGATCCCTCAAACCCGGAACCTATTCCTCCCCTGATGGTGCCGCCGTGGGAACTTGTCCTTTTCTAACTGTGCGGAAGACCAATGCCCCCAGGCCTTTGGTGGAAGTAACGATCGCCCTGCTGCCTTTAGCGCATCGGTCGTGAAAGCGAACTAGAGCCGCTGCCGGAAGGGCCGCATCCTTACGGCGACCAGCGATGACGGAATTGTGGTAGGGGCGACTCTTGTGGTCGCCCTGGGCTTGGGCAGGCACGAGGCCTGCCCCTACTTTTCGGGGAATGGGGTTGCAGGGTTCTTGTTACGAAGCCTTATTTCCCCGCTCGGCTCGCCGCCGCGGCTGTCACGTCCACCGGCTGCTGCCCTGCTTGCCGTTGCCAGCTTTTCACTTCGGGTGCGACTTCTTTGGCGAACAAACGCATGGAGCACTCGGCTTCATCAAACGGCAGACTCTGGAAGCTATGTACGCCGTTGGCGTTGAAATCGCCAATCAGATTACGGCGCTGCTGCAGCTTGGCGAGGATCATGTCCGGCGTGCCCCAAAGGTTGGCGTTAAGAAATTCCTCGATGATGGCGTCTTGACCAACTGATTTCATCATCTCGGCGCCTTTGGCGTAATGAGCATACGATTTGCCGGTTTCCGCGAAGTGCGATCCGCCCATTTCGTAGTGCTCCATGACGCTCCAGTAGTAGCCGACAATGTACTTGCGAGCCATTTCTTCCGCTTTGTTGCGATCAGCATGACAGACCACGAAGTCGTTGATCTCAATGGGAGGCGCCTCTTCTCCATTGTTTTTCTTGCGATAGTCTTCGCGATACGCCCAGATGCTGTCGGCCACTTTGTTCCACCCCATCTGTGAGAACATCATGGCGCCCAAGCCGTTCTTCGCCGCGACTTCAAAGGAGTCCGGCGACATGCACACCATCGAACGCCGTCCCTTGAAGGTTTTGAATGGGCGCGGGCGCACTTCCACACGCGCCTGATTGAAGTACTTCGTGTGAGCCTCGACAAAACCTGTTTCCACGCCTTTCACGATAATCTCAACCGCTTCATTGAAACGGTCGCGCGTCTCGGACATATCCACGCCGAACCCCGCATATTCGCGGCGGGAGAGACCCCGGCCGAGGCCCATGATCGCGCGGCCATCGGAGAGATGGTCGAGTAGCACGACTTTCTCCACCACACGCAGGGGGTCGTTCCACGGCACGATGATCGCCGCTGTGCCGAGCTTCATTTTCTCCGTACGTGCAGCCACGTAACTCAGATACTGGAGATTGTCCGGGCAAATAGAGTAGTCAAAAAAGTGATGCTCCACCGGCCACAGGTTGTCAAACCCCATGGCTTCCGCTTCAATCGCGAGGCGTAGCTCCTGTTTGTACATCTCACGATCGTTGTAGTCCTTGTGATTTTGGATCACCAGTTGAATGCCGACTTCCATGCGAACTCCTTTCTGATTGCTCCGCGTTGTAAACCTTCACAGTTCGACTCACGATCATCCGCCCGGAACCACGTTCTCATGAAGGCTGGCACAGGGGAGTACACTAATTCCTGGTACGCTAGCGGAAACACTGGGTCACAGCAAGAAGACACAGGCAAGATTAATCCAACGTGTGATGGGAAGGTTGCATCTGCAATCTCCTTCTACGCATTTCGCCCCAAAGGGATGAGCACCAGAGCGAATCTGTATAGAGGCGCAGCGTTTCAGAAGGCACAGACTCACCGTTGACAGCGTTCCACACGTCGAGCAGAGTGCAAGGGTTGCCGTCGCTAAGGAGGATATTATGACGCGCTTTACAACCGCAGAACCCTTTACGATTAACGTCCCCGACTCCGCGTTGACTGATCTACGCGAACGACTCGATAGCGTGCGCTGGCCAGGTGAGATTCCCGAGTCGGCGTGGGATTATGGCGCCAACTTGGCCTACATGAAAGAGTTCGTGGAATATTGGCGCACCCAGTACGACTGGCGAGCGCAGGAACGCCGACTGAACCGCTGGAAACATTTTCGCACCACCATCGACGGACAAGGCATTCATTTCATCCACGAACGCGGTAAAGGTCCAAAACCATTTCCACTTATCATCACGCATGGTTGGCCAGGATCGATCTATGAATTCATGGAAATCATTGGTCCGCTTACGGACCCAGCCGCGCATGGCGGAGATCCAGCGGATGCGTTCGATGTCATTGCTCCATCTCTACCAGGTTACGGCTTCTCCGCTCCTACACAAGAACGCAAGGTCAATATCATTCGCATTGCTGAATGGTTCTCAATGTTGATGACTGAGGTATTAGAGTATACACGCTATGGGGCGCAAGGCGGTGATTGGGGAGCAATGGTGACTTCTCGGCTCGGTTTTGCCGATTCCCAGCACGTCGCTGGCATTCACCTCAACATGGTAGGCGTCGCTCCCCATCCGGCCAATCGTCAGAATTTGTCCGCTACTGAACAAGCCTGGATGAAAGAGATGGATCAGTGGCGGAGTGAAGAGACCGGTTACCAAGGCATTCAGGGCACAAAACCGCAAACCTTGGGATATGGCTTGAACGACTCACCGGTCGGACTCTGTGCTTGGATTGTGGAAAAATTTCGCACCTGGAGTGACTGCGGCGGCGATCTTGCGCGTTCCTACACGAAAGACCAATTGCTCACCAATGTCATGATCTATTGGATCACGCAGACAATTACCTCATCGACCCGTCTGTACTACGAGGAACGTCACCACCCGTGGCGTCTCGGTAGAGAAGAAAAGATCAATGTTCCAACCGGAGTTGCGTCATTTCCGGCGGAACTGGCGCGTCCGCCACGCGAGTGGGCGGAACGAGCATACAACGTGACCCATTGGACGAAGATGCCGTCCGGCGGCCATTTCGCGGCTATGGAGAAACCACAGTTGTTGGTTGAAGATATTAGGAAGTTTTTCCGGACCGTACGGTGATCCTGTACACCGTCATCGCGAGGAGCAGTAAGCAACGAAGCAATCTTTGTTTCCGGGCAAAGATTGCTTCGCGGAGTTTATCCTGAGCTTATCGAAGGACTCGCAATGACGCCTTGACCTCGTGCCATGCGGTGGGGATTTTGTCTCATAGTCTTAAAGCAGCAGCTCTCGCACGGCGACGCGTACGACTTCTACACCGTCAAGTATGACTGGGATTGCGTCTGAAATCCCATAGTCTTGCTCGTGGCGATAGGTAGGCTGTTCCCCAGGCCCAGATGGGTCAGAATACGCCTCAATATGTAATTCAGGAAGATTCGCCACCCAGTACGCAGGAATCCCCGCGGCGGCATAGAGGCGTTTCTTGAGCATCCGATCGCGCTGCAATGATGAGTCTGCCACTTCAACAACTAGAGCTACATCTTGAGGGCCAGGGTGACGGTCAAGATACTGACGCAGGTCTCCTCGCGCCACAACGATGTCAGGCTCCGGTTCGCTGTCTTCGGTCGTGACAGGCTCTTGTCCCCTTACATGCCAGCCCGAAGGAAGAGCACGCGTTAACGCGGCCTGCATTAGTTGCGTCACAGCGCTGTGTCTTGGATTCTTCGGCATTTTGGTCACCAGCCACCCTTCTAATAGTTCGACTGGATCATCTTCGGTGAGAATGCCCGCCTGAATCATGGCGTGATACTGTTCGACGCTCAATCGCCAGATGAGCTCAATCGGCACCCCCGTGCTCTCGGCGGAGGGAAGGTTTGGATGAGTCGCGATAGCAGCCATTGCACGATTCCTTCAAGAAGTGCGTCCCCCGTACCTTGAGGCAAACGCGACAACATCCTGCAGCGTTTTTAATACAAAGGCAAGCTCACAGCGAGGATAGCACTGTCGAGTGCGAACTTGTTTCGTGAAGGAAAGAGTGGTTTGGAATCAGATTTCGCTGACTGTAATCTCAAACGCGAATTCTTGCTTGTACCAACCAAAAATCCAACTGAAGAGGCGAGCGCGGAGATATTTGTGAAAAAAGAGCGGGAAAATTTCCGTCCTGACACCTGGCCCTTCACGCCATAGGGCAGTTCCTTTCAAGGTGGTGGAGCCGATCTGAAGTGTGACCTCCGGGTTCTTTTGCAGATTTTTAATCCACTGGGCTCCTAGTCCGCGCCCCGAGGTCACATAGACTTTGCCATTCCCCACGGCAAACCAAATCTTCACGGTCTGCGGCTTGCCGGTTTTCCGGCCTTTTACGATCAGTTGAACGAGAGATTCACGGTCGAGGGCCTGGAGGTCAGGCATCAGCATCCACCTTAAAACGGCGCAAAACGTTGCTCCACACTGCGCAGGCGACGAGGGGCAATGGTAATGGTTCTCTCCGGCGAGGCGACCGTCTGGCCGATCCGCCACGCTTGCGTAGCGTGCTCAGCAGCAATCCGCATTACACGGTCGGCGTCTGCTTCCTCCACAATGACACAAAATCCGATTCCCATATTGTAGACTTGGAACATCTCAGCGGCGCTGAGTTTCCCGACTTCTTGCAGCACGCTAAAAATTGGAGGCGGCGGCGGCAAGGTTTCGAGGAGATAACCGATCGGCTCGGCCGTGCGCGTCAAATTGAAGAACCCATCGCCAGTGAGATGGATCAACGCTTTGATCCGTAATCCAGCGGCGAACATGGCCGTCACTTCCGGCACGTAAATACGGGTGGGTTCCAGCAGTTCTTCTCCCACCGTACGAGCAAATTCTTGCAGATAACTATCGACCGTCAGGTTGGCATCGTGTAAGAGAATCCGCCGCGCAAGGGTCAACCCGTTGCTGTGAATCCCGCTACTCGCAAGTCCAATCACCACGTTGCCCGGCTGCACCTCTTCACCAATAATCACACGATCGAGCGGCACCGTGCCGATGGCAGTACCGGCAAGATCGATTCCCGCGCCGGGGCGCACACCGCGCAGCATTTCACGAATCTGAGCGATCTCTCCTCCGGAAATGCTTACACGCGCCATTTCCGCGCCGCGAAATAACCCTTCTCCGATTTTCCCCAGCACCTCCGGGTCTAGTTCTTCCACCGCAACATAGTCGACGAACGACACCGGCGTGGCGCCAACGCAAAGCAGGTCGTTGACGTTCATAGCAATACAATCGATGCCTACCGTGTCGTACTTACCCATCTGTTCCGCTACCAGCAGTTTCGTCCCTACTCCGTCAGTTGAGATGGCAAT
>JBFWZL010000230.1:0-9626 GCA_050185455.1 Binatia bacterium | reverse complement strand
TAAAGCTGTGTTGAAGGGAGTCATTCTCGGTTGTATTGTGTTAACGTTGGGATGCCGTCAGGACATGCATGACCAGCCGAAGTTTAAGACCTATAGAGCAGACCCTTTCTTTGCTGATGGCCGTTCCGCTCGGCCTCTTGTTGCAGGCACGGTAGCGCGTGGTAATTTACAAGCGGATGAACATTTGTACCAAGGAAAAGAAAACGGCGGGCCTGCAAAAAACTTCCCATTTCCTATAACTGAGCAGGTGTTGCTGCGCGGCCAAGAGCGTTTCAATATTTATTGCTCTCCCTGTCATAGCCAACTCGGCGATGGTCAGGGCATGATTGTGCAACGCGGCTTGAAGCAGCCTCCTTCATTTCACATTGAGCGTTTACGGGAAGCTCCGGTCGGATATTTCTTTACGGTAATCACCAGTGGGTTCGGAGTGATGTACGATTATTCAGATCGAGTTGCTCCCGAGGATCGCTGGGCGATCATCGCCTATATTCGCGCCTTACAACTCAGTCAGCACGCAACTCTGCAAGATGTTCCTGCCGAAGAACGACAAAAATTGACGGGATCGCACTAATGGATAACGCTGAATCGATTCGTCCCCTTATCGACAGTGCTCAGAAACGCTGGCTCGTTGTTGGCGTCATTGGAATTGTTCTCAGCGCCGCTGGCGGTTTTTTCAATCCTGAGCAGTTTTTTCGTTCCTATCTGTTCGGTTATATGTTCTGGTTCAACCTCACCTTGGGTTGTCTAGCTGGGGTGATGGCGCACAATCTGACTGGGGGTGATTGGGGGGAGGCAACCAAGCGTCAGCTTGAAGCCGGTATGCGGTTACTACCGCTTATGGCGTTGCTGTTCCTACCGATCCTTTTCGGCTTGTCTCACGTTTATGAGTGGGCCAATCCTGAACACGTGGCGCACGACGCTATCCTGCAGCAGAAGACTGGCTATTTAAATGCCACATCTTTCGGCATTCGCGCTGGCGTGTATTTCTTGATCTGGATTACTCTCGCGAATTTTCTGTACAAATGGTCCGGCGAGCTTGAGCGTACGCCCAGTCTGGCGATTGTGCGCCGTATGGAAAATCTCAGCGGCCCAGGGGTGCTGATTTTTTTCTTGACATCAACCTTTGCCTCCTTTGACTGGGTCATGTCTTTAGACCCTCATTGGTATTCGACCATTTACGGCTTGTTATTCGTGGTGGGGCAAGGTCTCGCGATGCTCGCGTTTATGATTGGTGTGACCACGTGGCTGTCAAAGTATGAACCTCTCTCTCATGTCGCCACTGAGAAACACTTCCATGATTTAGGGAAACTCCTGCACGGGTTCGTTGTATTGTGGACCTATGGGGTGTTCTCTCAGTTCCTTATCATCTGGTCTGGAAATCTTGCTGAAGAAGTTGGATGGTATATCAATCGTACAGCTGGAGGGTGGAGCACAGTTGTTTTGCTCCTTGCGCTCTTTCATTTCTTCGTTCCTTTTTTCTTGTTGCTATCCCGTAACAACAAGATGAAAAAGAATGCGCTGGTGAAGATTGCCGGCCTTATCTTGTTTATGCGATTTGTGGATCTGTATTGGATGATCTTTCCAGCTTTTTACCACGATGGCATTCATTTCCATTGGCTCAACGTTACTGTTCCCGTTGGTGTTGGAGGCGTATGGCTTGCCGCTTTCTATGCACAGTTGAAAAAACGCTCATTAGCTCCGCTTCCTGATCCGTTTGCTGAGGCTGAACAAGCCATGACTGAGCATGCGTAAAGAGTAGGATAAAGATATGGAATCGCAGGTAGTCGAACACTCCGGTGCTGGTCATGAAGAAAGCACTGTTGAGCTCAAGCCAATTATTCTTTTTGCTATCATTCTTGTTGTTGTTTCAATATTATCTTTCGCTGTTGTATGGGTCATGCTTGACTTTTTACGACTCAATCAAACAAGGACTGATACCCCATTGTCAGCGCTTGCTGATCCACAAGCGTTGCCTCCTGCCCCCCGTCTCCAAGTATTTCCCAATCGAGACCTCATGCAAACGCGCCAGACCGAAGGCACTATTCTGAACGCCTACCGTTGGGTGGATAAAGATGCCGGTATTGTTGGGATTCCGGTTGAACGGGCAATAAAGATTCTCGCCGAGAGAGGATTGCCGGCGCGGAATGGGCAGCAATCCAAATAGGTTGATATTCACAAAGATTCTCTAGGATATGTCGCAGCTAAAGACCATCACCGGGTTAGAGAAATTCAAGGCAAAAAGCCGCTTTTTCTCGCTTATTTTTCTTGCTTATTACGGCTTTTTTGTGTGTCTGACGCCATATGCTTTTGCGCTTCCCGGTGCATCAGTCTACTCTTCGCAACGACCAGAGCCCGGCACTCCAGCGTCGTACAACCCGTTTACTGACGTTGGATACGATCAGCGGTTGGACGCACAAGTGCCGCTTGATTTGACCTTTGTGGACGAAGCTGGAAAAACCGTTTCGCTGCGCAGCTACTTTGATGGTAAGCCTACTATTCTTGTGCTGGCGTACTACGATTGCCCTATGCTGTGCACCCTTGTATTAAATGGACTTGTCAAAGCGTTGCGAACACTTTCTCTCTCCGTAGGCACCGACTTCAATGTCTTGACTGTGAGCTTCGACTCGCGAGAGAAACCTGAACTTGCCGCGGAAAAAAAGCAAATCTATCTGAAAGCTTACAATCGTCCTGGGGCTGAACAAAGCTGGCGCTTCCTCACGGGTACGGAGGACGCTATTCGACAGTTAACGCAGACTGTGGGATTTCGTTATGAATACGACCAGAAATCAAACCAGTTCGCCCACGCCAGCGGAATTATGATCCTGACCCCGCAAGGGAAGATCTCCAAATATTTTTACGGAATTGAATATTCAGCTAGAGACGTTCGCTTAGGATTGGTCGAAGCCTCCGAGGGAAAAATCGGCTCTTTGATTGATCAGGTGTTGCTGCTCTGCTTCCATTATGATCCTGCGGGAGCCAAGTACAGCCTGCTTATTTTTCGCATCGTCCAAGTCACCGGCCTGGGAGTCTTGTTGCTGCTTGGGGCATATATTTTTTTCCAAGTTCGTCGAGAAAAGAAGCAGCGGAAAAAGGGTGAAGTTTCTCAGAGCCATTCACGGGAAGAAGTTGAGAAAGAAATTAACGTATGACTTCGCGACTCATTCAGTAGGTCGCGTCTTTATGTAAAGATCATGACAGGAAAATTCGCTCTGTGGCCGGAAATGGCGTCTAATTTTGCCTTCGAGACAGACGCGCTGTACATATTTATCGCGCTGGTTTGTCTTGTCTTTGGCGCTGGGGTTTTTATTGCGGTTGTCGCTTTTGCCGTGAAATACAAACGGCGCTCGGAAGATGAGATTCCTGAGCAAATCGAAGGCAATATGCCGCTCGAAATCTTTTGGTCAGTCGTTCCGCTTGGCATCGTAATGATCATGTTCGGCTGGGGGGCAATTCTCTTTTTCAAAATGTCTACCCCTCCCGCGGAGGCGCTCAACTTTTCGGTGGTGGGGAAACAATGGATGTGGAAAGTGCAGCATCCCTCGGGGAAACGTGAAATCAACGAACTCCACATTCCGCTTGGACAGCCAATCCGGCTCACCCTCACCTCGGAGGATGTACTCCACAGTTTCTACATACCGGCGTTTCGCACTAAGATGGACGTTGTCCCCGGGCGTTACACGACGAGCTGGTTTGAGCCGACAAAGATTGGTGAATACCATATTTTCTGCGCCGAATATTGCGGGTTGGATCATTCATTAATGATTGGGCGCGTTGTGGTCATGGAGCCGGTACAGTATGCGCAATGGTTAAAAAACGGCAATGTGCAAGTGGTAAACGCCCCAATGGGAGAGACTCCAGAGGCCGCCGGAGCGCGTCTGTTTACAGAGCAACGTTGTGTCACTTGTCATCAAACGAATGGTACGCTCGGACCCATGCTTGTTGGTATCTTCGGTCATGAGATAACGTTGCAGAATGGAGAAACTCTCGTTGCCGATGAAAATTATGTGCGAGAATCGATGATGAATCCGCTTGCCAAGATCGTTGCAGGTTATCAACCAATCATGCCGACCTATCAAGGTCAACTTTCAGAAGAACAGATCATGCAACTCATCGCCTACATTAAATCTCTTGCAAACCCTGGAGATCAAGCGCAAGCCGTGCAAGCTGCGGGAAGCGAGGGTTAAGCCATGGCAGCAGTCGAAGTTCGAGAAATCCTTCAGACTCAAGAAACGGAACGCCGCAACTACCTGAACGCCGAACATACGGTCAAGTCGTGGTTGTTGACGTTTGATCACAAACGTATTGGTGTCCTGTATTTGATATCAGTTTCCGTATTCTTTCTAGTAGGCGCGATTTTCGCCGCTCTCGTCAGGTTGGAGTTATTAACTCCTGCCGGTGACTTGATGAGCGCGTCGATGTACAACAAAGTCTTCTCGCTCCATGGCATCGTGATGGTCTTCTTCGTGCTCATTCCATCCGTGCCCGCCACGCTAGGGAATTTTTTAATCCCTCTTATGATCGGCGCGCGCGATGTTGCTTTTCCCAGATTGAACCTGCTGAGCTGGTATCTTTTCATGGGAGGGGGCACGCTGGCGGTTGTGGCTGCCGTGACAGGAGGAGTCGATACTGGTTGGACATTCTACACGCCTTACAGTACCACCTATGCGACCGGCAATGTCATTCTTGCCGCCATGGGGGCTTTTGTCGCCGGGTTCTCCTCAATCCTGACCGGACTCAATTTCATCGCGACTATCCATACCATGCGTGCGCCGGGCATGACGTGGTTTCGTTTACCGCTCTTTATTTGGGCGCACTATGCAACCGCGCTTATTCAGGTATTAGGCACGCCGGTGGTGGCAATTACCCTGGTCCTCCTCATGCTAGAGCGGGGGTTACATCTTGGCATCTTCGATCCCAATCTTGGCGGGGACCCTGTACTTTTTCAACACTTCTTCTGGTTCTACTCGCATCCCGCTGTCTACATCATGATTCTCCCCGCTATGGGCGTGATTAGCGAGATGATTGCTTGTTTCTCTCGACGGCGAATCTTTGGATATTCATTTGTCGCTTTTTCTAGTCTTGCAATCGCGATCATCGGCTTTTTCGTCTGGGGGCATCATCTCTATGTCAGCAGTCAGTCTGTTTATGTCGGTTTAGTATTCTCTTTTATTACTTTTCTTGTCGCCATCCCTTCAGCTATTAAAACATTCAACTGGGCAGCCACGATGTACAAGGGGTCGATTTCCTATGACTCCCCCATGATGTTTGTGTTAGGATTCATGGGGTTGTTTCTCATCGGCGGATTGACCGGCCTATTCCTGGCTGCGGTTGGCCTTGATGTTCATCTACATGACACCTATTTCGTTGTCGCCCATTTTCATTACATCATGGTTGGCGGAGCGATCATGGGTTTCTTAGGCGGACTGCACTTTTGGTGGCCAAAGATTACTGGTCGGATGTATCCCGAGATACCAGCGAAAATTGCTGCGTGGTTGGTGTTTGCCGGTTTCAATCTCACATTCTTCCCGCAGTTCCTTGCAGGGTATATCGGAATGCCGCGTCGGTATCACGCTTACCCGCCTGAGTTTCAGATCTTCAACGTCATGTCTACGTTCGGCGCTGCGGTGCTCGGTATCGGATATCTCCTGCCCATGATTTATCTTATTCATTCCATTTTCCGCGGCAAAAAAGCTCCTACGAATCCGTGGACGGCAAAAGGCCTGGAGTGGACGGTCCCGTCGCCTCCGCCGACGGAGAATTTTGAACGGACGCCGATTGTTACGGAAGACGCGTACGAATACTCTCACCTGGAGGTGAAGAAAGTTGGCTGAGCACGCTATTGCGGCCCCTCACGACCACGCCCACCAGTTTGACGACAAAGAGCAACAGGCCGAAGCGGTCTCGCTCGGCATGTGGGCGTTCCTGGTGCAAGAGATCCTTTTCTTCGGTGGATTGTTTACCGGTTATGCCGTGTACCGATCCTACTATCCGGAAGCGTTTATCGCGGGAAGCCATCATCTTGACATCCTCCTTGGAGGTTTTAACACTGTTGTCCTCATCGCCAGTAGTTTGACCATGGCGATGGCGGTGCACTCCGCGCAGAATAGTAAACGCGCACAACTCGTTTTCTATCTGCTTGCCACTCTCTTTCTCGGCTCCGTCTTTCTTGGAGTCAAAGTTATTGAATACAGCGACAAGTTCCATCACCATCTCATTCCCGGCCTTGATTTCTTTTGGGAAGGCCCGCAGGCAAGGCAGGTGCAGATTTTTTACTGCTTCTACTTTGCAATGACCGGTATGCATGCCTTGCACATGATTATTGGCGCCCTAGTGATCACTCCGCTGATTTTCATGGCGGTCCGCGGACGCTTCTCTGCACAATATTACGCGCCTATCGAAGTATTTGGTCTCTATTGGCACTTCGTTGACATTGTCTGGATCTTCTTATTCCCACTTCTTTATTTGATTGGTCGACACTGATGGAACACGTACACTCTGCTCACGCGACTCACGCTCATCCCACGGTAGGCCTCTACGTGACGATTTTCGGCGCCTTGATGGTCCTGACCGCCGTCACGGTGGGAGTTGCGTTCCTCAACCTAGGGCCATTAAACAATGTTGTCGCTCTCGGCATTGCTGGGATTAAAACTTCGCTGGTCGTGCTTTTTTTCATGCATGTCCATTACGCTAGCCGCACGACGAAGATCTTCGCGGCAGCCGGGTTTTTTTGGCTCTCAATTCTGATCATTTTCACCGTGAGCGACATGCATGTCAGAACGCCGCCTGCGGCGAAAATTTCTACGCAAGGATGGTCTTCATTTCCTTCTACAAGTCCGATTGCGCCTCCAGCTGGAGTGACTCCACACACTGCAGGAGAAATGCAGCACGAAGGTGAGGTGCAGTCGCATCAAGAATCTGCTCAGCATTGAAACTGTAAAGAGAAAGACGGGACGCAAACTAATCCACTGCTTCTCTTTACCCATCACCCTCGCTTCTTGAGTATTCTACTTCAAGGCCTCCCTTTCTTTTTCCGGTTCTTCTCTCTTGTTTTTAATTATTGGGGTAGTCCCCTTTCCATCATTTCCCCTTTACCATGAGAGGCATGCAAAAACAGGTCTTTCTCCATCGTTCCTATATTCCAGCGCCGGCTGAAGCGGTATTTCGCTGGCACGCCAGACCGGGCGCGCTTGAGCGTCTCACTCCCCCTTGGGAATCCGTGAAAATCATAGAGAACACTGGAGGCATTGAGGACGGCGCACGCGTGGTGTTGCGTATGAAGCTGGGACCTATATCTCAGCGCTGGGTCGCCGAACACCGCGATTATGAAGACGGTAGACAATTTCGCGACGTGCAAGTAAGTGGTCCATTCGCACACTGGGAGCATACGCATAAGGTGGAATCCGATGGTCCTTCCTCTTGCTATCTTGAAGACCGAATTGAATATGCGTTGCCGTTCGGAGCCTTGGGGAAAATAGGCGGCGACGCCTTCACCCGCGCCAAGCTGAAGCGCATGTTCACCTATCGTCATCAAGTGACGAAGTGGGACATCTTACAACAGCTCAAAGGAAAAGGGACGATGCGCATTGCCGTTTCTGGCGCAAGCGGGCTCGTTGGGTCGGTTCTTGCGACATTCTTAACGACTGCTGGTCATCAAGTAGTGCGGCTTATACGTTCCGCGCCGCGACCGGGTTCCGATGAATTACAGTGGGATACTGAGCGAGGTGTACCAGATCTTACCCGCCTTGAGGGGATTGATGCTGTCGTTCATCTTGCCGGGGCGAATATTGCCAATGGTCGTTGGACGCCGGAGCGGAAGAGACTGATTCTCGAGAGTCGAGTGAAGGGAACGAAAGCGCTCTGTGAGGCGCTGGCCAACTTAGCCAGCCCGCCGAAGACCCTCGTTTGTGCATCCGCCATTGGGTATTACGGTAACCGCGGCGCTGATATGTTGGGCGAGGACAGCGCGCCAGGAACAGGTTTTCTAGCTGAGGTTTGCAAAGAGTGGGAAACTGCGACTCAACCCGCGGAAGCAAAAGGGATTCGTGTCGCCTATGCGAGGATAGGAGTTGTTCTAACTCCAGCAGGAGGTGCGCTTGCGAAAATGTTGCTGCCGTTTCGGCTTGGAATCGGAGGTGTCATTGGTGACGGAGCCCAGTATATGAGTTGGATTACTCTAGATGACGTCGTTGGCGCGCTGCATCATGTGTTAATAACTGAGGACATGCGGGGACCTGTAAATATCGTGGCGCCGACGCCGGTGACAAATCACGAATTTACCAAAACCCTAGGGCGCGTGCTCAAGCGCCCAACGGTAGTGCCCATCCCTGCGTTTGCTGTACGTCTTGGCTTTGGCGAAATGGCGGATGAGCTCCTGCTTGCAAGCACCCGTGTGGAGCCCAGGCGGCTACTAGCGACAGGCTATGAGTTCCGCTATCCGACGTTGGAGGAAGCGCTACGACAGGTGTTGGGAAAGACGTAAATCTTGACTCTAAAAACTTCGTATGGCTTGCTTGATAGATGCGTACGCGCGCCGATTCATGAACCAGCGCGCGAAAGGGGAGCCCAGCGATTTCCTTTTCTATTTACTGTTTTTCCCTTCGGGACAATATCCCAACGAGTTGGCATGCCGCTCATGATAGTACAACACATCAGCAGCAGTTAAACGTCCATCTGGAGCGCCGTACCGCAAAAGGTCCTGCGGATCTTTCGAGCCGGTGAGATCGGTGACCAACAAATTCCCGCGCTCATACTGCTTCAGGAAGTACGTATAGTCGCCCGCATCAACCATTCCATCGGGCATTCCCCACATTGGGTTACGAGGATCGGTGCTTCCCGTCAGATCCGCCGGGCAGTCTGGAGTTTCACCAGTTTCGTCGATTGCTTCTGGTTCGTAATTTGTCCACCCAGGGCCTGTCATCCATTTCGCGTCAAAGTTTGTCCGTGAACGCGCCAGCACCAATCGTTTCCCAGTGCGCATTCCCGCCACATACGACTTCGGCGCGTCTGTCCAACGGCGTGTACGCTCGTCATAGGCGAATTCGTGTACTTTTCCAGCTTCAACCACTATTAAGTTGCCGGATTCGCTAACCTGTAGACTCGTTGGATTGTTCACGCCCGGAAGCGTGATCGTCTGCTCTACCTGCCACTGCCCGTCTTTTCCTGGAATCTGGTTTAATTGGTAGAATGATTGTGACTTGGTGCTCGCCAACCATACCTTCTTATCTAACGAACTGTTCGTCATCAGCCCCTCACCGACAAATTTAACCTGCGACGGTAGGGGGCGCTCACGCACCGGCGATAGATCACGAGAAAGCGTCAACAGACGTCGTTTCTCTGTGAACAATAACGTTACCTCGTCCGCTCCGTCTTCGTACACCATTGCCTCCGGCATGGCGCCCTTGAGGTCGAACTGACGAAGAATCGCCGGTCGATCACTATTTTGTTTTGTGTCGAGCTGCGTCACTGCGCCATCCTTCACTAGATACAATTCACCATGCCGTCCGAACACAATAGGCGTGCGCCGACGGAGCCGCATGATCTCCCGCAGATGCTCCAGTTTCGGATCGTACTTATAGAGCACGGCTGAGTCGTCCTCATCCTCTGTCGTGGCGTAAAACACCTTGGCC
>JBFWZL010000229.1:0-9637 GCA_050185455.1 Binatia bacterium | reverse complement strand
GCAGTTGATTCGTGTGCTTCGATTCCGATTAACGTGAAGAGGGTCTCTAGGTTTTTCCTGTTATGTCCCTTGGAGCTGAGCTTATATTTTGGACCGCCATTGCGGTGGTCTGTTACACGTATCTAGGTTACCCAGCTATTATCTGGGTGCTTGGCAGGTGCTTTCCCCGCCCCATCCGTTGTACATCCCAAACTCCAAAAGTGACTGTGTTGATTGCTGCGCATAATGAAGAGCGCAGCATCGCGGAAAAGATTGAGAACTGTCTTACACTTGAGTATCCACCCGAACAGCTGGATATTATCGTGGTCTCTGATGGTTCAACTGATCAAACGAATGAGATAGTCGAGCGGTATGCGTTGCGCCTCCCGGAACGAGTCACGTTGATTACGTTGCATAATCGCGGCGGCAAAGCTCAGGCGCTGAATGCCGGAGCCGTGACTGCGGCTGGAGATATTCTTCTGCTGGCCGATGCTCGTCAGCGGTTTGACGCCCAAGTGGTTCGGACCTTGGTGCGAAATTTTTCCGACCCGGAAGTCGGGGCTGTGAGCGGAGAATTGTTTCTCGGTAGTGAAGGGGTAGCAGAGAAACCCGAAGGGCTCGGCTTGTATTGGCGATATGAAAAAATGATCCGCCAAGCGGAAAGTCGCGGCGGATCGACTGTGGGATATTCCGGTGCGATTAGCGCCATTCGTCGTTCGCTCTTTCGTCCTTTGCCGGTGGATACTCTTGTGGATGATTTAGTGACTCCCTTGCAAGTTGCGGCTCAAGGCTATCGAGTCGTGTTTGAGCCTGGGGCTCACGCCTTCGACCAGGTATCCTCGACGCCAGGTCATGAATTCGCGCGAAAGGTCCGCACGCTTGCGGGTGTTACACAGACGTTGTTACGGCTACGCCAACTCGCCGGACCTCTCAGTCTTCGTCTCCAGTGGCAATTTTGGTCCCATAAAGTCATGCGTTTACTCGTTCCTTATGCCTTGGCGATGGCGTTCTTTGCCAGCCTTATGCTCGATGGACTCTTTTATCAGGGGGCGTTTCTCGTCCAAGCCACAGTATATGGCTTGGGTGTACTCGGCATGATTGGCCGCTTGAAAGGCGTCTGGGCGCGCTTAGCGTTGACTCCTCAGACCTTTCTCATGCTGAACATGGCGGCTGTCACCGGTGTGATACGATACTTCATAGGGCAACGGCTTGACCTGTGGCGTCAGGCTCGACCTAACCATTGAGAAGGGTCCCAATCCATGAGAGAGCAGCAGGCAGTACACAGGTTGGTGGGGAACAGCGAGGAGGGTGTATCCGATTTCTCTGTTGATCCTCTACCCTTAGGCAAGAATAATCTGTTCGAAGAATTTTCCGGCGTGGTGACTTGGAATGACAGAGGCCTGGTCGCACGCTTTCACGCTCTGGATAAGCAATATCTCTGGACGAGCACGACTCCCTCGGCCTTAGTGATAACTGCCGACCTGCACTCGGAAGATACATCAAGAACGCTACAGGCGTGTGTTGATCGTGCCGGACGTGATTTGGAAGCCGCGCTACGAAACTTGACGGGCAATTTTGCTCTTGCTCTTTGCCAATCCACAGACGATTGCGTCGTCCTCTCGACCGATCATTTTGGCATTCGCCCCATTTTTTATCGTCACGATGAGAATCGACTCATCTTCGGGACACGGCTCGAATCATTACGAGTCTTCAGTGAAGATCCCTTCGCGATCGATCTCCAGTCCGTGTATCACTACCTCAATTTTACCTATGTGCCCGGGCCGCGGACCATTTACAAAAATACGTTCCTGCTCCCTCCCGGGACCGCTCTCATTGTGAGGAAGAACACGCTACGGCTCTCGTCCTATTGGCGAATGAATTATCCCGGGGACGCCGTCGCTTCGGAAGAAGAACTTGCTTTTCGTCTACGCCACAGCATCGACCTTGCCGTACGGAGAACTCTATGCCCCACGGAGAAGAAAGGAACTATCGGAACTTTCTTGAGCGGAGGGACAGATAGCGGGACAATTTCCGGCATTGTTGCTCGGGAGATCGTTCCCTTAAGGGCGTATTCGATTGCCTTTGGGGAGGATGACTATAACGAACTACACTATGCCAAACTCCTCGCTCAACGGTTTGGGCTTGAACATCATGTACACCAACTGACTGCTGACGAACTATTACAGAGTATTCCCCTCTTGTTACAGGAATGCGACCAGCCTTTTGGTAATCCCTCTATCGTCGCCACGTGGCGTTGCGCCAAGTTAGCCTCCGAGCATGACACGACAGTCTTGTTAGCCGGAGATGGCGGCGATGAAATTTTTGGCGGGAATGAGCGTTACGCGAAAGATTCTATTTATGGTTTGTATTATCGCCTGCCCGCCTGGCTGCGATGCATGTTATCGACTCTCGCGCAGGCTTTACCGGAACAAAGTTTGTGGGGAAACCGGGTGCGAAATTTTACATATCGCGGCAATATGCCGAACCCGGAACGTTTCTACGCGGACGACGCTTTCGCATCAAAGTGGTGGGACTCCTTAGTCCTTCCGCAACTAGCGGGCCGAGTGCAGCGGGATTCCTCGGTTGACGTTGTGCGCCAGCACTTTCAACAAACGCAGGCCAGTCACGAGCTGGACCGTCTGATGTATGTGGATCTACAAATGGCTATTTGGGGGAATGATCTCCCTAAAGTAATGACCGCGGCGCGAGCGACCGGCGTACGCGTACGGTTTCCGTTCCTGGACCCGGATCTCGCGCAGTGTACCGGCGCCCTTCCTTTTTGGCTAAAAGTTCGTGGGGTGAAAAAACGCTATCTCTTCAAACGGGCGGTGACGGATGTCTTACCCCAGGAAACTCTCCGCAAAACGAAACACGGCTTTGGCGTTCCAGTTGCTGAATGGATCAGGACGGATCGACGGGTTCGCGAAGCAGTGCTAGATCCCCTGCTCGATGCACGCGGTTTCATACGCACGTATCTTTCGCGTGATGGGTTGCAACGGATCATGAACGAACATTTACGCAATGAGTGGGATCACGGTATGTGGCTCTGGGCGTTGATGATGTTAGAGCGCTGGATGTATGCAACGCAAGGCGAACAGCGCCATGCTTGAACCTATCTCTTCGACAACCGAGGCAATGTCTGTACTCATGGTCATCGGCACCTATCTGCCGTCGATTGGCGGAACAGAACGCCAACTGGCGGCGTTAGCCGCCGAGTTCAAAGCGCGTCAGTTTCGGATCGAGGTAGTCACAGGCCGACATGATCCGTCCTGGTCCGTACAAGAGGAGATTGATGGCATCCGCGTGCATCGGCTGCCGTATCCTCGCGTACGATTCTTAGGCGCTCTGGTTTTACTGTTACGAGCAGGATTTTTTTTGCTGACCTAAGGACGAAAATTCCGAGTGTTCCATGTTCACGCCATCAATTCACTAGCAGTGATGTCGACCATTATCGGCAAATTACTGGGAAAAGCTGTTGTCTTAAAAGCCGTCGGAGCCTGGGAGTTGGATGACGGGGTTTTGAATCCCGTGCGTCAGCGACAGTTGTTGTATCGTTGGCAACTGGCCATTTTGAAACAGGCCGATGCTTGGGTAGCGGTCAGCGACCACCTCCACGGAGCAATGATAGCGGCGGGCGTGCCTCCGTGTCGTATCGTCACTATCCCGAATGGTGTTGATATTATCCATTTTACCCCTGGCAAGAGCGTTGCCACGCAAACAGCACCCATTCTTCAAGTGATCTTTGTGGGCCGCTTAGTAAAAGAGAAAGGCTTGCCGATATTGCTGCAGGCCTGGGTGACGGTTAGCCAATGCGTGAAAGACGCAGCGCTGCATATTGTCGGCGGAGGGCCATTAAAGCTGGAGCTGCAGACGTTAGCCGATCGTTTGGGCGTGGTCGCTTCTGTGCATTTTCACGGGCATCAGCAAATGGTATTGCCATTTTTGCAATCTTCACAGTTGTTTGTTTTATCATCGTATGTTGAAGGGCTGTCTAATACGTTATTAGAAGCAATGGCGGTGGGGCTGCCGGTGGTAGCCACGCGGATCAGCGGTAGTGAAGATATTGTCTTAGTGGGAGAAAATGGCCTTCTTGTCCCGCCTGGCGACGCGGAGGCATTAGCGGAGGCCATTATGTCTATCTTACGTGACCCCACGCGCGCGGCGATAATGGGACAACGTGGTCGTCAACTCGTGGAGCAACGGTGCGGCCTTGCCCATATTACTGACAATTACGTCCAACTCTATGCGAGGATTGTCAAAGATGGAGCGCGCTCATGTGCGGCATCGCCGGTTTTGTGAATCGAGACCCTGCACGCACCGCGGATGCAGCGCTGCTCACCCATATGACGCGGACGCTGACTCACCGCGGTCCGGATGAAGAAGGGTATTTGGTTTCCGGCCCGGCGGGCTTGGGGATGCGCCGTTTACGCATTATTGATCTCGCGACCGGTAAGCAACCTATCGCGAATGAAGATGGCTCTGTCTGGGTAGTCTTTAACGGAGAGATTTATAATTTCTCCGAACTCCGTCGCGCATTGGAAAGTCGTGGACATCGATTTACCACGCAGAGCGATACTGAAGTCATTGTTCACCTGTATGAAGAACGCGGAGCCGATTGCGTGCAAGCCTTACGTGGTATGTTTGCGTTTGCTATCTGGGAGACAAAAACGCAAACACTGCTTTTGGCGCGGGATCGCTTTGGTAAAAAACCGCTCTATTATGCCCAGACAGCGCAAGGAGTATGGTTTGGTTCAGAACTTAAAGCCGTGCTCTGCGCCCCAGATCTTGCGCGTGAGCTGGATGTCGCAGCGCTCGATGATTATTTGGCGCTCGGTTATATTCCCGCGCCGCATGCGATTTTTCGCGGCGTGCAGAAATTGCCTCCAGCCTGCGTACTAGAATTGCGGAACGGACGCGTGCAAGTGCGCCGCTACTGGCGTTTACAGTGGGAGGCTGTGTCGTCACTGACGGAACAACAAGCGGTGGAAGGGCTCGAAGCACACCTCGAAGATGCGGTGCGATGTCGATTGACTGCCGAAGTGCCGTTTGGAGCGTTTCTCAGCGGCGGCGTGGATTCGACGACCGTGGTCGGGCTCATGAGTCGACAACTGCGCGAACCGGTGAAAACCTTCACCATGGGGTTCTCACAACAGGGATTCAACGAATTGCCCTTTGCGCGAGAAGTGGCGCAGGCGTTTGGCGCGGACCATTTCGAACAGATCGTTGAACCCGATGCGTTAGCGCTGCTGCCGGAACTCGTGCATGCTTTTGATGAACCGTTTGGCGACTCTTCCGCCATCCCGACCTATTTAGCGTCACGGCTCGCTCGACAGCACGTTACGATGGCGCTCTCTGGAGACGGTGGTGATGAGTTATTCGCCGGATATGAGCGCTATGCGCGTTATCTTCTCATGTCTCGTCTGCATGTCGCGTTGCTTGGCGGAGTAGGAGCCCGGGCGTTGGCCGCTGTGCTTGGACGGGTCGGCTCGTCCTCTGTTCGCCTCAATCGCTATGCTGCGGCGTTACGTCGCATCTCCCTCCCGCCTCTCGAACGCTATGCGCAACTTGTCGGGTTGTATGCGCCGGATTTGCGGAAACAGTTGCTTGCCTTTCGCTACTTTACGCCGAGTGAAGCGCCGGCTGCAATGGAAGCCGCATGGCGCGCGGCGCTCTCGTTTGATCCTATTCGTCGACTGCAGGCCGTAGACACCGAGACGTATCTTCCTGATGACGTTTTGGTCAAGGTTGATCGCGCCAGCATGGCGAATTCGCTCGAAACGCGTGCACCGTTGTTAGATCATTATTTGTGGGAATTCGTCGCCGGGTTACCAACGGAACTGAAGTTCGCTCATGGGGAGGCGAAATATCTTTTGCGGCGCGTACTGCGCGGCAACGTGCCTGAGACGGTTCTGAATCGACCTAAACAGGGCTTTGCTATTCCCCTGAAGCACTGGTTTCGCGCCGGATGGCAAGAGATGGCGCGACCGTTGCTGCTGGAAGGCGCCATGACTGAATATTTTAAGCGCGACTGTATTGAACAGATGTTGACGGAGCACGTCGCGGGATACGTCGATCATGGTGAGCACCTCTGGCTACTGCTGATGTTCGCCGCTTGGCACAAACAATACATGCTTCCAAAGCAACATTCAGTGATGGAAAGAGACCGACAAACAGCGCGGCTGGAACACTTGTATCCAGAACAATCGTACGCCAAAGCCGTAGGAGCCTTTTGAGCGTTTCGTGGATGTCTTTCGTCATGATGACTGTGCGACACACACACGTTGGGTACGTCGTCTCACTCTTTCCCTGTTGGTCGGAGACTTTCATTCTGCGAGAGATTCTCGCGCTCCGAGAACGTGGGGTCTCGGTGCGTCTCTTTTCTCTCAAGCCGCCGAGCGAATCTTTTGTGCATGATGCCGCCCAGCCTCTTGTTGACGAAGTCGTCTATCCGCCGTCGCCGTGGCGGCTTCCGGTCGGGTTTCTCCGCTCTTGCCTTGAACATCCTGTCCTGATGTTTCGTCTGCTGTCTGACGCGTGGAAGGCGGCGTTCCCCTTCGGTATGCACGAAGTGACGAAAGCGTTATTTACGGTCTTCGTCGCTTCCTATTTCGCCCGCATTGCCAAGGACCTGGGCGTTACACATTTTCATGCCCACTGGGCGACCTATCCTGCATTAGCGGTGCGGACGATTCGCGCATTGACGGGAATTCGCTATACCTTGACGACCCATGCCCACGATATTTTCTTACCGAATCCCTACCTGACGAAGAATTTATCCGCTGCTCACAAGGTGGTAACCATTTCCGACTACAACCGTCGCTTCCTCATGGCGGCCGGCACTCCAGCGGAGAAAATCGCCGTGGTGCGCTGTGGGCTCGATTTTCGCGAATTTGCGGTCAACGGTACTCGTGCGCCACAACCTGGGACAATAGTCAGCGTCGGCAGGCTTGATCCTATCAAGGGATTTACCTATCTGATCGAAGCGAGCCGGATTTTAGCGGAACGTGGAGTGTCCTTCTCCTGCGACATTATCGGTGACGGTCCGCTGCGCGCGCAATTAGAACGACAAATTCGTTCATGTGGGTTGAGTGCGCAGGTGCATTTGTTGGGTGTGCTCAGTCAGACACAAGTGCGGGAGGTCCTTTCTCGAGCCGAAGTCTTTGTCTTGCCTTCCGTTCAAACCGAGGATGGAAATCAAGACGGCATCCCGGTGGCGCTTATGGAGGCGATGGCGCTTGGGCTCCCGGTCATTTCAACTGCAGTTTCTGGCATTCCCGAATTGGTCCGTGCCGGTGAATCGGGCCTGCTCGCTCCTCCACGAAACGCAGTCGCTCTTGCTGATGCGATTACACAGCTCTTGACGGACGCGACATTGCGAGAGCGCCTGTCCCGCGCAGGCCGTGCATGCGTACAGGCGCGCCATGACGTTGCGTCTTCCGCAGCGCGCATGCAAGAGGTCTTTTCTGAGGTGATGCATGCGGCCTAACGTGGCGTTTGTCATTGACGAACTTGAGGTGGGCGGATCTCAACGCCAACTGCTCTTGATGGCAACCGGGCTCGTGCAGCGTGGATGGTCTGTGCAGGTGATCTGCCTTCAACCGGTTTTGTCTATGGCTGAAGACTTTGCCGCAGCGGGGATTCCTGTCCATCTGCTTCGTAAACGACGGATGATTGACCCAGGTTTGCTCTTTGCTCTTGGGCGTTTTTTCCTGCGTCACCATATCATGATTGTGCATGCTTTCTCCTCCACCGCTGAATTTTTCGCGGGACTTGCCGCCAGGATTTGCGGATGTCGGGTCATTGCTTCGGTTCGTAACTACAATGAGCAACTTCCGGTAAGACACCGTGTAGCGAAACGCGTAAGCTGCCGGCTGGCGCACGCTGTCGTGGCGAATTCTCAAGCTGGAGCCGCCGCTGCTATTGCGGCTAGGGTCGTAGCGGGACAAAAAATGCATGTCATTCCAAATGGGGTGATAGTGCAACCTCCAATATTGACAAAAGCCACAACGCGACGACGGTTAGGCATTGCCGAAAAAGCGCTCGTGTCGCTCTCGGTCGGACGGTTGGTCTGGGAAAAAGGATACGATGCTACGCTTGAGCTTGCGCGACGCCTACGTCACTCTCACCCGGAGGCGCTCTTTCTCATCGTGGGAGATGGACCGTTACGCGCTGCGCTTACCGAACGGATTGATGCTTTAGGGTTGAACGTGCAGGTACAACTGTTGGGAGAGCGGCGTGACATTACCCATTTGCTGGCCGCCGCCGATTTCTATCTTAACACCTCTGCTTCCGAGGGATTATCTAACAGCGTGATGGAAGCAATGGCTGCAGGAGTGGCGGTGGTGGCCGCTGCCGCTGGCGGGACCACTGAACTGATCGAAGACGGAACAACGGGACTGCTATTTACCCCTGGAAAGCTCGATGGCGCGGAGGAGAAGCTGAACTGGGTCATGGAGAATACCGCTCTCCGTGCAGAGTTGGGCGTTCAAGCTCGGCGAGCGATGGAGCGCCAATATAGCGTGGAAAATATGATTACTCGGATCGAACATCTTTATACGCGTCTGCTTGAGGCTCGATCCGTCTGGGTAGAACAGAAGGCCTCGCGTCATGTCGGATAAACGTTTGCCAACGCCCCAAGAACTTGCCGGTGATCGTTCGGCCTTTGCTCAGGTGAACACGAGCGTACGGGTTTTGAAGAATCTGGGATGGTTGTTGATCGGTCCGGTCTTCCGGCTTGCCATCGGCATCCCACTTGCTGGATTCACGGCGTACCATTTGGGGCTCGAGGGCTATGGTGAGTTGAATCTTGCGCTTTCCCTCGTTGTTTTGTTCGGGGTCTTGGCGAATTTAGGCCTCAATGAAGTGCTGACGCGCACCGTGGCTCAACATCCCGAAGAAGCGCAAACCCTCTGGACGAGCGTGCTGACCTTCAAGGCCGGACCGTTGAGCGTTTATATAGCAGTTCTTGTCGCTGCTGGTTGGTTGTTAGGATACTCTGAAGACGTGCTGTGGATGGTGCTGTTGTTAGGGGTGGCGCAGTGGGTGATGTCGCTGGACAATGCGTCGCGGGCGGTTTTTGCCGGGCGCCAACAGATGGGAGTTCTTGGTGGGGCCGATTTCGCCAAAGTAGCGATCGAGTCCGTGCTATGGTTTTCTGTCCTCGCTCTTGGCTACGGCGCGATCACGCTGGCTGGGGTGCGAGTAGTGATCGCGGTCTTTGGGTTCGTTTGGGTGACTGTCATGTTGGGCAAAAGACTGCAGATCCGTCTTGCCTGGCCCAGTTGGCGACTTGCGACAACTCTGTTGCCGGCGGGGTGTCGATTCGCGACAACGTCGGCGCTGACCTCTATTTATGAACGTATTGGCATAGTGCTGCTTGTGTATCTTGTTGGACCACAGGCTGTGGCGTTGGTTAGCACTGCGACCACGCTCACGGAAAAAATCTTTTGGTTCGTACCGTCCATGCAGGGGGCTATTTTCCCATTTTTTAGCCGTTTACATGTCACCGAGCGAGACCGCTTCGGCTCGGCATTTGCGCGTGCTTTGCGCTATCAAGTCTTGATTGCGGTCGGTTGTGGGTTAGGGGCGAGTTTGCTCGGACCTTGGGTGAGTCGTTTTGTGTTTCCCGAAGAATTTTGGACAGCCGGACTGGTTGTCG
>JBFWZL010000228.1:0-9670 GCA_050185455.1 Binatia bacterium | reverse complement strand
GACGCTCTTCCGATCTCGCACTCGCGACTGGGCTACGATAGGAAATACCGTGTAGTGTACGACCATTGATACACAAGGGCGCCCGATTCTCACCACCTTCACTGGTAATATCCGCCCCCATTTGCCGTAGCGGCGTGATGACACGCCCCATAGGTCGGCTCCGGAGTGAGGCATCACCGTCAAGCCGTGACCTGAAGGGGCGAGCGGCTAATAAGCCTGACAACAAACGCATGGTCGTGCCGGAATTGCCGCAATCGAGGGTTTCCTGAGGAGCTTGAAGTCCAGCCCATCCTTTTCCCTTAACGAAAATCTCGGTACCCGACTGAGCGATATCCACGCCTAAGTCCTGAAAAGCCCGAATCGTACTCTGGTTATCCCCACCGCCGGAGAAATTGCTGATAGCGCTGTCTCCTCGGGCACAAGCAGCGAACATAACAGCGCGGTGGCTGATCGATTTGTCTCCCGGGAGCGTGATCTCACCGCACACGCCCGACCGCGCCGGATGAATGATTGACGAATCTTTCATGATTGCTCACGCATTTTTGTCAGACGCTGACGCTCAACTCTCGCCCGATTGATCGCCGTTGCCAGTCCGGCACCATCGCCGTTCGCTACGCATGTTTTCATGTGAGCCAGGGCTTTCTCGAACTCGTCAATAGCAACAAGCAACGCATCACGGTTCGAGGTGCAGATATCTCGCCACATCTCTACCGGACTTGCGGCCACGCGCGTGAGCCCGGCAAAGGCGCTGCCAGCATAGGCCAAGAAATCAACTCCAGAATCCTGAGCGTCCACTATTGCATTCATCACGCTGAACGCAATTACGTGCGGCAAGTGACTGACGCGCGCCAACACCCGATCGTGCGTACGCATATCCATTTCTTCAACGCGCATGCCGACGCCTTCCCACAGGGCGCGGACACGAGCCATAGCCACACGATCGGTCCGTTCCGTGGGGGTCAATACACACAAGCATTTCTCGAATAGCGTGGCAAAAGCGGCGGCGGCCCCGGCATACTCGGTGCCGGCAATGGGATGGGCTCCGACAAAGGGCAGCGTCGACGGCAGGAGCCGTTCCATCGTTTTCACTACTTGTTCCTTCGTGCTGCCAGCGTCGGTGATCACACATCCCGGGGTGAGAAAGGGAAGAAATTTTTCTATAGTTGATCCCGTCGCCTCAACCGGCACGGCAAGCAACACCAGGTCAGCTCCACGCGCCGCGTCAGCCGGATCGAACGTGTAGGCGTCGATAATCCCGCGCTCCAACGCGACTTTAAGGTTTGCCTCCGTACGGCCAAAACCCACGACTTCACCGATCAGACCGCGTTCGCGCGCCGCAAGACCCAGAGAGCCGCCGATGAGGCCGACACCAACGATGACAAGACGATTAAATAAAAAAGGCATAGGCGGTCACAATGCGCTCTCTAGCCTGCGTCCAGTAGAACGTGTTGCGTGTTTCTATTCGCGTATTACGTTTCATGCATTACGTGGGAGCTTTTCCATCGCCGTGATAAACCGTTCGTTTTCCACGGGCGTCCCGACGCTCACGCGCGCATATCCTGGAAACCCGTAGCCTTCCATCGGACGAATAATCACGCCTTCGGGTAAAAGTTTCTGGTACGTTCCAGCCCCAACTTTAACGAGTAAAAAATTCGCCCAACTCGGCGCATACTCTACGCCAAGGCGGTCAAGTTCACGACAGAGGTACGCCAGCCCTTGGCGATTATTGTCCCGAGTGCGGCGAATATGCTCTTCATCATCAATCGCGGCCAACGCCCCGACTTGCGCGAGTGAATTGACGTTAAACGGCTGTCGAATGCAATTCAACGCACCGATAATTTCCGGAGAGGAGACACCATACCCCACACGTATGCCGGCAAGCCCGCAGATTTTTGAGTAGGTTCGCAACGTAACCAGGAGGCGCTTACCGTCATGATATTCCAGTGAGTTAGGATATACGGGATCATCAACAAACTCAAAATAAGCCTCGTCAACCACAACGAGTACATTGCCAGGCACAACCTTGAGAAATGCTTCCCACTCGTCACGGGTGTAGATCGTTCCTGTCGGGTTGTTCGGATTATCCAAGAATACAATACGCGTATCCGGCGTAATAGCCTTCGCCATCGCGGCTAAGTCGAACTGAAATCCTTTATGCGGGACAGCAATCGTTCGCCCACCTGCTGCTTGCGCCACAAGGTGATAAATAGCAAAGGCATGTTCTCCAGCGATGATCGCTTCACCCACACGAAGGAAGACGCGTACAAGCATCTCAATCAGCTCATTAGAGCCGTTCCCCAGGATCACGCGCGACCGGTCAATCCCCAACTTCTCAGACAGCCGTCGCTTGAGATAAAAACACTCGCCATCCGGATAGCGGTGGAGATCCTTCAGCGCCGCGGTAATTGCCGCAACCGCTTTAGGCGAAGGGCCCAGCGGATTTTCGTTGGACGCGATTTTTATGGAGTCATGAACGCCATATTCGCGCTCAAGTTCTTCAATAGGCTTGCCAGGTTGATACGGCGTTAAGGTCCGAACCCACTCTGGCGCGAGTTTACTGATATCCATAATAGTCACCGTACTGTGTGATTGGCTGAAGCGTATGACCCAAGCACTTTCACAAAAGAACAAAGAGGTTGCATCGCTTGCAACGCGCGTGCAATCGGTTCGTCGTGAATATACCCTTCAACATCAATAAAAAAGAGATACTCCCACGGGCGCCCCTTTAATGGACGCGATTCGATGCGCAGAAGGTTAATCGCATGGTCCGCGAAGGGTTTGAGCGCGTGATACAGCGCGCCAACTTCGTCGCGCACCGAGAGGAGAAGCGAAGTTTTGTCATGCTTTGTCGGTTGTCCTACCGACTGCGGACGACCAAGCACGGCAAAGCGAGTGAAATTCGCCGCTTGATCTTGAATCCCGACCGTCAGGACATGCAACTTGTATTTCTCAGCCGCCATCTTTCCGGCAATAGCGGCAACGTGGGGGTCCGCCACGGCAAGTTCGGCGGCGCGCGCGTTATTCGCGGCCTCTTCAACCGGCGTGTTAGGAAGATGGGACATCAACCACCGGCGACACTGTGCCAATGCTTGTGGATGAGCCAAAACCCGCTTTACCTGGTCAATCCTTGTCGCTCGACTGAGAAGACAGTGGCGAATCTCTAGCGCCACTTCGGCAATAATGGTGAGCGGAGACTCAACAAACGTATCCAATGTGAGCGCAACCGATCCTTCGCTTGAATTTTCGATTGGGACAACACCGTAATCCGCCTGGGCGCGTTCGACTTCGGCAAATACTTGTGGAATCGTCGCTACAGGAACAAACACCGCCTGTGAACCAAACTGTTCTCGCGCCGCCATGTGCGTATAACTCGCTTCAGGACCAAAGTAGGCAACACGCAGAGGTTCTTCTAAAGCGCGCGAGGCGGAAATAATCTCTCGGTAAATCGCGCGAATCGCTTCGCTCGAAAGCGGACCTTTATTCAGTTCTGTGAGATGAGCGAAAACCTGACGTTCCCGGCTAGGAACGTAAACTGCGGCTCGATCACGACTCTTCAACTGACCAATACGCTTCGCCAGATTTGCACGGCGATTAAGCAGGTGCAGAATTTGGGCGTCGAGACGATCAATTTGCTCACGGAGCAACGTTAATGAAGGAGGGGTACGTTTCTGCGACACGGAGCGTTTCTTACTATGATTCTGGAGCTGCGTCTACGCATCTGCCTAACGCAGCGCAGCTCCTTGGTGTGAGTCCACGATTGCTTGTTCTCCCATGCGACGAAACTTGGCGTACCGCTGGACGAGCAACTCGTCGATGGAAAGTTTCACTAAATCATCAAGCTGTTGCGCAATGGCGTCACCCACTAAAGCAACCGCTTCTTCCGGGTGACGATGAGCGCCGCCAAGCGGTTCCGGAATCACTGCATCAATAACCTTGAGAGAGAGCAAATCTGCAGCGGTAATTTTGAGCGCTTCAGCCGCCCATGCCGCGCGCTCCGGTGTACGTTCACCGTAGAGAATCGCGGCGCAGCCCTCCGGCGTAATAACCGAGTAACAGGCATTTTCTTGCATCAGTACGCGATCACCAACCCCGAGCGCGAGGGCCCCCCCACTCCCGCCTTCTCCAATCACCACAACGATGATGGGCGTGCGTAATCCTGCCATTTCCCGAATGTTACGAGCGATCGCCTCGGCCTGCCCGCGTTCTTCAGCGCCAATCCCCGGATATGCCCCTTGTGTATCAATAAAGGTGATCACTGGCCGCCGAAATCGCTCCGCCAAGTGGAATAAGCGCAACGCCTTACGATACCCCTCTGGGCGCGGCATGCCGAAGTTGCGGCGCACCTTCTCCGCTACCGTGCGTCCGCGTTGATGACCGACGACCACGACCGACCTGTCACGAAACCGCGCGAGTCCCCCAACGATCGCCGGATCGTCAGAAAAAGCGCGATCACCGCGAAGTTCAATGAACTCCGAACAGAGTTGTTCGACGTAATCGAGAGTATAAGGCCGATCCTGATGGCGCGAGAGTTGGACCCGCTGCCAGGGGGACAAGACCTTGTGGAGCTCGGTTTCCTGCCGTCGGCGTTGTTCTTTAAGAACGGCCAACTCTTTTTGTTCTTCTCCAGAAAGGCTTGTCGACCGTTGCAGCGTTTCTAGTCTTTTATCGATGTCTGCCAGAGACTTTTCAAAATCAAGATATGAGGTTGGCACGGTTAACTCCATTTATCGATTGAGTCACCAGGTCATTGAGAAATTGACTCATTGAGTGATTGGGCGATTGAGTCATTGCAGGATTGCTTTCACCAATGGATAAATGACTCGATGATTCGATGACTCAATCACTTCACTGTTCCCAAAACCTTTCTACCGCAGTTGCTATGTCTCGCCGCTGCACGGGAGCAAACCACTGGACTCCCGGTTCTGTTCGCAACCAGGTAAGTTGTCGCTTTGCTAGGCGCTTTGTTTCCAGCGCCATACGCGTCAATGCCTCATCCATTCCGTATTGCCCTTGCAGCATTGCCCCCATCTGAACGTAGCCGATGGTTCGCATCGTTGGCAGGTCCGGACCATAACCCATTTTCCATACACGACGCACTTCTTCAACTAAACCGTCCTGCACCATTTGACGGCAGCGTAACTCAATGCCCCGAGCAAGCGAGTCCCGCTCCATCACTAACCCGATCGTAAAGGTCGAAAATGGACTCTCACGAAACCCATGTTCACGTTGCCATTGACTGATTGGGGTTCCAGTAAGGAGAAAAACCTCCAGCGCGCGGATGAGTCGGACAAGATCGTTCGGGTGCAAGCGAGTTGCCGTCTCAGGATCGACAGTTTGCAACCAGCGATGCAAAAATCCTTTTCCTTCACGTTGCTCCTGCTCTTGAAGGCGCGCTCGCAGATCAGTGTCTGCAGGCGGGCCGGCAAAGAGGCCACGGGTCAGCACTCGCAAATAGAGCCCAGTCCCGCCAACTACTAAGACTCTTTTCCCGCGAGCGAGGATGGCGCGCATGGCGTCCACCGCTAAGACGCGGAAGCGGGCGCCGTCAAATCGTTCGTCGGGATTCACCACGTCAAGGAGATGATGGGGGACAAGGGCTTGCTGATCTACGGTCGGCTTTGCGGTGCCAATATCCAAATAGCGATACACCTGTCGAGAATCAGCACCCACGATCTCGGCCCCAAAACGAGAGGCGAGTTCAAGAGCAAGTGCCGTCTTTCCCGTGGCCGTCGGGCCAGCAATAACAATAATGCGCGGTCGGTTCATGCGTAAGCGGCAAGAATATGGGATGATTGTCGAAAAGTATAGGGGAGAAAAGGGGTTAAGGACTTAGGAAGGGGAAAACCCTGATTTGTCAGAGAGGAGAAAAAAGCAGGCATTCCTCGTCAATTGTCGACCTTCTGTGTCTCTATGTATTGAGCATAGTCACCCGAAGGAATGGGAGCGCCAACCTCCGTCAAATTATACAAATAGACCCACGGGACCACCTTCTTTCCGTTATCAAGGGTAACGATTGCATGTTCTCGACGAAACTCGGTAGGAACCTCATCACTGGGACCACAGCCTTCATACATATCCAAGGTCGTAAGCACAGTATTTCGCGTCGATATCATACAACTCACCAGCGACAGCTGTCGCGACTTCAAGCCCATGGAGTATCTGCCCCAAGGTGAACGCATTGACTGCAGACAATACGAACATGCAGGTCATACGATCTTTTTTGGCGAGCGCAATCTCCGTGGGGTGTTGTTCGTTCCGCAACAATACCCCAAGACCCGCCCCAGCTAGACAATGAAGGCCTTTATTATTCCTCAAGAGATTTCTTCAGAACGTCAATTTCCTGCAACACGTGATAGGTCTGCGTCTTCGACGGATGCGTGAGCAATTGCCGCAAATCCTCAACCGAGTCGATATCAAACGCAAGGTGCGGTACCTCGATCGCACGGAACGGAACGCCTCCGCGCTGAGCAGCCGCTCTATGCCGTGCAAGGCTAGGACCGCCAAAACACGGCGGGATTACTAGCGGCGGCACCCGGAGAAGCGCATTGGTGCCTTCCCACTCCTTACAGGTCGCGAGCACAACCCCGGGGTTTACCTCTTCAGCTTGCTGAAACAGGAAATTCACGTCCTCCGGCTCCACTAGCGGCAGATCGGCAAGCAGGACAAGTAAGGCAGTCGCTCCATGTTGCAAGCAGAAGTCTGTTCCCAAAGCGACGGCTCCGTTCAAGCCTCGTGGCTGTCCTTCATGAACGGCATAGGCTCCGAATTCCTGCGCCAGGGAAAGCAGGGTCGTATCAGAGGACACCACGGCAAATTTTTCTATTGAGGAAGAATGCCGGAGGCTGGTCAACACGTCAGTCAACATCGCCCGCGACACGGCGCGCCGCGCGTCTTCCGAAAGAAGAACAGACAGGCGGCTTTTTCCCCATGCTAGAGCTTTGACAGGTACAAGGGCAAAATTCACGCTGGTTCATCCTGGCGAAATTCGCCTTGCAGAACAAGGGGGAATATGGTTTAGATGAGAGCATTCTCGTCCTGGGGAGGAACAGAACCATGAGAGAGGTTGCCATTGTCGGCGCGGGCATGACTCGCTTTGCCAAACATATCGACCGCAGCATGAAAGATCTCGCCCGTGAAGCGGTGGAAAGCGCTTTGAAGAGCGCCAACGTTGAGAAAAACGCTCTAGAAGCTGTCGCGGTTGGCAATGCCATGGCTGGATTGATTACCGGTCAGGAGTGCATCCGCGGTCAAGTGGTTCTCAGGGATATGGGGATCGGCGGCATTCCAGTTATCAATACGGAAAATGCGTGCGCCAGTGCGGCCACCGCCTTTCACCTTGCCTGGTTGTATGTGGCGTCCGGGATGTACGATGTCGTTATGGCTATCGGCATGGAAAAACTCTTCCATGAAGATAAGCAAAAGTCCTTTGACGCCATTGGCAGCGCAATCGATGTCGAGTTGATGCAACAGACGTTGGCGCAGATGAAAGAGGCAACCATGGAGGCGGGTGAAGGTACGGGCGCGGGCAAATCACGCAGCATGTTCATGGACTTCTATGCGGAATTTGCTCGTGAACACATGCGCCAATACGGTACAAAGAAAGAGCATTTCGCGAAGGTCGCCGCCAAAAATCATACGCATGGCAGTCTCAACCCCCATGCCCAGTTCCAAACCCCCCGGACAATGGAAGAAGTACTCGCCTCTCCGGTAATTGCCGAACCGCTCACCCGTATGATGTGTTCGCCAATCGGTGATGGGGCGGCGGCGCTCATCCTGACTAGCGCTGATATAGCGAAGACACTCACCGCGAAGCCGGTCTATGTCAAAGCCTCTGTGTTGGGTTCCGGCAAAGATCGTGATCCTAGTGATCCTGAAATAACTGAACGCGTCGCAAGAAAAGCGTATGAAGTGGCTGGTATTGGGCCAGAAGATATTCACGTCGCCGAAGTCCATGACGCATCCGCCCCGGCTGAGCTGATCATCTGTGAAGAACTCGGGTTCTGCAAACCAGGAGAAAGCGGTCGTTTGGTGGACGAAGGCGCGACGGCTCTTGGCGGGCGTCTGCCGGTGAATCCCAGCGGCGGTTTACTGGCCAAAGGGCATCCAGTTGGCGCAACCGGCGTTGCGCAGATTGCTGAGATCTTTTGGCAACTCCGCGGTGAAGCCGGCAAACGGCAGGTAGCAGGAGCAAAAGTCGGGCTTACTGAAAACGGCGGTGGTTTGCTCCGTGGTGAAGCAGCGGCGGTGGCTGTTCATATCCTTACCGTGTAGCAAAAAACATGAATCGCCAGTGGTATCCGACAACTGAATCGGAGAATCAGGAAATCGGAGAATCGGAGATACTGAGAACGAACCGGGGACCTGGAGCGAAGGTTTTTCTTTCGCCGTTTCGCCGTTTCGCCGTTTCGCCGTTTCTTTTTCTGGGGCTCTCCGTTTCCCCGGTTCATGTGTTCTGATATGCGCATTGTTTCCGGATCGGCTGGAGGTTTGCACCTCAAAGTCCCGAAAGGTCATAGAACTCGACCAACAGCCGATCAGGTCCGTGAAGCGATTTTCAACATTCTGGCAAGCCGCTTTTCTCTTGCAGGCATCGCTGTTCTTGACCTCTTTGCTGGCACGGGAGCGCTCGGTATTGAAGCGCTCAGCCGGGGGGCTCGCTCTGCTGTCTTTATCGATGCGAGTCCGGAAGCGCAGCGAGTTATTCTCGCAAATCTGAAGGTGACCGGATTGCGTCAACAAGGACGTGTGATTCGCGCCTACGCGGCAAAAGGAATTAAGGTCGTTGAAGAGCAAGGCCTGCTTTTTGGCGGAGTATTTCTTGATCCACCGTATGAGGAAGGTTTAGTCGATAAGACCTTACGCCTTTTGGCTGCTAGCGCAATTCTTAAGCCGGGAGCCTGGATTGTTGTTGAACACAGCCATCATGAAGAAGAGGCAAACGCTTATGCATCGTTGGTCTTGACTGACCGTCGCCGTTACGGCACAA
The DNA here is from genome assembly GCA_050185455.1 of Binatia bacterium. Taxonomy (GTDB): domain Bacteria; phylum Desulfobacterota; class Binatia; order Bin18; family Bin18; genus SYOC01. The sequence continues at coordinate 684 of JBFWZL010000228.1, read as the reverse complement.
CCGGGGTGTCTTTCTATCAGCGACAAGGCGAGGAGGCCGAGTGAAACGTCGGGCAATTTATCCAGGATCATTTGATCCGCCGACTTATGGACATATCGATATCATTCGACGGAGCCTGCAGATTGTTGACGAAGTCGTCGTCGCCGTCGTCTATAATCCGCAAAAGAATGATTTTCTCTTCAGCGCCCAGGAACGCGTTGACATGTTCAAGGAGGAGCTGAAAGACGCCGCTGATCGTATTGAGTACGACAATTTTTACGGTCTTTTGGTTGACTATGTCGAGAAAAAGCAGGCGAACATCATTATCCGCGGCCTTCGCGCCGTCTCCGATTTTGACTATGAATTTCAAATGGCGCTCATGAACCGCCGGATGAAGTCGCACATCGAAACGATCTTCTTGATGACGGGAGCCGCCCATTTTTATACCGCGGCCCGGCTCGTCAAAGAGATCGCCAGTTTTGATGGCAACGTGGATGGCCTCGTACCGCCGCACGTTGTCAAGCGACTGAAAGAAAAATTCGCCAAGAAAACGTAGCAACACCTTCGCCTCTATTTCATAACGAACCATAGATAGGGGCGCGGCATGATGCGCCCCTATCTACTTCTAGCCGAGAGCAACCTATGAACCTCGCGAAACGCTTACAGCTGATCAAACCTTCACCGACTCTTATGGTGACTGTTCAA
>JBFWZL010000227.1:0-9730 GCA_050185455.1 Binatia bacterium | reverse complement strand
ACTGGAGATCCTGGAAAGGCGCCAGCCTCATAGGCCATCCAGATTTGCGCGGCCGTGATTTTCCCTTGTTTGTTTGCGCCCATCTTGACGCGCATGTGCGAACCGGACGTCGGTCCGGTGGCGCGCAGCACCTCGCCTCGACTCATTACCAATTTGACGGGCTTGCCGGTCTTCTTAGACAACAACAAAGCCAGAGGTTCAAGATAAATAGGAATTTTCCCACCGAACCCACCGCCGATTTCCGCCGGCACCACCTTAATCGAACTTGCTGCGATATTCAGGACTAAAGCGCACTGATCACGGGCAGTAAAAGCCCCCTGTGTACTAGTCCAAATTGTAGTTTGACCATCAGGGTTATATTGCGCCACAGCGTTGTGTGGCTCGATGTACCCCTGATGGACCATCGCCGTATCAAATTCACGCTCAACGACAACGTCCGCAGCCTTGAATCCCGCATCCAGGTCACCACGAGCGAAACGAACTTGGCTCGCGATATTTGTCTCTTTATCACTCTTTTCCGGCGCGCCACTCGTGCGTAATTCGGGAATGAGAATAGGAGCACCATCCTTCATGGCGGCAACGACGTTTTGGGCGTGGGGGAGCACTTCATACTCAACCTTGATAAGCTTCAGAGCTTCCTCGGCAATGTGTGGACTAATAGCCGCCACAGCCGCTACAGCATGTCCATCATAGAGCACTTTATCGTGCGCCAGGAGGTTCATGGACATATAGTGGGGATTCATGGGCAGTTCGCCCATGGGCACCACTCCAGATTTGAGTTTCGGAAAATCCGCGCTCGTCACGACAGCCTTCACTCCAGGCAAAGCCAGCGCCGCCGACGCATCAATCGATTTGATGCGCGCGTGCGCGTGCGGGCTGCGTAATACTTTGCCATGCAGCATTCCCGGCAGGGTGACATCAGCACCGTATCTTGCGCGACCGGTAACTTTGTCGACCCCGTCATGCCGGATTGGGCGGGTGCCAATGACTTTAAATTTATGCTCTTGCACTTCCATACTTACCTCCCTTGCATGACAGTAGCGGCGTCCAACACCGCACGTACAATTTTATCGTACCCAGTACATCGGCAGAGGTTTCCCGCCAACGCATAGCGAACCTCATGTTCAGTAGGATTCGGGTTTTTGTCAAGCAGTGCTTTCGCGGTCACCAAGAATCCCGGCGTACAAATACCACACTGTAGGGCAGCATGTTCGAGGAATTTTTGTTGTAATGGGTGCAGAGCGTTCTCTTGAGCCATTCCTTCCACAGTTTCAATGGTTGCACTTTGAGCCTCAGGGCCAAGGACGAGACATGAACAGACTACACGACCATTCATAATTACGCTGCACGCGCCGCAATCACCAGTCAAGCAGCCTTCTTTGGAGCCGGTGAACCCGAGCACATCGCGGAGCACTTCAAGCAAACTCTGACGCGGCTCACACAAGAACTCGACCGACTCTCCATTGAGCGTAGTTTCAACGTGTACTTTTCCAGACATATTTTCGCCTTCCTTCTTTTAAGGCAATTAGTAGTAGTTGTTAGTTTTTAGAAGATCTGCAGGCCGACAGTTTTTGTCTATCATTTTCTAATAACTAAGAACTAAAAACTAATGACCTATCTTGCTTTTGCGCGTTCCACCGCCTCTTTCACCACACGACGTGTGAGCACGCCGACGAGATGCTTCCGATACTCCGCCGTGCCGCGCATATCCGTGATCGGCGTCGCGATCTTTTGCGCCAATGCGGCTGCAGCAGCAATAGATTCATCATTCACCGGTTTTCCCACAAGCGAATCTCCGGCTTCCTTTGCCAGCAAGGGAGTCGCAGCCACAGCGCCAAGTCCGATGCGCGCAGCCGTGAATTTTCCGCCCTCCACTGTTACCGTAGCGCCAACACCAACCACCGCGATATCCATTTCGTTCCGAGGAATAAACCGCTGATAGCAGTCAGATGAGTGCGGCTTAGGCGCGGGGATGAGAAACTCGATCAACAGCTCATCCGGCTGTAACACCGTGCGTCCGGGAGCGGTGACAATTTGTTCAACCGGAGCCGTGCGGGTGCCTTTAGAGCTTGCGATCACGCAGGTTGCTCCCAGGGCAATGAGCGCCGGTGTGGTATCCGCCGCCGGTGATCCATTACAGAGGTTGCCTCCTAGCGAGCAACGATTTTGAATCTGGTCAGATCCGATCAAGGCAGCGGCTTCGACCAAACCAGGATAGTGTTGTTTCAAAACGGTATCCTCCGTAATACGAGCGCAACTGACCGCCGCGCCGAGACGGAGCCCATCCTGTGGACTAAAGGCAATGGTTTGCAACTCGGGTATGCTTTTCACATCCACGATCTGTTGCGGGTTTCTCACTCCAGCGCGCATCTGAATAATCAGATCCGTTCCTCCAGCCAAGGCCCGGCCTTTCTCGCCAGCAACGGCAAGCAGGCTGAGCGCCTGAGCGAGCGACTTTGGGGATTCATACGTAATAGCGTGCAAGGTTCCCTCCTCTTTCATCGTGCGCCCGCACGAAGCCGGGCGGCGTAATAAACTATTAGAATTGTCCTCAGCCAGGAACACGCCGGCATAGATGGAAGAAGGCGCGGCCTTTTCGCTCTAGGTTGAGGCGCGTCAGTTTATACCATCCTAGACGTGTACGCGCAACCAAAATGGACGAAAGCGGAAAAAAGACGACGAAAAAGCACAAAACCAGACAGTGCGTTGTCTCTCTCATCGGTCACGCCCAGATCATGTCATCCTCTAGTAAGGAAATGCCGAAGGCGCTCTTGCCAAGGAACTCTAGCGTTTCGTCGCTATCGAAAGGGTGATAGAGACCGGCACGAACATCTCGATAGTAACGTTCCAACGGAAGTCGTTTGAAGTACGAAGCACCGCCAACAGCACGTAACGCCAAGTCAACGACCCGAGCCGAATTCTCCATTGCCACCATGCGCGCCGCCACGCTTTTCCGCGCCCACGTACGGGGATGTTCTTGCTCGACTTCAGCGGCAGCTTTCCACATAACCGCACGCGCACTTTCGATAAGCATATCCATCTCACCAACTTTGTTATAGACGCTTGGCAAATGACTCATCGGTTTTTTGAGAGGAAATCGAGGACGCTCGCGCATGAAGTCTACCACAAAATTTCTCGCGGCAATGGCGATGCCGATATAGACTGAACCGATCGTAAATGGCGCGCGCAGGAACGTGTCCGTTACGCCTCCACGCGTATACACTGGACGTTCAAGGATCATGCACGATTCTGGCACGAAAGCGTCCTTCAGTTCTGTGCTGTTAGAAGCGGTGGAACGCATGCCCATCGTATGCCAGTCATCCTTGACAATGAAGCCAGGCGTATCGCGCGGGATGAGAAACGTAATAATCGTGGCTTTTTCGGAACCGTTGTCGCAGGCCGCTTCTGTAAAATAACGATCCAACACAATACTTTGCGTGCTGAAAATCTTGCGCGCGTTGACGACCCATCCTCCATCCACTCGTCGCGCAGTCGCTTTTGGGCGCAAAACAGGAACCGCATTGTCGGGTTCAGAGGCCGACCCACCGCAGATCAATCGTTCATTGGCAATCTTTTTAAGCAGAGCTTCGGTATTAGGAGCTTTGAACCTGCGCCACATATCGATCGCCAGCCCCATGACATTGAAGTGCATGTTAATGGCGAGCGCGGTGGCGCCGCAGCCCTGGGCGAGGCGTTCCTGCGCCTTAATACGCTCTAGGACATTTGCCCCCATTCCACCCAACTCTTCCGGGATGGTCAAGACCGTGTACCCGCTCTCCCGCAAACGGGCATAGTTCTCGTGTGGGAACGTCTCCGTCTCATCATAGTGCGCCGCCCGTGGCGCAAATTCATCCGCCAATGTAGCCGCCAAATCAGTAAACCGCTGCTCACGCTCGGTGTGGAACTGCTGCATAACTCCCCCCTTATTTACTTTGCGCTTTGTTTTTCAGTGCAATTGCTATCTCAGCCAGGACATTTTCTACTGAAGCGCACACCATCGGGCCAATTTGTTCTCCTTCGTGCTTGTGGTCTGGGTGTATTGGAATCCCAAGACAATGTGGCGTGTTGTTCCAACGAAACAACAATTCGGTCAGAATCTGCCCCATCCCCAAGACTTTGACTGTCATTTGCTCTATCACGAACACAGGAAGAAGCACAGAGAAAGACGGGAAAAGGAAACCGGGAGGCGAAGGACGGAAGGCGGAAGACGAAAACCCCAATCACGCACCACGTACCATGGACTACGTAGTTTCGACAACTCGTGGGTTTCTCGACGGCATTGTGATATAGCCCCAAAGCAAAGGAGGAAATTATTATGGCGGAACTCTATCACGTCGGCCTGACGGTCAAGAACCTAGAACGGTCGGTAGCATTTTACCGCGATGTCGTCGGCATGAAGGAAGAAACAGAACAGATGCTGAACGTCAGCAGTAAGGAATTTGATACGCTCACGAATAACCCAGGCGCAAAACTCAAAGTCGCGCATTTAACCCTGGGTTCGTTCATGCTGCAGCTTATCGAGTACGTCGACAAAGGAGGGGTAACATTAGACCTACATCACAACAACGTCGGCAGCCCACACCTGTGTATCTACGTTCCTAACGTCGAGGGCAAATATAAAGAAGTGCAACAACGAAGGGATGTCACGATCACCTCCGGTCTGGTGCAGATCATGCCGACGATGCGCAGTTTCTATACAGAGGACCCCGATGGCGTACCAGTAGAGTTTTTGCAAAGGACGGATACGAAATAAGCCTTACCCCTCACCCTATCCTTCTCTCACAAAGTAAAGGGGCCCTGTATCCGTTAGGCCCTCTTTACTTCGCGCCGCCAACATATCGTCGGTAATCTTCCGGCGTGTCAATATCCGCCAGGATACCTGGATCATCAAGAGGCAGCTCTCTCACACGCGACGGATCTTTTCGCACAATGACCTTTGCCCCTTGGTCGAGCGGCGCGGCGAGGATTTCGCCATACACCTGATGGGAAAACAGTACGGGGTGACCCCGCTTGCCGTTATAAGCGGCAATGAGAATAGGCAAAGGCTCGGCGCGAAAGGAAGCGATTAAAGCGTTGATCGTCTCCGCCGCAATTAAAGGATGATCGACAAGGTTTACAACGACAGCTTCACTTTCAGGGGACAAGGAGCCAATGCCTGTCATTAAGGACGACAGTTGTCCTTGGAAATAACGTGGATTAACAACCGTACGCAGCCGAGGGTGAACAGGGAGTGCACGCTGCAATTCATCTGCTCGCGCGCCGAGCACGACGATCAGTTCATCAACTCCAGCCGAGAGAAAGGCATTACAGATTCGCTCGATGAATGTTTTTCCTTGATACCGCAGTAGAGCTTTGGGTGAGCCCATACGACGAGATTCGCCTGCCGCTAGAATGATGCCGGAGATCATAAAGAAGCGTGAAAGGTGAAGCGTAAAACGCAAAACACGAAAATAAACATTTCGTTACTCCTTGCTCTCCCTCGCTTACGTTTTACGTTAGGTGTCTTACGTGGTGAACTTCAACGTCCCGCCTGGGCGTGTCTTCGCCGCAATCGAGATCGTTTCGATTGGTCCCTTCCGTCGCACCCGCACAATTTCCGCGGCAATGGCAACGGCGATTTCGGCGGGCGTTTCCGCAGCAATATCCAGGCCCATGGGCGTGTGGATACGGCTCAACGCCTCAGAGCTATAGCCATGCTCCATCAGTCTCTCCAGCGTCGCTTTCGAGCGGCGCTTACTGCCGATCATTCCGAGATAGCCAGGATTTTTCTTGAGCGCGGTGCGGACACACGCTTCATCCCAATTGTGGCCGCGCGTGACCACCACCACAAACGTCTGCTCGTTAATGTCAAGGCTTTCCAGGACATCCACAAAGGGGCCCACGCGCACATCCGTCGCATGCGGAAAGCGTTCCCGGTTTGCAAACGCCCAACGATCGTCCACCACGATCGTCCGGAACCCCATCATGTGACCAATTTCGCACAACGGCTGCGCGATGTGGCCGGCGCCACAGATGATCATTGTTTGCAGCCCAGGCTGCACATCGACAAAGACTCGCGGCCATTCTTCACCTCGAGCAACCGAGTCTTCGACGATCTCGCCCTGTGGAGAAATCGTAAAGAGTTCAGGTTTCCCGGCATGCACGGAAGCGATAAACGTCCGCACGGTTTTGGGATCAAGCGGCAGATTCGGGGTAAGCGCCGCCCCCTCAGGGCTCAACGCTAGGCAGCTTTTCGCACCGGCAGGAAGTGATTGCACAGGATGAATAGCCGTCACAAGAGCAGTGGGCCGACGAGCGCGAGTCGCATCCGCCAAGGCATGCACTAATTCACGGTGTTCTTCCGGACGCCAGAGATCAAGCGCCACGTCCATAAGTCCGCCACACACTTGAATTTCATCTTGATCAAAGTCGCCGGTCAGGTCCACTTCGACGATGCGCGGCGGTACGTTTTGATCGAAGAGAGGATAGGCGCGCCGGAGCACCTCTCCTTCACCACAACCTCCGCCAATCGTACCGAACGGTTGACCTTCAAGTGGAACTACCATCTTGGCCCCAACTTCGCGCGGCACGGAGCCGCGAGTGCGGATAATCGTGGCAAGTACAAACGGTTTTCCAGCAGTCAGTAATTCTTCAGCGCGTTCCCAGAGATTTTCCATTTCTCCTCGATCCTAATCAACGTTCCCGGGGAAATCAACGGAATTCCAGACGTCTCGGCTTCCGATCAAAGACCCCGAGCTATGCATCAATCAACACTCCATCGAGGAAGCGCAGGTCCACGGTCTCAGCATCAACGGCAAGCGCCTCGCTTAACTTTTCTCGGGCAAAGGAAGCAAGCACCTTCATCGCTTCAATCTCCTCGGCAGTTAAGGACAAATGCACGGTCAGAAAAGCAAGAAAGCGATTCAGCTCACCGTCAACCGAAGAGGGTCGAACCTTTTTTTGGAAGAGGCTCACCTCACTGCGTTTCAGTGGTTGCGTTCCTATCTCGTTTTTGAGTATCCAGCGAGCAAAAGCAGTGTTCCAGAGAATCGCTAGTGATATTTGTTCAGAGATGTAACGATCCGGCAATAATTGCCACCGTTGCAACACCTCGAACCAAACAGGAACGACGTTGAGCACGGCCTCTACTTTTTTCACATCAATGATATTCCGGAACCGGCGAAAAAAGATCTCACCCGGCGTTTCCAGGCCACGAAAGAATACTGGCGGATGTCGCCGCGCGTTCGCGCAGACTTCCCGAAAAGGCGAATCCAACCAGTCTTCCCATGCGTCACCGATTCGGTGACGCAGCATCACATCAAGCTCGCGGGCGCCTTGTTGTAAACGTAGGGTAACGCCCACCCCAACTTGGAAGAAGGGTCGCAGGAGCGTCTCGGACAGCAATCGGGCTGCTTCCGCTTCGTTCTCATGCGCCAGCTGAGCTAGCCCGATATTAACGTAGTCATGGACTTCTTCTGCACACTTGCGCACCTCGGCAAGTTCCCCAAGGTCGCATGCTTCAGCTACCGCAGTTTCGTTGGTAAGCATGGCCAGTTCGTGTCCAACTTGTTCGGTAACTTCCGGGGACAAAGCTGACAGAGCACGGACAAGCAATGAATCCTGGTCGCCATCAATGAGCATCAACGCGTGATCGGCGGGAGCAAACTCTTCATCCGCGGCATACCGTACTTTTGTCGCGGTAGCTCGCTGATATCGTTCAGGCAACACCGCCGCCGGCGTCATAAAGCGGAATAACGTTTGAGCTTCATCGTAACTGGGATAGCCGCGATCAGCCAGGCGCGCATTGCGCCAGCGCAAGGAATCTTCTTCGAGGGAGCTGTCCAGCTCTAATAAACTCCACTCCAAAAGGCGCTTATATGTTTCGTAGTCGAGCACCCGTATCCGCTCCAGGAGCAAGGCTAAGATCGGCTCTTCTTCTCCGATAAAGCGGAGGAGATATTGATCATCGAACGTAAAATAAAGGGTTTGGTTAAAATTAAGGTCTTCCTCAATCTCCGCTTTTCGCACGATCTCAAAGTGACGCCTCACGAGCAGCACTACTAGCTCGATGTCTACGTGGAGCGCCCACTCCGCGAGTTTACTGCTCCCCGCTTCATCCAAAAACATCAACCACGTCAGAAGGCGGCGATCATCCAGTTCATCTTTCCGCCAACAATCGAGGTCAACCATATCTCGTACTTGCTCGGGAGAAGCGAGGGCGAGTAAGTCAACGGCATCAGCGAGACCGATCTCTTTCAGTGTATAGAACAATTTTTCCGAAGAAAGACCGCGAGTGAGAGATAAGCTATTTTGCGATGAAAGAATCAATTGTTGACGTGTCCGCGCGTCGACCTGTTCAAGACAAGCAACCTGCTCAGCAGTAGGCAATGAAGCGAAGGATTCTTTTGTAAGAGCTTCCATAATTTACGATCGCAAGGTGTGAAGCGTGAGATACACGGCAAGGTATAGGAATCCTTTCTTACGCTTTCCGCCTCACACCTTACCTTTTCCGTTTTCCCTCTTCCGGTTTCCCACTATACTGGTCAATAAACGACAGCGCTTGATCCCATCCGAGCAAGCCGTTGAACACTTCGCCAAAGGGCAACATTTCATGCCACACGCCTTGAGTCGTTCCCGTGTCGCGCAAGGTCCGGAGCGCTTTCCGCATTTGGTAGCTCGCCGCCAGCACGGACGCGACGGGGTAGATCGCCAGCTTAAACCCTAATTCCTCCAAGTCACGCGCCGGTAGAAATGGCGTCTTCCCACCCTCCACCATATTGACAACGAGGGCGGTCTTGCCAGCGAAGCGGACGCACACCTTCTCCATTTGTTTGACGGACTCAAACGCTTCGAAGAACAGCATATCGGCGCCGGCATCCAAGTACGCGTCCGCGCGATATATGGCGTCGTCAATACCATTCACGGCAATCGCATCAATGCGCGCGATGATGACTGTGTCGGCGTTCGTACGATTTTCCGTCGCCGCGCGGATTTTCGCGGCGTGCTCAGAGGGCGAGATCAGAATTTTTCCCCCCAGGTGCCCACAGCGGCGCGGCGAATCCTGGTCTTCAATATGGAAGCCGGCAACGCCGATCCGTTCGAAGTCCAACACCATACGCACGGTGTTCAGCACAGACCCAAAACCGGCTTCCGCGTCGGCGATGACCGGCACGTTCACCGCGCGACACACACCCTCAAGTTGAATGGTCATCTCGGTGAGCGTGCGCAAACCAAAGTCTGGATACCCCAAAGCGCCAGCCGAGACCCCCCCCGAGTAGTACACCAGCGGGAAGCCCGCTTCTTCGACGAGCCGGGCGGAGATGACGTCATAAGCGCCCGCAGCCATGAGAAATCGGGTTTGCGCCAAGAGCGCACGCAAGGATTGAGCTTGAGACATAAAAAATGAATGCTCCTTATTTCATGCAGAACAATTGACAGGTGGAAAGGATTCCTGGTTAGATGCAGCATTTCTCTCATGCAGGCAAAGATTGTCAAGATGGACCCAACATCGGATTCGCCATCGCAACCTTCAACTTCTTGGGTGATTATCACACTTGCCAGTCTGAGCGGACTGCTCGCGTCGCTTGATTCCTCCGTGAACATTGCGTTTCCAGCGATCTCCGCAACGTTTCAACTTGATGTTTCACTCATTCAGTGGATCGTCATTAGCTATGTATTAACGTACGCCAGTTTCCTCCTGGGCTGTGGTCGCATGGCTGACTTGCTAGGGCACAGTCGAGTCTTACTCTGG
>JBFWZL010000226.1:0-9747 GCA_050185455.1 Binatia bacterium | reverse complement strand
TCCAAGGCTACGTTTTACAACGAGCGGTCACTTCCCTCATGCGAACGGGTAGCATGAGGGTGATATTAGCAACAGAGGCTCTAACGCACCCGGCCAAGTTTCCGATACAACCCTACCACGACGCCCAAAATACGCGGCGCTGAGGACTGCCCGGTGAGCGGAATGGGGGCGTAGGCGGCGTTAGCGGCTTCAAGAAACAGCGCCGCGTCTTGCTTGCGTAATCGCTTCACCGTGACTTCTTCGCCAAGCAGTGCGACGACAACATCACCAGTATTTGCCTCGTCTTGTTGGCGCACAATCACATGATCTCCATCCTCGATCCCAGCCTCAATCATGCTGTCACCTTGCACTTTAAGAGCGAAGTGCGCGCCTGTTCCTAGGAGATCCGCATTAAGGCTAAGAGCGCCCTCTTGATTCTCGACCGCTAACAGTGGCTTTCCCGCCGCTACGCGTCCAAGAACCGGTACGCTTCCCTCTAGAGGCAAGAGCGGGTGGGTCACAGTAATCGCGCGCCGACGTCCCGGAAAGCGGTTTAAGTATCCCTTGCGCTCCAAAGCGGCCAAATGATCTTTTACCCCTTGCAACGAGGCAATGCCCATAGTGTGCGCCATTTCTTGAAGGGTGGGAGCGTACCCGCGTTTCGCCACGGACTCTTCAATAATCCGCAATAGCCGTTCTTGGCGGGGCGTAAGGGGGATAGTTGACATAAAGCAATAATACTGTATCTATATACAGTATGTCAAGAAAAGTTATCTCCCACAGGAAGTGAAGTATGGCTGCTCCGTTTTCTGGTGGCTGTGCTTGCGGCGCCGTGCGGTATGAGTGTTCTGTTGAACCCATGATGGCAGGTAACTGCCACTGCCGTGACTGCCAGCAAGCGACTGGTAGTGCATATGCCTCGGTATTTTTCATGCCGAGAAATGCCGTAAAAATCACCGGCGAAGTAAAATATTACGAGGTCAAGGGTGAGAGCGGAAACACCTTAAGTCGTGGGTTCTGTCTTATCTGCGGCTCCCGTCTCTTTGGTATGCCAGCCCTCATGCCCGAGGCTATGGGCATCATGGCAAGCAGTTTAGATGATCCAAGCAGTCACCGACCGACGATAGATATTTACACCTCTAGCGCACAATCGTGGGGTTATATGAATCCAGAGTTACCCAAGTCTCCCAAAGGACCGCCGACGTCGTAGCAACTTTGTCCCTCCCCCCACCACAGGCCGGGTGAGCGTTCCATGGCTTTCTCCCCCAAGCTTACGAGTGTTCATCCGGCTCCGCTTTTCCTAGAAGAAGGAATCTCGATCATAGTTGAAATAACGCCGACTCCAGCAAACGAGAGCAAAGAAGCGTTTCCCTACCTGCGCGTTAAAGCCGAGGCGGCGGCAAGCGAGTTCTATGGGCGAATCTTTCTCCTAAAACACTACCTAGACCGCATTCACGGATCATCAACTGAACCGATTCTGGATTCCCGTATAAGCGCCGTACGACAATCCTAAGTGGTGACAGTCCTTGAGATGCTAGACTTGCCACAACTCACGTGACTAATTGCTTCTTGTCTGCCGTTTGAGAAACTCTTTGAAACGTTTGTCCCTTTCCCGTTCTTCTCGTGTTTCTTCAGCACAGGTTTCAGATTTGACCGTGCCGGAATCTTGGAAGATCACATTCGTTTCATCCTGATTCCCAACCGTGATCAACGCATGCGAAGAGTAGGCGCCATTCCCAGTATCAAAATTGAGAATGACGTGCGTTTGTACACTAGCGAACAGATCATCGATAACTTCGGGTGTGTCTAGATCATTCAGGTCGGCTCCTATCAACGTGATTTCAACATCATCGCCCTCCACCAATTCAGCGTTGCCAAAGACCGGACCACATTTCTTAGACCCTTTCTCCTCACAAGACGCGCCAGAAACGAGGAAATGTCCCTTCTTGAGGTTCTTCAGGCCAAGAGTAATAAACAGCACGGGAGCTCCAGGAACCTCATTTGAGGTAATAGAAAAGCATAATTCCCTATCACTGCCGGCAAAGACCGTCTGTCCGGACCCAAAAACAGTCAGAAAAAATGCTAGGACTAAGCCTACTCCCCATTGGCTTTTCATGCGCATATACCCCTTCCCTTTCAATTAAAATTATAGCCAAAATAGAAGATGCAATAGGATAAAGAGAACCTAAAAGAAGACTACAAGCTATACACGTTCACTGAAAATAGTCAACAGAGTAGGTTATGTTTGGAACATTTCTGCTGATGAAATTCAGGCTCTGACCACCAGCGGTTTCCACTAAAGAGGAGATGCTGAAAGGGAAGATTATTTCTATGGAGGGTAAGCGAGTTAACGTAGGAAACAATCCATTGGAGATGGACTCAGGACTGTGGAAAGCATCGGAATGCTTTACGTCCGCCAATACGCCAGAAGTCGCTTTTTATAGTTTCCAGGAAGGAGAGCGAAGTCGGGAACTGATGGAATTGCCATCCGAAGTGCAGGTACACGATCTAGTGCCTTGGTTGGAAGACTTCGGTGACCTAGTAGTGATGCTTGAGCAGCTTGATCTTGTCATGAGTGACGTTCGCTAGCCCATCATCGAGAGGAATTCCTGAAGACTTCCGGCGCTGAGGTGTAAGTAAGGATTGTGGCGCTTTTGTTCGGAAAGTGGAGCAAACGGCTGATTGGAGTAATTATGCCCCGGATAGAGAACCGTGCTGTCAGCGAGTTCCGCCAGCTTCCGCAGACTGTAATACATATCTTCAGGACTACTTCCAGGAAGATCCACTCGCCCACAAGAATTGATAAATAACGTATCGCCAGCAACAAGACGATTGTCAATCAAAAAACACTGCGAGCCGGGGGTGTGACCTGGAGTATGGATAAACGTCACAGTCAAGTTCCCTACATTCGTTGTGTCGCCTCCCTCGACTTTCACGATGTCTGAGTCCGAGAGTCCGATTAACCGCGCTAGAAAAGGCGCTTCTTCCTTGTTGACATAGATCTTGGCTTTGATCTGTTCGAGCAACTCAGCGGCGCCTTGAATATGTTGACCGGCAAAGTCGCCGCCAAGATGATCTTGGTGATAATGGGTGACCAACGCTTTCGTGATGGAGAATCCATCTTGCTCTGCGAGTTGGAGAATACCAGGAATATCCCAAGCCGCATCTATGACTAAGGCTTCGCGCGTTGCGGCGTCACCGATCAGATAGGCGAAATTCTGCATCGGTCCGAGTTCAATTTGCTTGAAGTACAAAGAAGATTCAGCCATACCGGTCTCCTTCTTACACCTTCCGTTTTATGCCTTTTTCTCTTTCGTGCCCTCGCAAACCCCGCTCCCACAAATACTCAGGCTCGCCGAGATTTTTGCTCACCCAACGGGAAAGCACAAAAAGCAAGTCGCTTAAACGATTGACATACTTGAGCGGATGAGGACTGAGTTCTTCTTCACGAGAGAGTCGCAGAATTTCTCGTTCAGCCCGCCGACATACGGTCCGCGCTTGGTGAAGAAACCCACCAACTTTTCCGCCTCCAGGAAGGATAAAGGAATTCAAAGGGGCAAGGTCCTTCTGTAATTCGTCGATGAGCTTTTCCAACGACTTGACCTCATCGTCTCCAACGCGAAACATCCCCTCATAGGAAAAATCCGGTGGAGTCGCGAGTTCGCTTCCAAGATCGAACAACTCATTCTGTAAACGCCGGAAGATCTCATTAAGGCGTTGCGCAGTGGGAAAGCGATCTTTGAGATCGTCGTTGAAAACCCGCGCAAGACCCAGAACGGAGTTCAATTCGTCGATTGTGCCGTACGCCTCGATCCGTGTGGCGTCTTTTAGAACTTTTTTCCCACCGACAAGTTTCGTAAATCCCTTGTCGCCGGTACGAGTGTAGACTTTGGTGATGCGGATAGCCATGAGGTTGGGGAGTGGGGAATAGGGAGTGGGGGAAGACTTTTTTGCTAACCCCCAACCCCTAGCCCCTACGCTCGCAGTCGCTTTGCTAAGGCTTCGCTTTCCTGCCTCAATTCCTTAGGCATATGATCGCCAAATTTCTTGAAGAACTCTTGTTGACCGGCAACTGCATCAAGCCAGCCGTCACGATCAATGGCAAACAGCTCTTTAAGCGCTTCCGGCGACACCTCTAACCCTGTTACATCAATGCCCGTAGGATACGGCACCTGGCCGATCGGGGTTTCTTGAGCACCAATTTCTCCATACACTCGTCCTAGCACCCAGCGCAGCACGCGCAGGTTTTCACCAAAGCCCGGCCACAGAAATTTACCTTCCGGATTCATACGGAACCAGTTTACACGAAAGATTTGCGGCGGTTGTTTGAGGCGCTGTCCCATACGGAGCCAGTGCGCAAAGTAATCGCCCATGTTGTAGCCACAGAACGGCAACATTGCCATCGGATCTCGTCGGACTTGCCCCACGGCTCCGGTTGCCGCTGCTGTTGTCTCGGACGCCATGGTGGCGCCGAGGAATACGCCATGCTGCCAGTTAAAAGACTGATATACGAGCGGGATCAAGTTGGCGCGACGCCCGCCAAATAAGATCGCTGAGATTGGCACGCCGTTCGGGCTTTCCCACTCGGGAGACATTGCCGGGCATTGGTGCGCCGGAGTAGTAAACCGAGAATTGGGATGAGCAGCCTTGGTGACACTCTCGGGCGTCCAGGGTTTCCCTTGCCAATCAATCGCATCTTGGGGCGGAGGACCGTCCATTCCTTCCCAGTAGGGGGTTTTATGTGGAGTAACGGCAACATTCGTAAAAATGGTATTCTTCTGGATCGTCGCCATGACATTAGGGTTTGTCCGCGAGTTCGTTCCCGGCGCCACGCCAAAGAAACCTGCTTCTGGGTTGATTGCCCACAGCCGACCATCCGCCCCGATATTCATCCAGGCAATATCTTCTCCTACCGTCCAGACCTTGTATCCTTTCTGACTCGACGGCGGGACCAGCATGGCCATGTTAGTCTTGCCACAAGCACTGGGAAACGCCGCGGCAATATAGGTCACACGGCCATTGGGCTCTTCAATCCCAAGTATTAACATATGCTCGGCCAGCCATCCTTCTTCACGGGCCATGTAGCTACCCAACCGTAGGGCAAAACATTTTTTGCCTAGCAGAGCGTTCCCACCATAGCCGGACCCAACCGACCAGATCAGACGTTCTTCCGGAAAGTGCAGGATAAAGCGGCGATCAGGGCTGAGGTCTCCGAGCGAATGTAATCCTTTCACGTAATTATCTGATGCGCCGAGCCGGTCGAGCGCAACTTTTCCCATGCGGGTCATAATGCGCATGCTGACAGCTACATAGGGGCTATCCGTCAGTTCAACGCCAATTTGACTGTATGGCGAAGCAGTCGGCCCCATAATGTACGGGACAACGTACATTGTACGGCCCTTCATGCTGCCGGAAAAAAGCGCGCCGACTTTCTCTTTGGCTTCCGCCGGAGGCATCCAGTTATTGTTCGGACCAGCGTCTTCTTGTTTGCTGGTGCACACAAAGGTGAGATGTTCAGTACGAGCGACGTCACTGGGATCGCTCCGGTGCAGGTAGCAGCCCGGGTACTCTTTCTGGTTCAGTTCCATGAGCGTACCTGAGGCGAGCATCTCCTGGATCAGGCGTTGGTATTCAGCTTCTGAACCGTCACACCAGACGATATTTTGGGGTTGTGTGAGCTTGGCGCTCTGGTCAACCCATTGCTCAAGGGGGGTCGGCATAGATGGGTTTCTCCTATCGGTATGATGTTCAAATCTATAGCAAAAATCTTATTCGGTCATGAGAGGGTCGGCAAAAGTTGCGCCGTTCTACCCTCTCGCCAAAGATGAGTCAAGCGGACTCATCAGAACGACGGTCATGGAAGAGTTTCTGAAACTGCTCCATAGACGCCAGAGGAATGACGGCAACAGCCATGTTTTGGTCCACATGGACAGCCGACTTCATCCCTACCAATGCGGTCGTAATGCCAGGCGTTGAACGAGTAAATTGAATCGCTCGTTGAGCGTCTGTAGTGAGGCCGGTCAAGGCGTCGCTAATGAACGGAGGCAGCTGTTGCGCCAGTTTTCCTTGCAGGATTGTGGCGCTCGCCATGACCGTCACATCAAGTTGATGAGCCGCTTCGAGGAAACTGACGGTTACTTTTCCCAGGGCTTGATTTTGTTTCGTCAACACTTCGGGCATGGCAAGATTATATGGCGCCTGCACGACTTTGAAGTGATGCTCTTGCCCACCTACTCTTTGAGCAATGGCAACCAAGTCAGCAAGGGAGAGGTGATCACGCGCGGTGTTCGGTTGACGATACCCATTCCACGTCGCCGTGCCATAGCAACGAATCTTACCTGCCGCAACTTTCTCTTCGAGAACAGTAAAAACCGCTTCAATTCGCCGAGAAAACTCGTGGCGCGACCATTTTTGCAATTGCGCCTCAGGATTATGCAGATAGTAAATATCAAGACAGGCAAGATCGAGATTTTCTAGACTACGCTCGACCTGAGCATCAATATAACGTGGGGCGATGCAATTCCATTCGACAATATCATCGGTAGTCGCGAATCCCGGCTTAATGACTGTTTCGTGTATGTACGCACGCGGGTCCGGGGGAACAGCTTGATCAAACGCGAGATATCCCCCTTTTGTTGCGACAATCACCTCGGCTCGTCTTATAATCCCTTTAGTGTCAAGAGCGGAAAGAACTCGACCAATGACGCGCTCACTGCGCTGATGGCGATAATTGACGGCAGTATCCAGAACATTACAACCGCGGGCAAGGGCACGACTAATGGCTTCTGCATACTGTGCATCAGTTGCGTCGTCGGCCTCCCCCAAATAAGTGCCGAATCCGATGGAGGAAAGCTTCAACCCAAGAGACTCGCGAAAATGCGATAGGGCAAGCGTTGACGAAAAGCGCTGCTGATACGTGGTCGTGCCTTCAAGTGTGGCGTAATTCGGAAGCGTCACTAAGACCCCCCGGCGTCTGGCGGCGATGATGCGACCGCCGACTCAGGGCGGCACCGCTGAAGAATAATGTTTTTAAGCTTAGTGGGATCAACCGGCTTCTTGAAAATCACTTCTTGCAATCCTTCAAGGCGGCTACGCTTGATGACATGGTCCTTGTCGTAGAAATAGGCAGTCATTAGCACGACCGGCGTCTGGCGATAGCGTTCACGCACCTCCATGTAGAGATCATAGCCATCAAGATCCGGCATGACGACATCACTCAAGACCAGATCGACTTTTTGCCGAGCGAGCACCTTCAAGGCTTCGAGACCATTCGTGGCGACTTCCACCTCACATCCTTCTTCACGCAACAAATCGCGCAGTGAATAGCAAACTCCAAGATCGTCATCGACTACAAGGATCGTTAACCCTGCGAGCGCTCGCGCGCTCGGCTTTGTCCCATTCTTCTGTTTGACTTGCGGCTCATCCTGTCCGAGATCAGCCATGCGCGAACCATGGATATACTCTTTTGTGTCGTAACGACTGCCGTGGGCCATGTCATCGATACGACTCACAATGGAACGAATCTTTGCCAGTTCTCTCTGAATCGATTCAATACGTTCTTCCTCGACAACGTATTCTTCATCCGGACAAATCTGAGAAACGTGTTTCCCAAGCAAGTCTAAGTTATTGAAAATAACTTCTAGGGGATTGTTAATTCTGTGGGCGAGGCCGACCGCCAACTCACCCAACGTGGCCAGACGATCCCGCTTACGAATCTCGCGAAGATCCTTAAGGAAGCCGATGGAGCCGATTTCTTGCCCTGCCTCATCATGAATGAGCGATCCAGAGATGGTCGCGGGAATGTGTTCGCCGTTTCGGTCGACGAGAACAGTCTCAAAGTTTTTAATTTTTCCCTGTTCTCCAGCTTCACCACCGCGCATAGCCGTCATCACCCGGCGGGCTTCAGAGAGTGTCGGGTAGACGGTGGTGACGTGTTTTCCCTTCATTTCCGTCGGCGTGTAACCCAGCGTCCGACTGGCGCCGTCGTTGTAGAAGATGATTTGCCCTCCGCCATCAACGGCGATGACAATATCAAGCGAGCTTTCTAAAAGCCGTTCAAAATAGACAGGAGGAAGTTGACCCATGAATGCAATACTTCCCTAAGATACAGACCTGGGGAGGAAGGCGCTCTCAGCACCTGCCCGGACGGCCTGTATACTTTTTATTATGTTAGGTCGCTATTCTCCTCATCGTCAAGACCAGCAAGGGTTATAATAGGGGCTACAAATTTTATTATTATTTTTCTTCCCGTGAAACCTTAACGTCGCGTTGCTTTGTGGTGGTCGGTCAGGAACCGCTCAAGTCCGATTTCAGTCAATGGATGTTTCATGATTTGTTGGATGACACTAAACAACATGTGCGCCGAGCTCGGCCGAGCGAACGAAGTGAATGGGGTTAACGTCACATTCACTGGAATCCCACGATTGTTTAGAGTTTTCGTGGCTTTGAGTCCTTCTGGAATCATAGGAACTTTCACGACGACATCAGGATGAATGGCGGTAAGATGTTTACCTTCCTCCACCATGCTTTTTGCATCAACACTGATAACTTCGGCGCTGATCGGACCATCGACGATAGTACAGATCTCCTTGAGAACGGACTCAAGCGTACTTCCAGTCTTCGAGACAAGAGAAGGATTTGTCGTCACGCCGTCAACGATGCCCCACGCATTGACATCACGGATCTCGTCAACGTTCGCGGTATCGATGAAAATTTCCATGGCGTTTCCTTCCGCGCGTTATAGTTATAGCGTTAGGCATTTGGCGGCAAAAGCTGCACCTTTTTGTCATCTTTGACCGCCGCCAATAACTCTACGATGGTCACGCCAAAACGCGGGTGCGTCAAGTGCGGCGCCAGCTCCGAAAGTGGTAGAAGGACAAATCGACGGTTGTGCATTTCCGGGTGCGGAACCTTGAGGGTACGGGAATCAATCGTTTGGTTATCGAACAGGAGGAGATCAAGATCGATCTTGCGGGACGCCCACTTCTTCGTGTTAGCCGTCCGTTTTCTCCCCATGTCAAGCTCAATGCTTTGCAGGCGATGAAGGAGTTGGGTCGGGGTGAACTCGGTCTCGACTTCAATAACCCCGTTCACATACCAGTTTTTCGCATCCCCGTGGGGTTCGCTTTCATACAAAGAGGAGGCTTTGACAATACGGGTCTTCGGCAATGCGGCAAGACGTTCTAGCGCTTTTTGGTAATGGGCGCGACGATTTCCTAAATTTGAGCCAATGCCAATAAAAATTCGGTGAAACATCTCCTATGTCCGCCTCGCGCTATCAAGATTTGATCCAACGCGAGCCACCCTACTCTCTTAGGAAAAGTCGCTTACACTTCGCACTTTTCCATGAAGAGAGAAAAGAAGGCCAGGTAAAAACTGGGCCTGGGCTCTTCAGAATGTTCTCATTCCTATTTCCCATGATCTTTCCGTTTTTACTGCCAAATCGAACTTTTTATGGCCCCCGTCAGCCGTGTCGAATCCGATCATTAAAGTGACCACGCTAGTCTCTTGTCAGGAAGTGATTGAACAATGAGCAGTAGAATAATCACTGAGCGCTCATGTCCGCAGAAGAAGAGAAACGTGCTCCTTACAAGGGTTTTTCGCCGTCTTGGCGATCTGAGACTTCTGTGAAAACGCTGTAACTTTTCGCTTTTTCTGAACTATCTTGGTGGGAGATAAGATAAGAACTTTCGTCTGGCGCTCCGTTTCTGTCATTGCCATCAGTGCTTCAAGCTCTAAATTGGTGATATTGTAGCGATTTCCTTCTTT
>JBFWZL010000225.1:0-9759 GCA_050185455.1 Binatia bacterium | reverse complement strand
AGGATTCAATCAGAGGAATTAACTCTTTTTGATTCTTTCCCCGTTCGGCCCCGGTCGTAAACCGAGGGTCATGCAACAGCTCTGGTTTTTCCATTGCTTGCACAACGCCCGGCCACTGTCGGTCGAGCGCCAGAATGACGATCCATCCTTGCGGCCCCTTGAACACACCACAAGGACACACAAGGGGATGATGTGACCCGCCACGCATTGGCACATACTGTCCATCACTTAACGAGTGCACTTGTACGTTGACTTCATGCATGTGGTAAAGCGCATCGACCATGGCTAGATCAATATGCTGTCCAACTCCCGTCTTTTCCCGATAGTACAGCGCATAGCCAAGCGCCGCGAATGCGTGCACCCCACTGCCGACATCGGCAATGCCGAGTCCGACAAACTGCGGCGGTCCGTCAGGTTCGCCGGTCATGTGCATGATCCCTGAAAACGCTTGCGCGATGAGGTCATACCCAACTCGATGTGATAGGGGTCCTTTGCGCCCGAAAGCGGAAATGGACGTCATAATCAACTTGGGATTAATTTCTTTCAGTGATTCGTAATCGAGACCTCGCTTTTCCATTACCCCAGGACCGTAGTTTTCAACCACAATGTCCACTGTCTTGACCAAGGAACGAAGGAGGTCAAGCGATTCAGGTTTCCCGAAGTCCAGGCAGAGGCTCTTTTTTCCGCGATTCTGTTGGACGAAGTAGCCGCTCCGTTCATCCTTGACAAGAGGCAACAGGCGCGAGGGATCCCCCATAGGCGCTTGCTCGACCTTAATAATTTTGGCCCCCATCTCAGCCATGAGTCGGGTCACGGTGGGTCCCGCCAGATATTGCGTAAAATCCAGCACCCGACAATCGGCAAGCATTAACGGCAGAAGATTATCCATAGGTCACACCTCCACGTGAATCACACACCGCTTCGTGGTGTACCATCGCTCAGGATAAAAAGCGAGCGCGGAAGAAAATGAGAAGTATGAGCACGAGGATTGTGCTTACGACAGACGAGGGTAAAACCCGAGTCGCACGCGTCTCGGATAAGAATTGCGAACTGCGACTAAACCTGACCACAAAAGATTCATTCGTTGTTTCCCATTTTGTTGGCCTCAAGGCCGCTCGTCCTGAGGGTACCCTGAGCTCGTCGAAGGGGAAGTCGAAGGACATAGGGAGGGCGTAGCCGTGCTTTGACTCCGCCCTACGGGCTACGCTCAGTATGAGCGGCGGGATAACAATGTTGTGTGGTTTGATTTAGGCGTCTTCCGATGCAGAGGGAACAGGAACGTCATACGCCCAGGTAAGCGTCAATACACTCTCTCCCCACGGACGTACAGCAATCTCGTGTGTCGGAGCCGTTTCCGCTGGCAACTCAGGATGACGAGCACGCGCTTCAGCAATCGCGCGGGAGAGAAATTCATCTTGGTCCAGCGATCCATCCCCATTTGTTTGAAATCCGAGTTCCCTTGCACGAAAGGACATCGTTAAAGTAACACGCATTGAGGCAGAGCTTCGCGGCGGGGGAACCACAGGAACTTCCTCTCTCACCTCAACCTGCGTAGGAGTTGGTCCTGCTTGCGACAGGCTCTCAACGATAGGAGCGGCTATAGGGGCAGCTACCTCTGTCACCTCCTCGACACGCTCTTCACGTACAGGGGTTCCCTGCTCGGCCTTCTCTTGAAAGGAGTCGCTTGGTTCAGGAGCAAGCGTTGCTGTTTCAGCCGTCTCTTCTTCGTGGACGCGCTCAGGTTCTCTTTCATTTTTTCGCCTCCGGCCACGACCGCGCGGGCTACGCTTTCTTCCTTTACGCTCTTCGTCCTCTTCGCCTTCTCCGCGCGCCTCTTCTTGTTGCCGACCGGCTTCCACTTCTTCTCGTTCCGGACGTTCGGTCGGACGAACACGCGGCTCGCCCTGTGTCAAACCGAATGCAATAAACTGCACCTCATCAGTTGCAAGCGCTTCCAAGGCTTCTTCCGTCATCTCTCCCGCCCGTTCCTCACTTCCAGCATCGGCATCAAATTCAGCGATAGCGGAAAAGTGGAGTACGCGAGAAGAAGGAGAAGCCGCAGCTCCAGCCGTCACATCATGCTCATAGTAATGAACACGACGATGACGAAAAGATCGAAATAGTGCGCCAGCGGTGCGGTCGGCATCCTCGAGCGACGTTCCGTTGACTTCGAATACTGCAGTAGCATGAAAGTATGGCATAGTTTTTGGCGTCCTCACTATATAGGGTGTCCATTTTTCCGCAAGGGAGTCCGCTCCTCTCCACTTCCTCTTTTCCCGCAAAGGGTGCTCTAGCCAACAATCCTCTGACTAGACCTATCTAACATTTGAGGATACAGTAAGTACATTGGCCGGGTAGACACAGCCCCAAGCGCCACGACTCTTGCAATCCGGCGAGACGTGAGCGGGCCACGCCTCGGGCCAGCATTCGGCGGTTGGTTCCTGGCTAAGCGGTTTCTGGACCCGCGACGGGTGCGCCGAGAAAGGAGGTGATCCAGCATGGACTATTTTACGGTGAGTTGTGAGGTGGTGGCCTCCTAGGCCGACGCGCCCAAGTTGTTTCTGGGTGGTCGCTTGGGAGGATCCAGGCGCCACCGATGCCCCGACAGCTCGCTTTCACCGGCGAGACCTCCTTTTCAGGAGGTAGCACTGTCGGGGTTTTGTTTTTCAGTCATAAGATACGGCGCTAACGTCGCCAAGAGATTGACTTCCGACCCTAACTGTTTTCCCACCCCGCTCAATAATCCCATCACTCGGCCAACCAACACTAGATCGCTCGGCGCCTCCACGATCGGATCGTTTCGCATCGCCTCCGCCAATTCAGCGTTAAAACGATCGACCATGTCAGGGTCCGCATAGGATTTATTTTCTTTGACCGAGTGCCCTAACATCGCCTCTCCCAGCACGAGGAGGCTCTTATCCCCACCATGTTTCGTGATAAACCCCAGGCGACGGAAGGAAGCGACAATGTCGCCAGTATTTTGTGTGACAATCGCGGTCGTTAATCGCGCCATTTCTTCAGGAAATTCAGGGGGCAAATCCTTGGTGAGCCCAAAGTCCAAAAACACTAGGCGTGGGCCTGCCTGAACGAGCAAATTCCCGGGATGAGGATCGGCATGAAACAAACCGTCAAGAAGAATCTGTTGCAGGTATGCGTCGGTCAGTTGCTGCGCGACCACGCGAGGATCAATGCCGGCTTGTCTTAACGCCTGTACGTCCGTGACCTTGAGCCCTTCCATAAACTCCATGATTAAGAGCCGCGTAGTCGTGTATTCCCAGTAAATCCGCGGCACGATTACCGTGCTTCCGCGCGCGGCAAAGTTACGCCTCACCAGCTCCGCGTTTTTTCCTTCATGAACGAAATCAAGCTCAAGAGGAATATAGCGTTGGAGTTCCTTCACAATGAAACGGAAGTCATAGCGCGGCTCCAACTTCGCCAACCATTCTACGAAAAAGGCAATGTTCCGTACATCTAAATCGACGAGAGACGCTATGTCAGGATATTGCACTTTCACGGCCACGCGACGGCCATCGTGGAGTTGCGCTTCATGCACCTGCGCTAGAGAAGCAGCAGCAACAGGCTTGGACGTAAAAGAGGCAAATACCATCTCCAACGGCTTCTCCAATTCCTCTTCAATCCGTTTCTTCATCACCGCAAACGGCCGCGGGGGAACTTGATCGTGCAGGCGTGATAAGACGTCAATATATTCAGGGGGAAGAATATCAGCCCGCGTCCCGACAAACTGACAAGCTTTTACTAACCAGCCTTCCAGACGCAAGGCGGTATGGTAAATGAGCTCAGCGCTGCGGCGATGATGACGACGATAGCGTTCCTCTTGTCCCTGGCGAGCAAGAAAGCGCCCGCACCATTGAATGAGTTTGTAGCCGCCATAGATGCGCGCCACCATGAGGGCGATAGTTAGAAAACGACCAATACGCACCCGACGGGCGAGCGAGCGGGTGCGAGCCTGTTGAGTTCTCACATCATGATCCATAAATGCTACCGAGGATTTGCCCCTTTCCCTGATTGCTCTTCTCGTATGCTCAACGTTATTGTACCTCTATACCATGATAAACAGAGACAATCGGAGACAAAAGGCATGCTAACCTCAAAAGATCACAGTCGCGCGGCGCAATCGGTGCAAACTCTTGGGGGAAAACTGCTCGAACTCGCTCATGCCTCGTGGCAAACCTTGAAAGAACACCCCGAAGTGACACAAGAGGTCGCGAAGGACCCGTTTACCAGCGACGCCAAAGCGCAAACCACAACAGCGGAACTCTTGATTTTCCTTCTTCATGCTTGCGACCGTGTCGCTACCGCCACCTTCACCTCGACTCTTCCCACCGAGATCTCCGGAGTGCTGCGCAATGCGCTTATGGGGGGTATCGTTGGCGTCACGCTTCCGGCCTTTGTGCGGCAAGCCTGCCCTGAGGACGCAAAAGATGAGCTCGAAGAAACCCAAGCGGACTTGCTCCACCTCTACAATGCACGAGCCACACAATATAGTTTCTTTTCGCTCGGAGGAATGAAGGCTGCTGAGCAAGACGGCTTATTCAAACTTGCGGGCATCCGGATTGCCGAAGCGTTAGAGTGTCCCGATAACGCGGCAATCATTGCACATGGGGTGGAAGTAATCATGTCCAGTCTTGTTACGTTACGAGAGCAACTGCCACTGAAAGCAACGATTGGGGAGATGATGGCCCGAACGCGCTGAGAGGAGCGAAGTACTAGTCTTGATAAAGCCATGAGCGTCGCACCAGCCATTTTTCAATTTCTACGGCCACAAATACGACGGTTGAGGACACAAGACAGATCGTCAGTTCAGTGGCGTTCAGCGGCGCGGTTTTGAAGACCTCATTAAGAAACGGTACATAGATGGTGGCGAGCTGCAGCACAAAGGTCAGCGCCACGGCTCCCAAGAGTGGGACATTCGACCACACCCCTTGCTGAAAGAGCGAGTCTCTCTCCGAGTGGATGGCAAGCACATGGGCCATTTGTGAAAATGTCAATGTGGTAAACACCATCGTGCGCCAGTGAGCCCCTTCAAAATAGGCCCAAGCCTGGGTCACGAGCGATACACCACCCATCAATAACCCCACCCAGACAATATGCTGCCACATACCGTGGGCAAAGATGCTTTCCTGCGGGGGTCGGGGCGGCCGTTGCATCAATCCTCGCTCTTCCGGCTCTGCTGCTAGCGCCAAGCCGGGTAACCCATCGGTCACTAAATTGATCCACAAGATTTGAATGGGCAACAGAGGAATAGGGAGACCTAAGAAGGGAGCCAGAAAAATCACCCAGATCTCGCCTGCATTACTGGTCATGGTGTATTTGATAAACTTCCGGATATTATCGAAGATCCGCCTACCCGCTCGCACCGCGGCCACAATCGTCGCAAAATTATCATCCAATAAAATCATGTGCGCGGCTTCCCGGGCCACGTCTGTTCCCGTTTTCCCCATCGCTACGCCAATATCGGCGCGCTTGAGCGCTGGAGCGTCATTCACCCCATCCCCGGTCATCGCCACAAACTCGCCTTGTTCCTGCAGCCCTTTGACGATGCGGATCTTCTGCGCGGGCGCCACGCGCGCATACACACGGGTATATTTGACGCGCCGCGCAAATGCGCTCGGCGAGACTTGAGATAACTCTTGACCGGTCAGCACCGCGTCATCATTTGTGAGGATGCCAAGCCGACGAGCGATAGCGTGGGCGGTGGCCGGGTGGTCGCCGGTGATCATTACCGGCGTAATACCGGCTGACACACACTGTGCGACCGCATCGCGAGCTTCTTGGCGTGGAGGGTCCATCATTCCCGCCAAGCCGAGAAAAGTCATTCCAGTTTCGCTCTTCTGCGGCGAGCGATCAGCCGGCAATTCCGGCCATCTGCGGAAGGCCACAGCTAACACCCGCAACCCATCAGCCGCCATCGCTTCAGCGCATTGTAAAAGCTCTGCAGTTTCGACGGCAACCTCGCCAGACTCGCACAACATGGTTTCGCATTTTTCAACGATCGCTTCAGGCGCGCCTTTGGTAAAAGCAATAATCCCCTCCGAGTCTCGATGAAACGTAGTCATACACTTACGATCCGAATCGAAAGGGATCTCCGCTTCACGGTGGGCAACCGTTCCTAATTCTACTTGATCGTACCCGGCCTCACGTGCGGCAGTATACAGAGCAACTTCAGTAGGATCTCCTACAATCGCCCCACTCTCGTTACAAGTCGCATCGTTATTGAGCGCCAACGCCTGATAGAATAAGCGCCACGGCTGCGTGTTGACGGTCTGCTGGCTGAACTCCTTTTCCAGCCTCCCGGTCACATACACTTGTTCCACGCGCATCGTGTTTTGCGTGAGAGTTCCTGTTTTGTCGGAACAAATGTACGTCACCGACCCCAAGGTTTCCACAGCCGGAAGACGGCGCACAAGGGCGTTCTTTCCCACCATCCCACGGGCGCCCAAGGCTAAGGAGATCGTCACCACTGCGGGAAGGGCTTCTGGAATCGCAGCCACGGCAAGACTGACGGCGGTCAGAAACATGAGAACAATGGATTTCCCCTGTAATACCCCAACCGCAAAAACGATTGCACAGATAGCCAACGCCGCTAACGCCAATCGCTGTCCGAATCTGGCTAGCCGTTTCTGTAGCGGGGTTTTGACCTCCTCTTCCTCGCTCAGCATTGTGGCGATTTTCCCTAACTCAGTATTCATTCCGGTCGCCACGACCACGCCGCTCCCACGTCCATAAGTGACGAGAGCGCCTTTGTACGCCATATTGCGCCGATCACCGATCGGCAGGTTAGTATCGTCCAAGGGAGACTCCTGTTTTTCCACAGGAACCGACTCGCCTGTCAGCAGCGATTCATCCACTTTCAACTGGACGGTTTCCACTAATCGTACATCGGCTGGGATCAAGTTTCCGGTTTCCACCAACACAACATCGCCAGGCACAAGTTGTGAGACGGAGAGCGTGCGCACCTGCCCGCCGCGACGCACCGTGGCGTGCGGAGCCGCGAGTCTCTTGAGTGCGGCGATCGCTTGTTCAGCACGATATTCTTGAACGAAACCGATCACGCCATTCAACACCACGATAACAAGAATCGCGACGGTATCTTCCGGCTCGCCGACGAGACCGGCAACAAAAGCGGCGGCAAGCAGGACGAGAATCAGGAAATCGGTAAACTGGTCGAGGAATATCCTCCAGGGGCGACGGCGGCGTTGCTCCTGAATCGCGTTTGGTCCGTATTTACTTCCTCGTTGTTCCGCCTCGTCCGGGTCCAGACCGGCAGCGAGGTCCACCTGCAACTGCTGTGCAACCTCACTGCCGGGGAGCACATGCCAACACAACTCTTCACCAGAAGCGAGCGAATCAGATACTTTCATGTAGTAAACCTTCACTGATTGATAGGATCGTTCTCTACACGCAAGCAGTTTTTTCCGTCCAAGCCTATCTAAACTAACTGTGGCGCCCTCTCGGGGCAAGCAACGGTCGCCTTGCAATCGCGGAGGGGGCATAATACGGATTCCATATGATGTCTATCCATCCTCGGTATACTTCGACTCCACTGCTGTCGCAGCTACGCTCAGCACGAGCGGTAACCTTCCGTTCACCCTGAGCGTAACGGAGTGAAGTCGAAGGGTTAGCCAATGGATAATAATCATCAAGAAACCGTATAACGTCTTGAGGTGTATCTATTCCTCTTTTTGCGCACTGGCCTTATATTTTCTTATTTGCGAGAAATACACCACTCAGGTTTTCTCAACTTTCAGAAAAATTGCAAACACCTCAGCAATAACCTTAGTATTTGCATACTGGCGCCATGCTTGCCTGTTTCTTTTATGTCCGCATCACGAAAGCAGATTGACGCGTAGCAGTTTGAAGACCCATGCATAAAAAATAAGTGCTCGCGCGTGAGGAGGAGTTAATGGAACAACAAGGCTCTCCAGGCACTCATAGTCTCGAAGCTCATGGCATTCGCAACGTCAACACGGTGTGGTGGAATCTATCCACCCCGGCGCTCTACGAACACGTCATTCAACGGCGAGAAGGATTGCTCGCCCATCTTGGCCCGCTCGTGGTGCGCACTGGCCAATACACTGGTCGGTCACCGAATGACAAGTATCTGGTACGCGAGCCGTCGAGTCAGGACAAAATCTGGTGGGGGAAAGTCAACCAGCACTTTGATGCGGAGCGCTACGGAGCGCTACGAGCGCGCCTTTCCGCCTATCTTCAAGGCAAGGACCTCTACATCCAGGACTGTTATGTCGGAGCCGATCCTCAGTATCGCGTCCCCATCCGTGTTATCAACGAATTAGCTTGGCATAATCTCTTTGCGCGCAATATGTTCTTACAGGAGCCGGACGCAGAGAAATTAGCCCAGCACGTTCCGCACTTTACCGTTATTGACGCGCCAGGTTTCAACGCGACGCCGGACGAAGACGGCACTCGTTCCGAAGCCTTTGTCATCCTGCACTTTGGTCGACGCGAGGTCATTATCGGCGGCACCGCCTACGCTGGAGAGATGAAGAAATCAATGCTGACGGTCATGACGTATCTCCTGCCTCAGCAGAACGTGCTGCCCATGCACTGTTCAGCGAATTACGGAAAAGACGAAAATGATGTCGCCATTTTCTTTGGTCTCTCGGGGACGGGGAAAACCACATTATCCGCTGATCCGCGCCGCACCCTCGTTGGCGATGATGAGCACGGCTGGAGCGATCAAGGGGTCTTTAATTTCGAGGGAGGCTGTTACGCGAAGGTCATTCGCCTGTCGCCGACGGGGGAACCCGAGATTTATGACACCACACGGCGCTTTGGCACGTTGTTGGAAAACGTGAGGATTGACACCGGCTCACGCCGGTTGGATTTGGATAGTGATGCGTTCACTGAGAACACACGCGCAGCCTATCCGATCTCGCACATTCCCAACGCCTCGCGGAGCGGGCGCAGCGGACATCCCCACACAATCATCATGTTGACCGCCGACGCCTTCGGCGTGCTGCCGCCTATCGCCAAGTTAACACCGGCGCAAGCCATGTATCACTTTTTATCGGGTTATACCGCCAAGGTTGCTGGAACGGAACGTGGAGTGCGAGAACCACAAGCGACATTTAGCGCTTGCTTTGGCGCTCCCTTTATGGCGCTGAATCCGAGCGTCTACGCACAACTGTTGGGAGATAAAATTACCCGCCACAAGGTTCAGGTATGGCTCATCAATACCGGCTGGAGCGGCGGTCCCTATGGTGTGGGACAACGCGTGAACCTTGCCGCTACACGGGCAATGGTGCACGCTGCAATTGATGGAACACTTGACCGGACGTCTTTGACGCCCGACCCTATCTTCGGCGTACATGTTCCACAGAGCTGTCCAGACGTTCCATCGGAACTGCTGCAACCACGCAAGACCTGGAACGACGCCAAAGCGTATGATGAGCAGGCGCATAAGCTCGCCAGGATGTTCACAGAAAATTTCAAACAGTTTGCCAACGACGTATCCGCAGAGGTGCGCGCGGCTGGGCTGTAGACAACGGGGTGAAGGCTTCTCTTCTCTCTTCCGATTACGATGAACGACAAACAGGATTTGTCTTGCCCTTGTTATGCATCTTCGCTTGCTTCACTTCCATGAAAAGGACTGTAGAATTTCCACGTGCTGACAAGTTTACTCGCGAATAAGCTATTCACTCTTTTTGCGGTCATTACACTTGGGTTGGCGCTTGGACGTCTGCGCCTTACCGGACTTTCTCTCGGTTCTTCGGGCGT
>JBFWZL010000224.1:0-9846 GCA_050185455.1 Binatia bacterium | reverse complement strand
AAGCGAATGCTGTCTTTTTTGTTCTCATCGTTAGTGGTGGAAATCAGTTCAAAGTCAGCCGCCGTGAATCGGTACGGCGCCTCCCGAGCATTCGCGCCGACGCCGACGTTGATTTTTCCTTCGAGATATGAAACTCGCCGCACAGGCCGCTGTTGTAATTTTTCGAGAATAATCGGCGTGTCTCCCACTGGGGCGGTCACAGTCTCGCGCACCGTGCCGCCAGTCAGAGTTGTCAGCATATCGCGTACGATGTCTTCATAGGAGCGCGGCGTATAGCTCATAGGCCGATCTCCAAGGATACGCCGATGGTCGTATCGCCATTGCGCGGCTTCACCGCCAGTGTAAAGACGAAGGAAGACAAAGTTTCCGCACGCTCGTCAAAGGTGATTTCTACGGCTTTGTCTTCCACTCGCGGCTCTTGTGCAATCACTTCCAGAATGAAGACGCGGCACAGGTTGCGTAACGCGGGGGTCTTATTTTGTCCGATCAGCTCGTGCAAGCGGGAACCATAGTTGGCGTGTCCGAGCGCCTTCAGGGCGCCGCGCGGCGTCAGCAATCGCAAGATGAGCGCCTGCGCCAGATTTTCTCGCTCGCTAATCGTGCCGAGGTCCTGCACTTCCAACGCCAGCGCACTCGGTCTAGTTTGCCGGACGAGATATCGATGTAGTGTCAGGTCAAGCGCCGAAGCATCGTGCGCGACCATGAGGGGAACTACCGCGAGATCCACACCAAGACTGTTGGCCATGGCGTTATCCAATACTCACGTTACCGGCGGCAATGATCTTGCCAACAGGCAAATCCGTTGGGTCGTTGCAGGTTTTGACGGGATCATTCATACGCGCCGCAGCTTTCCCGCCAATCTTGACCGTCGCGCTGCCCATGAACACGGATCCTTTATTGGCTGGTGGAACCTGGAAGCTGGCGCCAGGCGGTGTCGGGAGATGTGAGGGGGTATTCGTACAGGTCGAGCCGACTACAGCTGTGGGTTGACCGTTGATTTTTACGGTATTTACCAGGCCGCCATCCAGAATACCGTTGAATGGGTGCGGCAAAGGGGTAGGAACGGGACCGCCCGGCGTGGGTACCAGCACAATGTGTGTATCAACGGCAACAACCGTGTGATTGCCTGTCGCGGCGGGAAAACCCATGTCAGTTCACCTCCACTTGCGCGGCGGAGAGCTTCACTTTGGCGGAACCGGTTAAATCAATTTCAGTAGCGTCCAGCTTCAGCTTCCCGCTGGTTTTAATGGTAATGTCGCCGTCTTTCTTCAATGTGATAGTGGAACCGCCGGCGGCAATTTCCGCGCGCCCTCCGCCGCTGCTCTGCACGGTGACCGACACTTCGGCGACTTTAATTTGCACTCGTTTCTCAACGATCTCTACGAGGACCTCGCCATCTGGTAATTCCAGCTTGATCGAGGGCGTTTTTCCTTCAACTGCCAACTTCAGTTTAGGGTCGGTGGTTTTGGATGGCAGCCAGAGGATGAGTTGCCCATCTTTGTGTTCCGGGGGATCTTGATCAGGGTGATACAAGCGACCCACGACCACCGGCGCGTTGAAATCGCCATCCATGAATACGACCACTACCAACTCGTCGACCGCAGGAATAACGGCAGCGCCTAACAACCCGGTGGCGACGGGCACACGCGGCAGCACAAGTCCGGTGTCGCGCATCACGACGGTCACGGCGTAATCGGGCGTCGGACCATCGGCGGGAAAAATATCCGTCACCTTGCCCACACCGGCGATCGCGCGTGCGCTTGCTTCATGACGAGCGATCCGTGCGACACTATCGTAGAGCGCGCTGCTCATCTTTGACTCCTATACATCAATGCTCTTCTCTCACAAGAATGTAGCCTGGATGAAGCGAAGCGTAATCCAGGAACGAACGGGGAGTGGGGCAGGAATCCCGGATTCCACGGAGCCTGTCCTGAGCGAAGTCGAAGAGCTCCATCCGGGCTACAGGCTCAAAAGAAACTCGTGCACTCACAATACACTTCCCAGCGCGCCGAGCGCCGCCGCCAGCAAGCCGCCTAGCCCACCACCCTCACCGGAAACGCCTTCAAATGCGGTCATGCCGCCACTGCCCGGTTGTAATCGGTGGGTCACTCGGGTTAACAACCAAGTGCTCAAAAGATTGTGGGGTAAATCCTGTATCTCAATCACTACGCCAGGACGCAGTTTCGGTAGGAGAAAACAGCGGGCGCGCACTCGCTGGGCTCTTGTCGCCGCAGCATTGTCCGCCGCTGCTGAAGCCGTGGCGGCGGCTTTCGGCGTCCGTAACACGGCGGCAGGTCGCCATACCGCATCCTTTCCTGGGGCGGGCGCATCACTCGGCAAAGGATCAAGGCTCGGCCTTAACGCATTCGGCGCGTCGCCGGACCCAGCAACGCCATGACCGATGACCAGATGTTGAACTGTCGGCCCCGGATGGTCCAGCACCTCATACTCAATTACCTCGCGCCCATAGCGTAGCGCCTGTTCTGGTTGACTTTCCGGCCAGGCGACAACCCGCAGTTTGCCGTCGCCGTTGACGCACGCGACGCCACCGCCTAACCGCGCGAGATACGCAATGTGTTCCGCGCTGGTGCGATTTTGATGCGCCACATAGGCCGCCAACGGTAAATCTATGTCGATCGTATCCACGGATACCGCCGCGGTGTCGGCCAGTCCGCGGATGACATCTTTTGCGCTCTGTCTCTCGTATGTCACGCTCGGTCGCAGCCGCGCCAGTTCCACACCGGCGTCACCTACCGCCACATCCGTCGCCAGCAACCCACGCCGGAACGATCGCACCTTGCCGGTCATAATCGTCTCAGCGCCTTCTCCACCATCCAGTTCCAACACGCCTTCATCGTCAGAAGCGGCGTCCAACCGCACTCTTGTTGGCAACGTCACCGTGAAGGTATTAACCCCTGGCAACATCGTTAACGTCACCGCAAGCGCAGCAGCTTGCTCAGTGTACCGTAGATTTCCTAGTGTAATCGTGGCGGCGGGAGTCAAACTCATATCGCTTCCTACGAGAACAGATCAGACAGACCGCGCATGGCGTCTTTGAATTGAGAGCCCAGCTTGCCGACCTGATCGACGCTCTGACCAACAGGGGCCATAAAGTCGCCCAGTTGCAAACCATCGAGATTCGCTAGCGCACTTAACTGCCCAATAGCATCGAGCGCCTGATCAATCGCCCCAGCCACTTCACCCGCCAAATTCTGCAGATCGCCAAGAATATCGGTATCAAAACCAAGATCGCCCAGGCCAAAATCATCCAGCCCACCGAACGGACTGATTTCCGCGGGCGGTGGAAGCGGCGGGCTCTCGGTCACTTGTAGTTCATAACTAAAACGCTTGTCTTGTCCCGCGATTTCGACCGCGCGCAGCGAAGCAATGACAACCTTCTGCAAATCCAACGCTGCAGTGATGTCAGCGGAAAAGGTCACCTCATCTCCAGCCGCCGCGGCTTGTTGTAAAGCTTGCAAATTATCGGCGGCCTTCTCGCCAAACAGGATTCCAGCGATGCGAATGCGATGGGAAAGCCGCCCGGAGCGTTGCTGCAATTCGCCAGCCAACCCGGCGATGCGCGTCGAGACAAAACCGCTATCGTGCCAATGCTCGATCTGCTGTACGTATTCGAGGGAAATGTCCCCAAGCAACGGTACGCTCATCACTCAATCCCTCGCAGATCGGCTTCGTGATCGAGGAGCGCCGCCAACGCATCCGCCGCCTCGGACCAATCAGTGAAGAGAGGCTGCATACCGGACAGCATCGCTGACCGTGTAACTGGTTCAGGTTTATCAAGGGCGCGCATTACACTCTGCACGCTCGTGCTCAAGTTGACAGCAGCATCAGGTGCGTGAAGAGTCTCTTCTGCCGCTTGTTGTGGCAACTGAGTCAAAGCTCGCAATGTAGCCGAGAGTTCGTCGTTTGTTCTGAAACGAGCACGTCGCAGGGAGTCGGAATGCGAGGCAAGCGCCTCAACCGTCACGGGTGCGGCGGACACAGACTGAGTGAGCGATGAATTCCCTCGCTTCAAGGTAGTTTCCAGGACGGCGCCGTCACGGTTGTCGCCTCTCGGCCACAGTGACCAACGAAGAATCGGTGCATCCTTTTGTCCATCGTGCGTGGATACCCCGCGAGTCGACCGTCTTGCGGCGTTTTGCTCGAAGGTCAACGCTGGAACTCGTAAACGAACATAAGGCAGTTTGGCGGCGTTAGCCTCAGCCATAGGGTTACCGGCGGATGAAGGTTTCGTTGATTTCGGCGGGGATGGTAGGTCTCGGTGAACAGAGGTTGCCTGCCTTCCTCTAAACGGCGGTGATGCTTGTTCTTTACTGAGGCGCGCCTGATCAACAGGAAAACGCGAAAGCGTGTGTACAGAGGGTGACAACAGCATGGCAGTTGGCGCACGCTCCATCGCGGTTGCTCCAGCAACGGGACCGCCGCGCTGTAAAAGTTGTTCACCCAGTTCTCGTCGTATGGCTTCCAGGGTCTCCTCGCTTCGAGCAAAAACGATACGAGTCCACCCCGAGTCTGACGGGTGCCCAAGCAGAGCAACCGCTAGTCGATCCACCTCCGTCGCCTCGGCCTCGTATAGCTGATTCAGCTCCCAACGAGCCGCCTGCGCCACCAGGAGTATAGTCTCGGCAAATCCTGGCGCTTCCTGATCGGCGCCCGCAAGAGTCAACGCCAGAATTTCTTGCACGAAGCGGTCGGCGCGACCCGGCTGAACGGTTGCAGCCCGTAAGACCCCGGCGCAAACGATATCGAGCGCGGCGGGAGAAGCGGCGGCGCGCGTCACCAAACGGATGCGCTCACCAAAAGTGATGGGGCGTAGGATTGGACCCGCTGATCCTCCGACCTGGAGTTCGCCGTGTTTTCCGGCCTCTTGCACAGCTGTGCTGACGCCGCCAATAACGGCTTGGCCCTCGACGGTATCGATAACAACCGAGTTTCGCATGGCGCTTTAGGCGGCTGGAGCCGCGACTTCAGTCAACTCTTCCTTGACGCGCACCGCCGAAAACGTGTAGACAGCCTCACCGTGCCCACCGGTTTCAATCCCGAAGCTCTTATCTAGCAGATAACATTCGTCGAACGTCACAACCATCTGCTTCGTTTTGTTATCCGGCCCGGTGTGCTTAAGCGTGGCGATGACTTGAAACACGCGGTCTCCCGTCAAGCCGTTGAGTTTGCCATTGGTCGAGGTCACACGCAGACGGCCTTCAACTGACTGTCCGCCGGAAACCATGCCGATGCGTTCCGTACTGCCCAAGGCATAGACGTTGGACCGCGCCTGCTGGTGACGATACTCAATTGCACGCACGCCTTCGACGGCTTCCCCATCCACCATCACACTGCTTTCGCTGGCGGCAAAGAGGGTTGGCATACATAACCTCCCAAGCTGAAGTTAACTACTAAGGGGTAACCCAGACGAAAACTTCGTTCTTAATTCTTCACTCTGATTGTCGCGTAAATATAATCAATCGCCCGCACTGGACGCACGGCAATATCGATACGTACGATACCCTGCGCAAAGTCCACCTGTGTCGAGTAGACATCCACCACGAACGCGGGGTCCTTCCCGTCGGTCGAAGGCACGAGCGCCCCAGCTCGCTCCATGCGGGTAAACGTGGCGACGATCTGCTGTTTCAGCGCCGTCCGTGCGTCGTCGGTATTCAGCTGGCCGATAAAGTTTTCAGAAATGGCTTTCGTTTCCCGGATCGCCTGATCAGCCACGCGAGTTACCGAAATCTGATCGCCCGAACTATCCAGACCGCGTAATACCACCACGCCGCGTCCAGCGCGATTCTGTACCACTAACGCGTTGATGGTCGACCCCAACAAGATGTTCAGTTCACTATCCCGATATGTAGCCGGAGCAACACCGAGTCGCGGCACCGGCTTGAAGGTGGGCGAATCTTGTGGATTCAGCCGTCCGACAAGGCCGATGACGGAGCCTTCCGCGCCCGCCGGAGAAACCAACACGAAGCGCCGGTTGCGGACAAGGGCGGCATGATCCTTGATGGCGTTGACACTCTTTTGTTCATTGCCGGTAACCGACCCAAAGGCAATGCGGGGCGCACCGTCTTCAGCCATTTTGACGGCATGCGCGGCCAGCTGCTGATGAATCTGGCGGGCTTCGGCGTCCGTGCGCGTGGGCTCAATCGAAGCCATCACGAGGTCAATCCGGGAGTCATCCGATAACCGATCAATCGCCTCACCATACGCTGCGACGGAGGGTGAGGTCCCGTCAACAAAAGGCTGCGGCGCGGTGGTGGCGGCGGGCAACCGAGCTGCAGCAGATAAGGAGTTCAGTAACCGAACCCGAATAAAGCGGCTCTGGGTTAACACCACATACGGCAAAAACTGATCATCGTCCGGATCCATCACTAGACCAGAAAACTGTTCCTGGAGGCCGCCCTGAAACACTCTCACGTCGATCTTGCCGCCGGCTGTCGTGATCTGCACGCTCAACCCGCTAGGGTTAACGCCGTCCGCAACTAGCAATTGAAACAAGACCGCCACGCCACCGGCTACCGGCACATTGATGGGGGCGCCGTCGGTGAACGTATAAGTGTTTGCTGCCGGGAGATCGTCACCAAAGTCGGGATCAATCGCAACCGCCAAGCGCGAGCGTTGGTTAATGACATCAAAGAGATAATCCGGGAGAGTCGGATCAACTTGAAGGTCGGAGAAGCTTTCGAGCACTTCGCGCCCGCGCAACAAGCGAAGCGTAGCGCGAACAATGTTCCCGGTCGCATCCGCAACACCGCGCACCTCAGCGGCGAGCTGGTTCCCCCACGTCCCGTTGGAGCGGCAACGTAAAATCATGCAGGGATTGCTATCAGCGTTCCGCAGCTGTAAACGGGCAGGGCTGCCGCCCGCTACCGGCGAGATGACCACTTCGCTAGCTCCATTGGCAAGCGCGAGCACGATCTCCGGCATACTGACTTCAGTTCCAGGACCTAACAATTCTCGTACTTCGGAAACCCGACTGACGCCTGTCAGCCCCCCATCAATCGGCGGGCGGTCAACGATCCCCACGGCTCCCACGATTCCCGAGGGCGCTGGCAATGGCGGCAGTACATCAAAGCGCGCCTCGACCCTTACGCCAGGAACGACTAACGCAGCCATATTCCCCCCTTTTGGTGACTGCTCCGCTTGCCAGGAATGCCTACGGATCAGTTATAAGACGACTTATGAGATTATCTTTACTATCTGCACAGGTGTAAGGAAGTAGGTAGAAGATGGACGGAAGGCGATTCTAAACACATCTCCCTCCGACCGCAAGCGTAACCCCAGAAAGAGTTAAGGCGTCACTATCGCAAAGTTTTCATCGGGGTCGTCGAGCAACCGGAATAAGGAGAGGAGCTTTAGCCGACTCCCCTCAACCGCCAAGGCGTCAGAGAAAATCAGTTCCTTGAGCGAAGCCTGTTTGCGGACAAGTTTTAACCAGAACTCTCGGGTCAGCCGGACGGTGGCGTCCGCCCGCGGATCGGCGGCGGCCTCTTGGTGATGAAGAACCACGTTCTCCAGGCGCACCACGATGGTCTTGCTGACATCCGTGAACACGAAGTTGAAGGTCATTGTCTCCCCGTCCGCCTTGGGACCATTCACTCGCGTCGCTATGGCGGCAAAGTAGAGATCGAGTGAAATGTTCTGCAGAAGATCGCCGGCTTCCGAGAGAAAGTGCGCTTGCCGGATGCCGTGTCGCAGCTCCGTGGGCACCTCGGAATGAGGCGCATACAGAAACAGAAACTTCACGCCGTCGATCTCTCACTCTTGTCCCGTGTGGTCGATGAGGTCGGTCGGCGTCAAGAGAGAAATACTCCCTAGCGCCGGTCCTTTGCCTCGACCCGAGTCCACGTGGGGCCGCGCGCCGTCCGATTCAGGGCGGTTCCGTATATATACACCGCCCGCCGCCCCATCACGACGCCCGCCATTACATTTTCGCTCACTGCCTCGGTCAAGAAATGCTGGGGAGCAATCAGACGCACCTTCCCGGAACGGACCTCCTCAGCGCTGGTTACGCTTTTGACGCCGCCGAAATGGTCGACGTGACTATGTGTGAGAATGACGGCGACGAGGGGTCGTTCTCCCAGCTACCGGTTGATTATAGCCAGCGCTTTCTGAGCCGTTTCCACCGAGATCAACGGATCGATCAGGATGCGGCCAGTGGCGCCCTCGATGACGCTCATATTCGAGAGATCATAGCCGCGAACTTGATAAACGCGATCCGTAACCTTGAACAGCCCGTTGATGTTGTTGAGCTGCGCCTGACGCCACAGACTGGGATTGACGCTTGCTGGCGCTTCGCCGGAGATGAAATTCTATACAGAGCGGTCCCCAATTACCTTCCCCGAGGCGTCCCTTGTCACCAGGGGGTCATTAGTCGCAACGAACCCGCGGCGCGCATCCTCGAACTCAGTCGTGTCAGTGAGCGGCAGCTCCGCCGCCACGGACGCATTCACGTTTACTGTTGTCTCTGTCGTCTGGACGTGACCATCGGCGTCCGCCTCCGGGCCGAAAAGTTAGCGCGGGATGCCCGGTTGTTCAGTACACACCGAGAGCGTCAGGAAGAGAATCGGTCCGCACAGACAAAGCAGGGTTTTTGCCATTGCGTTTCTTCTTTCAGTGAGATCGCGCATGTCTCGCCTTTTGCCCTTTCTCTCTGGATTTTCGCCTTTTGCCTGCCTGCCTGCGCTAGCAAGAGTTCGCCTTTGATTCGCCACGTCTCGGCCTCGTAGAAGCGCTCGCCGCTCCGGTCCGCTTCGCTCAGCGCCTCTTCGATCAATTGCAGCGCCTGGACAAAGTCTCCGGTTTTCCCTACGGCCTCGGCCAGCAACGTAAAAAAGTGCGCCCAGTGGATCAGCGCTTTCATGTCTTGCATGGTGGCTAGGCCCGTCCGCATTTGCTGAATGCCGTCGTCTACATTCCCCTGCATTACTTTGCCCCAGCCCAGCAACACGCTTCCGGTCGCGACCCAAAACGCAAACCCCTGTTCCTTGGCTGCCTGGACACTGGCTTCTGCCTGCTGAACAAGCGCCTGCTCTTGCCGCAGGAACTGAAAGCCGACCGCTGCCAGGGTTTGCACGATCACCAAGGTGTACGGATGATTGAGGTCCCGCGCCAGAGCCAATGCGTGCTCGATCTGCTGTACGGCTTGCTCGGCATGGCCTTGGAGCGCCAACGTTATGGGGCGATACAATAGCCACCCAATGGCGGGGTTGAAGCCATACTGCAGGACATATCTATGGTGCTGCGCAGAGCGGTAGAGGGCGAACCCCTGCTCAATCTGAGTACGCGCCTCATTCAGCGACCCGCGATAAAAGGCACTCGCGCCGACCACATAACGGGCGTCTAGTAGAAACGCGGGCTGCTGTTGTGTAGCCACCGTCAGACACGCTTCTGCATATTCCTGTGCTGGCAAATATTCTCCGCGAGCGTTGTGGACGCGAAACAGGCCCAAGAGGATCAAGAACAACCGTTCAGTGTCCCCTGCCTGCTCACAAAGAGTTTTGGTCTGCAAGAAGGCCTCTTCAACCTCGACGGCAATATGACCCTTGATCGCCATCAACGCGGTCGGCAAAAGCGTTCGCAACTGGAGCTCATGGGTGAATCGCGCCGGGCTCTGAGGGAGCGTTTCCACCAAGACCAGCCCTTTCGTGACC
The DNA here is from genome assembly GCA_050185455.1 of Binatia bacterium. Taxonomy (GTDB): domain Bacteria; phylum Desulfobacterota; class Binatia; order Bin18; family Bin18; genus SYOC01. The sequence goes on along the minus strand of JBFWZL010000224.1, from coordinate 178 downwards.
TGGAGCACGGCTTCTTGATGCGCACTACGTTGCAAGGCGTTTTCCCCCGCCAGCAGATATAGTTCTCCTAAATCATTTGTGGATCGGGCCAATACCAGCGACATTTGACCGAAGCGAAATTGAGAGAGTTGATGAAAGTCGAAAAGCAGAGTTTGACAGCAGCGAACGTTTTATTGAC
>JBFWZL010000223.1:0-9852 GCA_050185455.1 Binatia bacterium | reverse complement strand
AATTAGAAGCACTCGTCTTCGACGCCGTAGCCCGCCATCAGGGAGCCACACTGTCCCTCCACAGTTTCAAAGAGGCCACTGCTGGCGCATCACAACTCCCGGAGAGTGAGTCGACGGCGGAGGACTGTGGCAGCGCGCTGGCCGCCTTGTTCTCTGACCCGCTCCCTACACTCACCGAGACGGAAGAGGCGCTGATCGCCGAAGCCTTACGCCGAGCCGACGGCAACCAAGGCATAGCGGCGGGGCTTTTAGGCATCTCCCGACAAGCCTTGAATAAACGACTGACCCGCCGAAGGCTCGGCGTCCCAACACCAGACTTCGATTCCTAAGCAATTTTGACGGACAAAACGGCTCACCTCAGCGTACACGGGTAGCAAGCTGCCCGCGGCGTATTCTATTTCTCCGGTCAGTCCGATTACTAACTTTGTTTAGCAGAAGTGATCAGGAAATGACGTCTCTCCTGATAACGGAAACGCGCGTACAGGAGCCAGGGTGCCGCTACGGCGCTGCGTGGGAGACCGCGAACGCGGGGGCTAGCTCCGGGAGCGGAAGAAGCAACTTTCGTCGCACCCGCGACAGAAGGAGCAAGAGCAATATACCTGTCATTTCCGTTAATTACGCACGCTCAGCCGTGATCCCTCCTTCGTCTGACAACATGTGTCGCACCCCTATCACAGCGCGTTAGGACTGCTTTCACGTCTCAAGGCGCCGTAGGTACACGTCTTTTCGTCTCGCCAGGCCGCGTGGTCCAGTGTTTGCTCTATTACTCACCCGTGGGAGCGCACAAACAGAACGATGCGATATTCACCATCACTCAACGCATGCAGGCAGAAGGGGCGCGCATGGAGAGCCTCTCGCCGCAAGAGAAAATTTCTCACGGGGTGTGACGTTCTGTCTCGAAGGCGCTTTGACGAAAGGAGGACCAAGGCATGATCCACGAATAAAGCGAAGATGTGGCAAAGGCGTAGATGGAACAATCAATTTAATCTTCCAGAAAGGAAAACGACATCATGAAGGCGAATTTGAAGAAAATGCTCGGTCTCGCAGCCCTGGGTATGACCTTATTGACCAACGCCGCGCCGACGTGGGCAGGCGCTAAGGTCGCCAACCAGGTCTCCATCCTCTCCAGCGGCACTATCACCTGGGCGTCCGGGAACATGGTGGGTGCGCGCTATAGCGGCGACAAGAACCAAAACATTGGGTGTGTCACCTACGCTCTGCCTTATCCGTGGGTCTCGTGTTCCGCCACGGACAAGGTCGGCAATACTCTGCTTTGTGGGAGCAGCAACCCAAAGTGGGTAGAAGCGGCCCAGGGCATCACTGACTCTTCGAACTTTTATATCCAGCTGCTGAACAACAACTACGGAGACTGCGGCTATATCTCGATCACCAATAACTCTGCGGGACTTCAGTAAAGATGAAGCTAGCGGCAAAAGAGCAAAGCCGACGACGCAGCTCTCATAGCGAAACGACAGGGCAGCACAGGAACAACAACTTTTACCCCTTAGAAAGGAAAACGACATCATGAAAGCAAATGTACGGAAGTTCATCGGCGCAACAATGCTTGGGTTTGCAATGTTTTCACAGAGCCTCCCGGCGTGGGCGGGTCAAAAGTACCTCCCCGAAGTGACGATAGGGACAGGTTGGGCCATGGGAAGCATGGTAGGAGCGCGTTACAGTGGGGACAGCAAGCAAGCAATCGGTTGTCAATTTGAACCCTTGTACGCGCGCGTCTCCTGTTCCGCAACGGACAAGACCGGCAAGTCCTTCTACTGCTCCAGGATCGATGCGAATTTTGGCAACGTGGTCAAAGCGATCACTGACTCTTCGTTCATCTACTTTGTGGGCGACAGCCAGGGGACCTGCACTTCTCTCATCCTTGAGAACTTCTCGCGCTCCCTCAGATGAGGAATGCCGACGGTCAAACACGGCGGCGCGAGGGTAACCGCGCCCCCGCCGCCGTCGTGCGAGCAACGCAATACATTAGCTTTCAAGAAAGGAAATACGTTATGGCGGGGCAGCAGCAAGGCATACGGAGCACCGTTGTCATATTGAGTCTTGGCCTCATCTTGGGCGTAGGAGCTGCGGCCTGGATAACTCAATGCTCTCCAACGCAAGAAACACAGGCGTACACAACCTCACAGCATGACCACCGATTAAGGAAACTCGAACAAGCCATGACGGCGTTGACGCAAGCTCTGCAAGCCGTTCAGACGAACAACGCACCGCATGAACCAACGCAGGTGACCGCGCCAGCGAACACTGAGGTCTCACGTCAGGACCTCGCCCAACTCATTCGCAACGAAGTCCGCCACGCGGTGACTGAGGCGAGTCCGGAGAACCAACGCGCCCGCGAAGAAGCCATCGTTAATGCCGAAGTGCTCAACTCGCCCGAGAATCGCGTAGCGTATCAAAGCGCGTCGGACGTGGTGCATACCGCCGTGGCGGCCAAACGCTGGACCGAGGAAGATAAAGAGACCTTCCGGGACGCATTTGCGCTGCTGACCAACGACCAACGCATGGAACTGATGAACATCCTAGCTCCGGCGATCAATAACGGCGAGATCAAGGTGGAGGTGTCCGGACCGTTGTTCTAAGGCTGTGAGCGTGTAGCGTTTGACAATAATCTGGACGATCAGCTGAAGTTTTCATCCCACGGACCACAAATAACGGCTCACATAAAAATTGAAAGGGGAAGACCCTCATGAAAGCGAATTTGAAGAGAATACTTGGTCTGACGGCTCTGGGTATGATCTTATTGATCACGACTGTTACGACCTGGGCAGGTGATGTGATGACTCATGATGTTACTGTACGAATCAGCCCATATCCTGCTTACGCATACGGAAGCATGGTAGGCGCGCGCTACAGTGCGGATAATACGCAAACCATTGGCTGTCAAATCTATGTTGGGCAGCTTGATACGTCTCCGTCCATGGGTTGTAGTGCTAGGAACAAAGCAGGTGATTATATTAGCTGCTTTAGTTCCGACCCTGTGTATATAGAAATGGTCCAAGGAATGACTGACTCTTCGGACATTTTCTTCGAGCGGGATCCCATCACCGGACGCTGCGCGAACTTCGTGATTTACAATGGCTCCAACATGCTCAGATAAAGGCGGAGTTCGGTCAGGACGCGCCAGGAGAGCGCAAACGCATCAGTCAACAAGGTGTTCTTTGACGTCCCAGAAAGGAAGGCGACATCATGAAAACAAAAGTGCAGAAACTTATCGGTCTGGCAATTCTTGGGGTGGTCCTGTTCTCGAACAGTATCCCTGCGTGGGCGGGCGCTAAATCTCTTCGTGAAGTGCTTATCAAGGACTTCGCTACTGATAGCAGCGCTAGCGGGACTACGGCGGGGGCGCGTTATAGTGGAGACAAGCAACAATATATTGGCTGTAACCTTTTAAAGAATGGCGGTCCAGCGATCCTATGCGTAGCGCAGGACAAGACAGGTAAGTCTTTGGTCTGTATTGGCAACCACCCGAAATGGATGGCGGCGGCCAAAGCGATCACTGACTTCTCGCAAATCTACTTCGTTACAGATCGGAACAATGCTTCTTGCAAATACCTGGAGATTCAAAATGACTCTCTCTACTTCAAGTAAGCACTGACGACATGCGGACATAGCGGCGAGGGAGCAGCGGCTCTCTCGCCATCGAGGTGAAAAAGCACCATACACACATTTTCATGAGCTGAACTTACTGCCATCGCTGTCTTATTCCACAACATTTTCGGCAAGAAGCGGCGGATCAAAAGCGGTGATTGGGGGCGGCTCGCCAACATACTTCTCAACTTCCACCAACGTCGTCTGCGCGCTAGGTCCTTGCGCTAAACGCGACGTGCCTTTGTCGAGCGTCAATACATTGGGGTTACCGTGCTTGTCGAGGCTGCCAATCACTCCCGGTTCCTGCGGGTCGTACCAAGCGCCGGTCGCGAGCTGAATAACCCCTGACCGTAAATCCTTGCTCAGAACCGCCCCGGCTAGGGTCGCGCCGCGCTCGTTGAACACGCGCACTACGTCGCCAGCGCGAATTCCTCGGCGCGCAGCGTCCTCTGGATTGATACGCATAGGTTCACGTCCCGCAACTTTGCTCTCTTGACTGACACGACCCATATCCATCTGCCCATGCAGTCGGGTGCTCGGTTGTGTTGTTAATAAATGAAGTGGATAGCGCCGCGCCTGCGGACTGCCAAGCCATTCCGCGGGTTCAAGCCACGCTGGATGTCCGGGGCAGTCGTCATAACCAAACCCCGCAATCGTCTCGGAGAAAATTTCAATGCGTCCTGAGGGTGTAACGAGCGGATTTGCTACCGGATCGCGGCGAAAGTCTTCAAACAACACAAAGGGAGACGATGCTTTCGGCATCTCAAAATAGCCGCGCGTCCAAAATTCATCGAAGTCAGGCCAGCGCATCTCCCAGCGGGCGGCCTGTGCTCGCGCCGTCTCATAAAGCTGCCGCACAAACTCCATCTCCGTGCGTCCTTCGGTAAACGCCTCGCGTACGCCAAAACGCTCCGCCAAGTCGGAGAAAATGGCGAAATCGTTGCGTGCTTGACCAATCGGCGCAAGCGCCTGTTTCATCGCCACAAGGAAACGGTCACGTGCGCTCGCGCCTACATCGTTGCGTTCCAACGTCGTCGTCGCTGGCAGTACGATATCGGCATGACGCGCAGTTGCCGTCCACCACGGATCGTTAACGATGATCGTCTCCGGTCGCCGCCAGGCGCGCAGCAAGCGATTAATGTCTTGATGATGATGAAACGGATTGCCGCCGCTCCAATAAACGAGTCGGATGTCGGAATAGACAAGAGCTCGGCCATCATATTGAAACGGCTGTCCAGGGTTAAGCAATAAGTCCGCGATGCGCGCGACGGGGATAAAACTGTCAACCGGATTCCGACCGATGGACAACTCAGGAATCGGCGCCAGGGGACGTAAATCGCCAAGTCCCTCCACGCTCCCATAACCAAATCCAAATCCGCCGCCCGGTAATCCGATTTGCCCGAGGAGCGCCGCCAGCGCAATTACTGCCCAAAACGGCTGCTCGCCATGGTCGCTGCGCTGCAGCGACCAATTCGCCGTGATGAACGTGCGCGAGCGCACCATGCGACGTGCGAGCTCACGAATTGCGTCCGCCGGTAACTCGCTGAGGTTCGCCGCCCAGTCCGCATCTTTCACCACCCCGTCAGTGCGACCCAAAAGATAGTCGCGGAAACGCTCGAATCCGACGCAATAGCGAGTCAGAAAATCTTTATCCTGTAGGTCTTCTTGGATTACCGTCTGCGCTAGCGCCAGCAGAATCGCGGTATCGCTATTGGGGCGCGGCGCGAGCCATTCCGCGTCCAGAAACGCGGCGGCGTCATCGCGCATGGGACTGATGTTGCAGAAAGCAACGCCGGCGGCTTTGGCCTGAGTAAGCCACTGCCGTGTCGCATGCGCACCAACCCCGCCAGTCGTCACTTGCGTGTTCCGAATAGGCGCTCCGCCGAACATCACCACTAGTTCACCGTGGTCCACGATGCTCTGCCAGCTCGTGCCGCCAGCCGAGGCGCCCGCATGGCCAACCACACGTTTCACGAGTACCGCGCCCGCTGCATTGCTATACGTATCTTTCGAGCTGGTGAAACCGCCGATCCGCGCCAGGAAGCGTTGGAGCTGACTCTTGGCATGATGAAACCGCCCGGCGCTCGCCCAGCCATAGGAACCGGCGAAGATCGATGCGTTGCCGTAGCTGGCAGTGACGCGTTTGAGTTCGCCCGCCACAAGATCAAGAGCGCGCTCCCACGTCACCGGCACGAAGCGATCACCACCCCTACCCTCGCTGGCGCGCCCCGGTCCCTGCTTCAGCCATCCTTCCCGCACGGCGGGTTGCATCACTCGGCACCGATGGTGCACGGCGTCAGGAAGCGAGTGGAGAAGCGGAGAAGGATCAGGATCTTGAGCAAAAGGGTGAACCTCAAGGAGGCGTCCGTCAGAGACAACAGGTGCAAACACGCCCCAGTGAGAGCTATTCAATGAAGCGTTCGAGGGCTCGTCGGGTTTATGCATGAACCCCTTTTATCGTTTCTTCTTGAGTTTTTCTAGAATCGCGCCGAGAACGGACTACCAGTCTCACACTGTAAGCGTGGTACGGTAACAAACTCTTGACAGTGGGTACTGTACAGATGTAACAAATGCCGCTTAGACCCCTTCCGCAATGATCGTGTGAAGCTGGATAGTTTTCGGTCGGATTGGTCCGCCGGGGTGCGTCCTCGTGGAGGCGCTATTTGGCTGGCTCTTTTCGCCGCGCCACGGAGCGGCTATATCTTGGGCCGAGCCCTCACTGGCCTGGATACTTGTTGCGATCCTTAGTGCTCCTGGCGGGCTTTGGAGTGTTCTGGTAGGGTTCATCGGTTCCACGACTCGGTTAGCACATATACAGTGCGGACAGGTTGCGCCAGCCGCCTAACAACGGCGTGGAGCGAACACGGGATGAATAAAATGGCTCTCGGGTCACGTGAGCAGCGCGTCGCTCACGCAGGACGTTCGGCGACGGAGGACGCACGAGTGGTGAAGATTAACAGCGGTCACAAACTCGTTCCAGACTTGCGGACGACAAATTAGGAGATTCGGCATGAAGATTGTGGTTATCGGCGGCAACGGGCTCATCGGGACCAGGCTCGTGAAGAACCTTCGTCAGCAGGGCCACGAGGTAGTGGCGGCATCACCATCATCAGGTGTCAACACCGTCACTGGTGAGGGACTGGCGCAAGCGCTTGCGGGCGTTCAGGTCGTCGTCGATGTGGCGAACTCGCCGTCGTTCGAGGACAAGGCCGTGTTGGAGTTTTTCGAAACGTCGGGTCGCAATCTCCTCGCCGCGGAAGCAGCCGCAGGCACCGGACATCACGTGGCGCTGTCGGTCGTCGGCACCGATCGCCTGCTCGCCAGTGGCTACTTCCGCGCGAAGATAGCCCAGGAGAATCTGATCAAGGCCTCGCCGGTTCCATACACGATCGTCCGCGCCACGCAGTTCTTCGAGTTCGTGGGCAGCATCGCCCAATCGGCAACCGAGGGGCAGACGGTTCGGTTGTCGCCAGCGCTGATGCAGCCCATCGCGGCGGATGACGTCGCCACCGTCATGGCCGAGGTCGCGGTCAAGGACCCGTTGAACGGCACGATCGAACTGGCGGGTCCCGAACCGATCCGTCTCGACGAACTCGTTCGGAAATTCCTGAGCGCAAACCGAGACGGGCGGACGGTGATCACGGACGCACACGCAGGGTACTTCGGCACGCCAGTGAACGATCAAAGCCTCACCCCTGGCGATCACCCGCGCCTCGGCCCGACGCGTTTCGCGGACTGGCTCAGCCGCTCCATACCTCAGGAGTAAGCCATAAGGATCTCGCTTTAACCACCGGCAGCGATGAACACATTCCGCGTAGAACAAAACCAACTGAGAGGAATTTGCCATGAAGCTTGCACTTTATCTACCTAATCTCCGCGACAAGATCACCGTCAGCGAAATCGTTGACTTGGCACGGGAAGCGGAGGCTCTCGAATTCGACTCGGTGTGGTCGCTGGACCGCATCGTGGTGCCCGAAGCCTCGGACCGTCAAGAACTGGCGAAGCCTTTTGGCTTCATGAAAGAATTTCCGAAAGCGCTTCCAGTCAGCGCACGTGCGGAGTTCCTGCATGGCTTACCGCTCATTCCGTATCTGGCGGCTATTACGAAGCGCGTGCGGTTGGGTGTCAGCATCATTGTCACGCCCTATCGCGCCCCCGGCGTGCTGGCCGCAGAAATCGCCACCTGGGATCACCTCTCAGGTGGGCGCATCAACGTTGGCGTGGGCTCAGGCTGGATGCCGGAAGAGTTTGCCGCGGCCAGCGCCGCTCACATCTACAAGAAACGCAACACGCATGTGATAGAAACGATCGAGGTGATGCAGGGGATCTGGACCAACGAGTTGTTCGAGTACCACGGGGAATTCGCCGACTTTCCGAAATGTGGCTTCGGCGTGAAGCCGGTCCAGAAGCCACGGCCACCGATGTTTTTCGGGGGCTTAGGCAAGCCCGAGATCGCGGCGGCGCGTGTCGCCAAGTACGGACTCGAAGGCTGGATCGGGATCATGGACACGCCGGAAGCGATCACCACCTGGCGCGCAGTCATCAAGGACGAGTTCGTGAAGCTGGGGAGCAAGCAGTCCATCGAGGAGTTCGAAATTTCGAGCATGCTGCCGTTTGAGATCACGCGCGACAAAACTGATCAGACGCCACGCGGCAAGCTCACGCCCACGCTGGTGGGCACCGCCGACCAGATCACGGACAATCTCAAGCGGTATCGAGATGCAGGTCTGACGATGCCGTTGCTGTGGCCGCCGTTCAGCGGGACCCCAACCGCGAAGACTATCGTGGACATGCGGCGGCTCGTGCACGACATTTTGCCTAAGGTCTAGGGCCGGCTCGGAGGGCGCCAGGTCCAACGCAACCGGAGGAAGCAGTCAGTCCTGACGAACCGCAAACAGGAGAATCCGCCTAGCCATCGCTTCCAACCTGACCTCAGCCCGCGCGGTTCTGGATGAACGTGAAAAGATACAGTAGGGCCGCGGCGGCTGGGGCGTAACGTTAGGCCGTTAATCGGAAGTGAGGACGACCTTACCGCTCCAGCGTCGATCGGGGACGACCCCGCAATGCTGAAAGGAAGACACATGGCTTGGATTATTCTTGTTGTTGCGGGGCTGTTTGAGGTCGGTTGGGCCATCGGATTGAAATACTCGGAAGGGTTCACCCGGTTGTGGCCCACCATTTGGACAGTCCTAGCGATGATCCTCAGTCTTTGGCTACTGGGCCTTGCTATGAAGTCACTGCCAGTTGGCACCGCGTACAGTATTTGGGTAGGGGTCGGAGCGGTCGGCACCGTAATTCTCGGCATCGTGCTGCTCGGAGAGCCTGCGAACGCTGCTCGGCTAATCAGCGTTTCGCTCATTATTGCCGGCATCATCGGACTCAAGCTTGCGACACCGGCCTAACGCCGCGTTAACCGGCGCGCAAAAGCGCCGCTTCGCTCTGCTTTTGCATGTCTGAGTTAAACGCGTTGTTAAACCACGTCAAGGAGATTGGGGGCTTGCCTGCTTCGTTCTACTTGTTGCCTCTCTGCTTTAATCTTTACACTACTGGAGGTTGAACCGTGAACGGGCAAAACCGGAAGGACATAAGACTCGGGCTGCAGGTCGATATCGTCACGAAACAGGATCAACGCAGCGGGAGGAGGACTCGCGGCATCGTCAAAAACATTCTGACGAATTCACCCCATCACCCACACGGGATTAAGGTGCGCCTTGAGACCGGTGAGATTGGCAGGGTGCAAGAGATTGTGAATTGAAGCTGAGATTTTCCCGTTGTTCTTCTACTGTAGGTGTCTGATATTTCCGCAGTCTCCAGACGCTCCCAAATCCTAATAAAAATAACCACTTGCCCGTCCGAAAAATCAGGCCGGCAACGGAACACCACTCCCATGAAAGATTATGCCGCTCTCGCCAAAAATTCTGGATGGAGGTCGCGCCTGCATTAGACAGATCTCTCGACGAATGTCGATGAATCGGGCGCTCTCAGCGTGTGACTACGCACCGTCCGCACGTGCGGCGCCCCTACGAGCGAACTGCATGGATAAACGTGAACACTGCCTGCCTTCCTCCCACACCTGAGTTTGACAGAACGCGGAGATGGGTGTTATAGTTCTCCTAAATCATTTGTGGATCGGGCCAATACCAGCGACATTTGACCGAAGCGAAATTGAGAGAGTTGATGAAAGTCGAAAAGCAGAGTTTGACAGCAGCGACCGTTTTATTGACGGCAAAGTGTTTGCGCAGATAG
>JBFWZL010000222.1:0-9873 GCA_050185455.1 Binatia bacterium | reverse complement strand
CGCTTTTGCGGAAGACGTTCCCTATGTAATAGCAATCGTTGAGCTTGCTGAAGGCCCGCGGCTCACCACCAATATCGCCGGTTGCAAACCAGAAGAAGTGCGAGTGGGAATGTCAGTTGTAGCCACGTTTGATGATGTGACGCCGGAAATGACGCTAGTGAAGTTTCGACCAGTCTAAGCAGTGCCGAGTAACGAGGGCTGAGTCCTGAGTTTGGGGTGCGTTTTTACTCAGCACTCAGGACTTTCAACTCAGGATTGCGATTGACTGATCGCCGTGCATTGACAGCTGACTGATTTGTGTCCGGCTTGCGTTCCGATTGTCCCCGGCCAATAATAAGCTTCCACAATCCGAGGAGACTCCCACAAAGGAGAGAACTATGCTGACGGTGAATGCTCACAGGCGATCGTCGCAGGCGTTAATTGGCATGTTGCTCTGTGGGCTGCCTGCCGTAGCAAGCGCGGAAGGCCTGTATCACTCCGCTTCACAATCTCATGAAGAGATGGAGCAGGGAACAGGTCGGCAACAGATTGGGGCTCCTCAAGTATTGGAAATTCCCCCGGTTCAAGAGACTGCCCCTTCCATAGATAGTTCCTCCGCTGTAGACGGACGTCCCATCGATATAGGGACGCCTCAGAGTGATAGTCTACGTCCAGGTGGTGATCCGCCGTCTGCTGCTCGACGAAGTTATCTCGGGCTATTGTATGTTTCAGCAGATGACGAAGAAGATGGTGTCGTAGTGGTCGATACCATTGTTGGCAGTCCTGCAGCACGCGCCGGGTTTATTGGAGAGAAAACGGAAATTCCTTCAACACGGACCGAACAAATGATGAAAGTGGCGATGGCGGCGCTTGTGATGTCGCCCGCCGCCCCCGCGATCGTGCCATTAGCCATTGCGCATGAGGTGTTTTTCACTTGTCGTCCGCGCGGCGATATTATTGTCGCTATTGGTGACCGACTCGTGCGCAATGCTCAGGACTTTAACGATGAGATGCGCCGTTACCGTCCGGGAGAGCAAGTCACATTTTCTGTGAAGCGTTGTGGAAAACCAGCACAAATTACCGCGCAACTTGAGGAAGAACCTGCCGAAAGCCTTCCCTATGATGGGATCGAGGTGGAAGATCAATCACCTCCCTCCTATCGAGAACCAAGCAACGTGGGGATAACAACCTCTGGATCTAGTTTCCTGCCGTAGCGTCAGGTGCGGAGACGACTGCGGTTTGGGCTTGAAACGCCTTCACGGTATTTTGCATGAGCATAGCAACGGTGACTGGACCAACTCCGCCCGGAACCGGAGTAATAAAGGCTGCGCGCTCCCACGCGGGCGCATATTCGATATCGCCGACAATTTGCTTGCCAATCTGGTTGATGCCAACATCAATGACCGCGGCCCCAGGCCGAATCCACCCCCCTTTGATAACTTCCGGCGAGCCTACGGCCACGACTAAAATCTCCGCGCGACGCACGTGGTCCGCCAGCAGACCGCGCCGGGCTGTAGCAATATGGCAGATGGTCACAGTTGCCTGACGATCAAGTAACATCAGACTGACAGGCTTGCCCACCAGTTCGCTGTGACCGACAATCACGGCTTCTTTTCCGTCCATATCTATGCCTGTCGCATCGAGTAGACGCATGACCGCAAGCGCGGTACAAGACCCGACTCGCATCTCGCCGATCAGCGCGGCGCCCACATTTTCCGGATGCGTACCATCGACATCTTTGTGTGGATTGATGGCATTAACGAGTACGGAGCGGCGAAGATGCGCTGGGAGCGGAAGTTGTAAGATGACGCCAGTGACTTCCGGATCCCGGTTGAGCTGGTCAAGTCGGCGTAATACCTCGTATTCTTCCGCCGTGTCCGGCATCTGATACCAACGATACTCAATGCCTAAGCCGCGCGCGGCACGATTTTGTGAGCGAATATATACCTCTATGGCCGGATGAGAACCAACGTACACGCTGACTAACACTGGCCGACGTTTTGTTTGACGAATAAGTTGGGGAATCTCTCCTCGCAACTCTTCATATACGTTCTGGGCAATAATTTTCCCTTCAACGACGTGTGCACCCATAGTCTGAAACTATCACTTTGCCAAAGAAGAAAAAAAGGGCCTGGTTAAGTGTCTTTTTCTAGACAGCAGATGTCAAATTTTTCACACTTTCTGATAACAATCTGAAAAAAAATGCAGACAGCAAGTGAAAATTTCACTCTAAGTAGAGAAAATTACTAGAGTTCTTCTTTTCATGTCATTTTGGCAAAGGATTTGCTCCTATCTTGTGGTGTGTTCCAGCTACGACCTTCCTCAGAGAAAGCGTGGACTGAGGAACACAAGCGGCAAGAAAATCAAGGATGGATTAACGCAGGAAGCGAAGCCCAGGATGGGCGGGAATGAGGAGCACGAGATGTTCGACCATGAAGAAACCCAAGAGACTATATCACTGGCAGAAATTATTCCCGTACAGAACAGTGACCCAGTGGCCGTACGTATCCAGTCGAGCGGGGAATACCGTTTGCTGTGGGCGATTCTTGAAGACGCCATCGATTGCTATTTCCGTTATGCCGATATGCTGACCGCGACCGCACAAGAGCAATTCCGTGAAGCGGAAGAGTGGATCGAATCAAAAGAGGAAGAATGGCTGTGCAGCTTCAACAGTATTTGCCGCCATTTTCAGATTGATCCGGGCTATCTCCGCCGTGGCTTGCGAGAACAGCTTGCCGTCAAGCGTACTGGACGTGTTGCGGCTGCAGTGAGACAGGCTGCCTAGACTCTCCTTCGTTTTCCCGGCATTTTGTCGTAGGAAGGAGGGAACGGATGAAAACTTTCTTTGAGCGATTTCTTGACGAAATATCCCGAAAACTCGACGCTGGAGAAATTGACGAAGAGAAAGCCCAACGTTGGGTCGCCGAACTCCAGGAGCAACTGCAAGATTACGCGGAGCGAAATCCCCACGCCCCTATCGTGCAGATGCCTGTTAAACACTAAACCTTCCTGATCGTGACCGCTCATCTAATTTGCGGATAACCCCCTCTCCTACGAAGGCGGAGCAATAAGGTTCCGCCTCGTTCCTGGAAAAAATTCCTCTCGCCCTTAGAGAATACCTAGACCGAACCAAACGAGATCAGCCCAGTTCCTGACAAAAATCCTCCCGCGCGACGTGCGGCCCCCTTTATGGAGGGATAGAGAGGATTTCTTTTCATAAATGACGAAGTATACGGAGATTATGCGACCTGATTGAGGAACTGTGCGTTTCTCGATTTTGGCTTCTCGCTGCACTGATCTCCGGATTCTCCGCTTCCCTGTAGCTTCTCTTCCTCTTTTAGCTGAAAGCTGATAGCTGATAATTAACTAATTTCGCAAAGGGAGGGCGTTATGAAGTTTGGCATTTTTTACGAACTGTCCGTCCCGCGCCCGTGGGATCCGGAAGCTGAACGCAAAGTCTACATGAACGCGCTTGAACAAGTGCGCCTGGCCGACGAACTTGGCTTTGACCAAGTGTGGGCGGTCGAGCATCACTTCCTCGAAGAATACTCGCATTGCTCCGCTCCTGAATTGTTCTTGACCGCCTGCGCCATGCAGACGAAGAACATCAATGTCGGCCACGGCATTGTCATTTGCGTGCCGGAGTTTAATCATCCCATTCGCATCGCCGAGCGCGCCGCCGTGCTCGACATTCTCTCCGGCGGCAGACTGCAATTCGGCACCGGCCGCTCCGCCACCTGGACGGAACTGGGCGGCTTTCAGGCGAACCCTGACGAGACCAAGAAGAGCTGGGACGAGTTCGTGCACTGCATCCCCAAAATGTGGATGCAAGAACGTTTTAGTTACGAGGGACGCTATTTCTCCATGCCGTCGCGCGCCGTGTTGCCCAAGCCCTACCAGAAGCCGCACCCGCCGATGTGGGTGGCGGTCACCAGCCCTGGCACCGAACTCGATGCGGCGGATCGCGGCATCGGCAGCCTGGGCGTGACGTTCACCACGTTCGCCGAACAGGAAGCCAAAGTAAAGGAATATCGCCGCCGTATTCAGAACTGCAATCCAGTCGGCGGCTTCGTCAACAACCAAGTCAATACCGTGAACTTCCTCTTCTGTCATGACGATCAAGAAACTGCCACGAAGACCGGCATGCGCATGATTCAACATTTCAACTATCTGGCGGCCCAGCTTGACATGGCCAAGGAAGCGTTCCCCACCAAGTCGTACCCTTCGGCTGGATTACTTCCCTCCTTGCGTCGTCAAGCCTCGAATCCCGGCGAAGTCGGCAAAGCCCCGGAGGGAATTGCCGTCGGGAACCCCGCGCGTCTCATTCAAGAATTGAAGAAGTGGGAAGCCTGCGGCGTGGATCGCGTCAGCTTTATGTTGAACGCCGCCGAGATCATTCCGCAAGAACAATTGCTCAACAGCTTGCGGCTCTTCGCCAAAGAAGTCATGCCCGCGTTCGCCGACTCGCGTCCGCAAGCCGCGGCGGGAGGAGGTAGCTAATGCCGCTCTTTGGCAAACAAGACGTTCAGGCAGCCCTCGCGCGCGCGCCGCAAATGACGGGGTTCGATACCGAGCCATGGGAGTTGAAAGGCGCGGAAATTTTGAATCTCGCCTTCGAGGTAATGGAAGGGCCGGCGGAATATCTTGTTCCTCCCGCACTGCACCCTAGCATTCCGCCCTACACGACGCTCACCATTGCCCGCTTCCCGAACAGCCCGGTTGGGACGTTCATGCTTGCCCAAGTGCGTCTCATTGTGCGGGCGGGCATTCGTCCACGCGGCCTGTTGTTGGGAGCATATACCGATTCAGACAAAGCCCTGGCGGAACTGCCGCGACGTTGGGGGTTCTCGCTCGGTCGCGCCACCATCGTGCTGCAGTCGCGTCACGATCGCGTCATTGGGCAGGTAGTGCGTGATGGACAGACAATTCTTGACATGGCGCTAGAAAACCCGGAGCAGATCTCCGGCGCGGATGTCACTTATCTTGACAGTCTGCATTTGGCTCGCGTGGTTGAAAACAACAAAGAGACGCCTCTGATCGTGCAAATTGATCCGGAATATGTCTTTCAAAGCGCGCAACGCGGGAAGGCGCATCTGCTTGCCTTGCAAGCAGATGCGTGGGGCGCGGACAACCGGCTCCGTTGCACAACGCCCATGCACGCGACGTTTTGCCGTTGCGACACGGACTTACCAAAAATCCGCTTCGGCATGGATCCTTCCGTTCCTGCAGTCCAGGGTAGCCGCCGCCTCGCGGCCTAAAGAACCTTCACCTGTCTTTAAGAAGGGCGTACACCCGTGCGCCCTTCTACCAATTTACCTTCTCGACTACATCACGGCGGAAATAAACTTGTCACCCTAAGCGCAACGAAGGGTCTCGTTTTCTGTGAGACTCTTCGCCTTCGGCTCAGAATGACATCCTTGAGAAGCGGATATTTTAACAACACATGAGTCTTATTTTGATATTGTTCCCTGTTCGTCGTCTTGACGCACGGGGTCTTCCGCCGCCTGAGATTTCCTTCTCAGCCCGCGAATTCGTTGCAGCCAGTCTTTTCGTTCACGAATCGAGATTTGGAACCACCCGAGCGGCAGTACGGCGTGTGAACCGCAGGTCGGGCAGGCGCCCTGAATGACACGGGTAAGCAGTTCGCCGCAATCGTTGCATTGGTAGGAGCAATCCGTCCTCATCACCACCCCTCCCTTACCACAAGCTTCCTACTATCGCGAGTTACGGTAGCATTCTATAAAATCGTTGTCAAAAGAAAAGAACAACAGATCAGTATCCTGAGTTTGTCGCCATTCTCTTAAGCTTTTCGCGCCACCCAAATTTGCTCGCCGCCGTAACGAAAAGAACCTCGCTGAAAATCACCATACAACGCCTCCACCTTGTACCCACACAATTCCAACAAATAACGCATCTCGTAGCGATACACATAACGAAGGGTTAACGGACTATAGGCTTTACTGAGCACCCTTCCCTCGACGTCCAGTTCTTCAAAAATGAAAGAGGCGTCGAGTAACTGGAGCTCAGGATCATATTGGCCAGAGAACCACACAATGACGCGTCGACCGGTATCGGGATGAATAAACTCGGAGTCCTTCTGCAGCGCGGAGCCAAGAGGACTAAGGCGAGCAGCGATCAACTCCTGACTAGGGTCGAAGATATTGAAAATGAGACGTCCGTTGTCGGTGAGATGTTCACGGATACAAGAGAGCGCCTGACGCTGAGCTTTGGAAGTAAGCAGATGAAGAAATGCACGATACGGGATGGTGATCAAGTCAAACTGTCTCCCCAGAGAAAAAGCGCGCATGTCTTCCTCGATAAGCTCGACGCGCCGTTGTGTCTCCGGTTCGAGCTTGGCAAGCTTCCGCCGTAAAATCCCTAGCATCGTCGAAGAACGGTCTAGTCCAACAATTGACATACCAGCTTGCGCAATGGGCAACAAAATACGACCCGTGCCACAACCAATTTCTAATACCGGGGAGCCGGATTGTCGCGCCTCTTCGACATAGAATTGCACGTCGCCTTCGAGGCCGGTGAAACAATAGTCGTAAAAAGTTGCGTCAGCGCCTGTGTATTCCATCATGTTTGCTCCAACTTCTTTTTCCAAGACACATTAGCTGTATAGGCAGGACATTCGTTCCCTACAGAGAATGACCACAGCCGGCATACTGATCGAATTCGACGCTCAGTCCAGTGCGCCCAATTTTCCGTTTCACCTCGTCAAGCGATAAGCGAAAGTAGACCGGTCGATTATGCGCACAGGCATGCGGATTTGTTGACTGCGCCCAGGCAGCTAAGAGACGCTCCTGCATTTCTTTGGGCAACGCCTGTCCTGCCTTGATCGCACCCAAACACGCGAGCGCTTGATACAGATCTTCTTTCCCCTCCCGTACGCGCAACAGCAAACGAGCAAAGATCAAACTTGTAGCTCGCGGTTCAAGAAAATCCGGAATGGCGCGCATCGCAACAACCTGGGGACCGAAAGGGTCAACGGCAAAGCCACAGGCCGCCAGCTCTTCCCCATGCGCGTCCACAAGGGCGCGTTCTCCGGCTGAGAGCGTCACCACCTGAGGCGCGATTAACTGGCGACTCGCTACTCGTCGTTGTTGCAATCGTTCATACAGGACCCGCTCCTCAGCCGCATGTTGATCCAAAAGATACAAATGCCCTTCGGCGAAGGTTAATACAAACGTATTCTCAACCTGCCCAAGTAAAGAAAAGCCGCCGCCAGAAGCGGCATTATAAGCGGTCTCCGGTTCCGCGATTCTGTCCGTTTGTAACCAGGCCGGACGAGAACGACGCAACAAGGCTCCACGCACGAGATCATACACGGTAAGATCATTGCGAAAACGGACCTCGGTCTTCGCCGGGTGCATGTTGACATCAACCTGAGATGGCGGCAGCTCCAAAAAAAGAAAAACCATGCCCCCCTCGCCTTGCAGTGTTTCCCGTACAGCACGATAGAGGATACGATTACGCACCGGGCGTCGGTTGACAAAGAAATAATAGCGCCTGCGCCACACTTCCTCAGTTGCAAGAGCAAACCCTTTCACGTGACCAACGGTCCCATTATCCTCGAACTCTTCTAGGCCGAACGACGCTTCTCGCCCAAAACAAGCGGCTATGCGCTCCGAAAGAGATGTCACGGGAAAGGTGTACATCTCGCGCCCATCGAAGGTCAGCGAGAAATGTTTCTCGGGAAAAGCAAGGGCAAAACGGGTGAACGTCCCGAGAATATGGCCGTACTCCGTCCGCAGGCTACGGAGAAACTGGCGACGAGCAGGAGTATTGAAGAAGAGATCCCACACCTCAATCATCGATCCCACGGGCGCGCCGGCCTCCTGAACAGCAACGAGTTTACCTCCTTCCAGATGCACTTCGGTCCCCAAAGGATCATCTCGCCGACGCGTGAGGAGTCGCACGCGCGCCACGGAAGCGATGCTCGGCAGCGCCTCTCCACGAAAACCAAACGTCCGCACTGCAGTCAGATCGGACTCCGTCGCAATCTTACTGGTAGCGAAACGCTCGAAGGCAAGAGGCGCATCGGCGGCGATCAGCCCTACTCCGTCGTCCGTTACACGAATGAGGCGACGTCCACCCTCTTGGACTTCGACACGAATCGTATTCGCCGCCGCATCCAACGCGTTCTCGATCAGTTCCTTCGCGACACTGGCCGGGCGTTCGATCACTTCGCCAGCGGCAATGCGCTGTTGGAGTTGAGGGGAAAGGATTTGGATAGACATAGTTGAAACCGTATTCGCATCGCGTGTTTGTGATGCGTGGCCTGCCGCGCACCAAACATCACATCTTTTTCACGTAATACGCAACGCGCACTACGTTCTCCGTATCACGTTTTGCGCCTCTCGTCTCACGTCTCCCGCCTTACGTCTTCTGTTTTCTCTCTCACCTTGCTCTCTCCGGACAAAGGGCATAGGTAGAGGCGGAAAGGAAAATGTAATGGACACACCGGCTCCACTATCGTTAGCAGAGTTGCAAAGCGGCCTCGCCACATTCTTGGCGGACCCGTATCCTACGTACCGTGAGATGCGCGACCAATCTCCCACCCAGATGGAGTTCGTCCCCGGCGGCATCGTCCCTGGGCTCGACGAACCCATCAAAGCCTGGGCGTTGATGAAGCATGATGACGTCTATAGCGCTTTACGTGATCACGACACGTTTTCTTCCGCGCGCAATCCTTTCGTGGAAAAAGGATTCTTTCCACAGCTGGTGCTCATCATGGACGATCCCCCTCGGCATACGCGCTTCCGTCGTTTGGTGAATAAAGCGTTCACTTTGAAACGAGTCGAAACATTGGAACCGTGGATCACCAGTGTCGCCCATGAATTGCTGAATGAGATCGGCTCCGGTGAAACCGACATCGTGCAGTCTTACACAATTCCACTGCCGGTGAAGGTTATTGCGCGCCTCATGGGCATTCCTGGAGAAGACTACACAACCTTCAAACGTTGGTCGGATACCTTCATCTCGTCTCTTATTTCTATCTCCTTGGAAGAACGCATGCGGAACACCATGGAGATGGCGGAATATTTCGGCAAGATCGCAGCCGCGCGGCGCACGCACGGCGCGGAAGATCTCATTACCGCTCTCGTTGAAGCGGAGATCGATGGGGAATCGTTGCAAGACTGGGAGATCCTCGGCTTTTGCATTCTTCTGCTGATCGCCGGTAACGAAACCACCACGAACTTAATGAGCAACATGCTCAATCTCCTGACCGATCGGCCCGAGTTGTGGCAACGCTTGCGAGAAGACCGCAGTCTCGTTGAGCCAGTCATTGAAGAAACACTACGGTACGAGAGCCCTGTCCAGCAGCTGTTGCGCACCACAACCAAAGAGGTCACCGTTTCAGACGTTACCATTCCCGCGAACGACTTGGTAGCAGTGTTCTTTGGCGCCGCCAACCGTGACCCGAAAGAGTTTCCCAACCCGGAAGAGTTTCGCCTTGATCGTGATCTGCGCAATCACGTTTCCTTCGGGGTGGGCATTCATTACTGTCTCGGCGCGCCGCTCGCTCGGGCTGAAGCCAGAATTTCCTTGAATGCGTTTCTTGATCGCTTCCCAACCCTCGAGCACGGACAAGCGCCCGCCATTCGCCAGTCACAAAGTCCTATCGTGTTCGGCTTCGAACGCTTGCCGCTCATGCTGAACACTGGAGGACGCTAACATGCGCCTGGTCATTGACCACCAGAAATGTCTCAAGTCCGGTCAATGCTCATATTTGCACGCGGAGCTGATCAAAGCAGATCCCGACGGAACGCCACAGGTGATCGTCGAAAAAATTGGTGAGGACTTGCGGGCCGCCGCTGAAGACGCCGTCGATCTCTGTCCGAGCGGGGCAAGTGCGGTGGGAGTGGAGTAGTTCCGCTTACGTGTCCA
>JBFWZL010000221.1:0-9878 GCA_050185455.1 Binatia bacterium | reverse complement strand
CTGTGATGTTTGCCGTGGAAGGCATCGGACTCTGGCTTGCGTGCACCTGGGCGGAATATCTTACCAGTATAACGACTGCCGGTTTACTTCCTATCGAAGTCTACGAACTGGTCAAAAAAGCGAGTCACACGAAATGGAGCCTGTTATTTCTCAACATCGCGATCGTTGTCTAACTTGTGCGGCGCGTCTCGCGTCGCGGCCATATGTTGGTATCGCGCTTGCCTGTGTAGTTGCTCGAACGATGGACTATCTTCTGGTGATTATTTCGACCCCGGTCTCTACGCACGAGTCCATAACTGGAGTCCTTCCCCATTCCAGCTTTTGGATTGCAAGAGACGTTTTTGTTGATATTTAAAACCGCGATGCGATGAGTTCGACGTCTGCCTTAGCCCAGGCTTTTTTGAAATCTTCTTCAACGACTATCGCGTCTTTCTCTTTGCCTTGGGCGCGAAGGCTTTGTGCTAGTCCGTATAGCGACCAGCCATTGTCAGGATTTTTTTCCAGATCTTTGCGGTAGACCTGTTCTGCGGCGGCGTTTTTTCCTGCTAAGAGTAATACTGCTCCCAATGACTGTCGCACTGGATAATACCACGGTGGGGGTTCCGTATACGTCAGACCGTCCTGAACCTGCACGGCCTGTTCAAGATGCTCAATGGCCGTATCCATTTGCCCTTCTTTTGTCGCGATCTCTCCAGCGACGACATGCGAAGCTATGGCGAGGAGATTTTTGGCGGTATTGCGTCCCATAATCATCCGTTCGTCATCCATCTCGTTCGCAATCGTCTCAAGTTGTGCGTACTCTTTCTTGGCGTCCTCTAATTTCTCTTGTCCAACAAACGCGAGGGCGCGCGCATAGCGCCAGATTGCTGTCATGTAAACGAGATCTTTGGGGGGGGAAGGTTCGGCAAGAATCTCGTCCCATTTTCCAAAGCGCACGAGCGCACATAACGGCATAGCAGTCCAGGCTTCCAAAGGGGGGACTTGGCGGGCAACTTCTGGTGTTGTTCGCGCCGCGAGCCGACGGGCTGCGGCTATGGCCTCTGTACTGCGACCTTCCATGTGTCGGGCGGCCCAGAGGAAGTCAATATTGTGAGGGTAATACATCATGGGATAGAGCCCCTTGGGCTGTTCCTTTTCGATGTATGCTTCATCGACCTCAACTGCCCGCGCGTTGCTTTCTCCCGCATCCTCGTAGAGCCCAACTCGGAGGTAAATGTGAGACGGCATATGCACGAGATGTCCGGCGCCAGGGATCTGAGCGGCGAGTCGGCGGGCGTAGGGAAGGGCGCGCTCCGGCTGAGCTGAGGCCTCAACCGCATGGATGTAATAATGAATAGCCCCAATATGATCAGGGTTGCGCTCCAAAACACTCTCGAGAGCGGCCACAAGCTCCAAGGCGCCCTCTTTGGGCTGATTGTCCGCTGTCCAATAGTCCCATGGCCTAGTGTTCATAAGTGCAGCAGCGAAAAGAGTGGTGGCGTCTAGATCGTAAGGATAACGTTGCGACAGATTGCGCATAGCGTCGGCATACGCATGATCAAGCGTTTTCCGGTCTGCTTTTTCCGGATCAGCCGCGTAGCGCGCCGCCAGCGCCTCAATATAGGCGCGCTCGTGTTCACCTACGTGGCGGGCTAAAGTGATAGCTTGCTGAATTGCTTGGTAGGCCTCCTTGCCACGCGCATTGTCCATCCTATCATTCAGGTTCGGCCCGAGTGCGAGAGCAATCCCCCAGTACGCCATCGTACAGTTCGGGTCGAGCCGCAGCACTTCCTGAAAAGACCGGATCGCTTCGTTGTGATTGAAACCGTACACCAAACGCATGCCTTGGTTGAAATAGCGTTGCGCCAGTTCAGAGGTTGTCGTGATAGGGTGATGATAAGTCCCGAGATCGTCGAAGAGCGGCGCCACAGGTTGTGTCGTTTTAGACCCGTTTTGATCCTTCGCTATGACAGAATCTACAACGACCAAAGACAGGAAAAATAGGAATCCCATCCAAAAGAAATAGTGTCTCGTGCGGTTCATATCGCCCTCCTTCCTGTCTGGAGCAGATTTTACGCTACTGTACCGTACGGTTAGTGGCGTGTGTACCCCACAAGCTGAAAGCCAAGACGTCGCGCCGGCAGATTTCTCCGATGTTTCTCTCATGTTGATATGTTTGACTCTAAAGACCGGCAAAAGGCCACGGCGCTGCCGACAAGGCTGTCGTAAGTGAGCCATCCAGTCTTTTCTGTTCTCGCCGTTTTTTTCCGGGGAACCTTACTCCAGCCCGGGACTAAATTGGCAGCGCTAGACCTTCTCAGACGCCCGTTGCATGATTATTTCTACAAGCTGTTGATGTTCAGGTGAGCCAATCACCACTCTGCTGGCGCGACGGTGTTGGGCATGTTGTCGTCTAAGGAAAGCTAGTCGTCTTCTCGCTTCTTCAAGCCGCTGACTAGACAGAATTCCCTCTGCGAGCGCCTGTAGGCACGCTTCCCGCGCTGCGAGAGCGAAGTCTATCTTATGACAAATAAGCAATAGATCCGCCCCAGCGCACAGCGCCTGAACCGCTGCTTGCTCAACGGCGCCGCGCCGAACGATTGCTCCCATTTCGAGATCGTCCGTCACCACCACGCCTTGGTAACCCAGCTGTTGACGTAATAGACCTTCAATGGTCTTTTGGGAGAGCGTGGCTGGATACTCGGCATCGAGAGCCGGGTACAAAATATGGGCGGTCATGAGCATCTCGATTCCTTCGGCAATTGCCATACGGAACGGTTGGCAATCTGTCTGCTTTAATGCGTCGAGCGAACGTTCGTCACGGGGCAAATCCTCGTGGGAGTCAACTTGGGTTGCTCCATGACCGGGAAAATGTTTACCGCAGGGAATAACCCCTCCTGCGCGTAGCCCGCGTGCTTGCGCACAGCCAAAGAGTCCGACTGTTTGCGGATCAGCCGCGAACGCACGAGCACCAATGACGGTGTTTGCGGTATTGGTCAGCACGTCCAAAACCGGTGCGAAATCGATATCCACACCTATACTGCTCAGTTCTTCGCCCATTGCTTTCCCAACTCGCTGAGCAAGTTCTACGGACTGAGTTCGGCCTACGACAGTTGCCGCTGGGAAGTGTGTGAACGGAGCAGTCAGTCTATGAACGCGACCTCCTTCGTGATCCAAGGCGATGAGAGGAGGCTGATGCGGGAGCAGCGCATGCAGCTCTTCGCAGAGCGCCGCCAGCTGTTTGAGGTCCGTATAGTTTCTGCGAAACAAGATGACGCCCCCTGGTCTGAGGTCGAGTAACTGGGCGCGCGTGGTGGAGTCTATCATAGGGTCAGGAATCCCGACCATGAACAGTTGACCAAGAGTGTTCGCGTCGTCGTGCATGGGCGGTATGGTAGCAGGGATTCGTCAGGAAAGAAAAATGACGGGGAGGGGAGTGAAACCTACTGGACAAGGGAAAGAGAAGTGTGGTATTTGCTCGCCCGGTGACTACTTGTTGCGCCGCCATACGGGAAACGGCCCGAGGGAAGCCGAAGTTTGCCGGGCGACGAAACCGTCGACCCTACCGGTGAGAACAGCAAGTCAGGCGCCGTTGGGAAGACCGCTTGGATCCACAATACTTGGACCAGGACGGATGGTCATGCAGAGCAAAGACGAATCTCAGCAACACGGGAAGCGGCGAAAAAGCGAAGCAATGATGCTTATCGACCGGAGACCCGGTAGCGCTCCTCTTTACCTGCTTTGTCTCTGTTCCGCCCTCCGGCTTGGTGCGCAAAGGAGGGCCCCCTATGCAAGCCACCCCCCCGAAAGTTACCGTCCCTGAAATCCAACGCATGAAAGCCGTAGGGCAAAAAATTACCGCGCTGACCGCTTACGATTACCCATTTGCGCGTATCCTGGATTCGTGCGGCATTGATGTTTTGCTCGTTGGCGATTCGCTGGGAACGGTCGTTCAAGGCGTTGAAACGACTTTACCGGTGACGATGGATGAGATGGTGTATCATCTCAAGCTGGTGACGAGAGCGCGCCCACGCTCGCTCGTGGTTGGCGATATGCCATTTTTGTCGTATCAAGCCGGTATTTGTGAGGCGATCGCAAATGCGGGTCGGCTACTCAAAGAGGGGAACGCCGAAGCGGTGAAACTCGAAGGCGGTGTGAATATTGCCCGTGTCATGAGAGCGATCGTGAACATGGATATTCCGGTCATGGCGCACATCGGGCTCACCCCACAATCCGTGCATCGAATGGGTGGCTTTAAAGTGCAAGGGAAGAAATCCGGCCGTCAACCGGGGGCGCGAGAACGCTTGATTGAGGATGCCTGTGCAGTGGCCGATGCTGGCGCCTTTGCCGTGGTGTTGGAAGGGGTTCCGATGGATCTTGCCCGAGAAATCTCTGAAAAATTGCCGATCCCGACCATTGGTATTGGCGCCGGTCCATGCTGCGATGGGCAGATTTTAGTCATCCACGACATCCTGGGGTTGACCGAGCGTTTTTCCCCCAAGTTTGTGAAACGGTACGCTGATCTACGTGACGTGATTTCCCAGGCGGTCAATTCATATATCAGCGACGTGCACTCTGGCGCTTTTCCTTTGGACGAGCATTCGTTTCATTAGCGGTAGACGTTGAGCGGCAGTTATTAGGGGTTCGTTATGGAGCTCATTCCCCACATTCGTGACATGCAACGCTGGTCGGAAGCGCGGCGCCTGGAAGGGAAGAAAATCGCCTTTGTCCCCACCATGGGTTTCTTACATGAGGGACATCTCAGCCTTGTCCGTGAAGGCAAGAAACGCGGCGATGTGGTGGTGGTGTCGATTTTTGTGAACCCGATGCAGTTCAACCAGCAAGCTGATTTTGCCAAATATCCGAAGAGTTTCGAGCAGGATCGGCAGATGCTTGAAGAAGTTGGCGTAGACGCGCTGTTTTGCCCTGAAGCTGCTGAGATGTACCCGGAGGGTTTTCAGACTTCCGTGGAAGTGGAAAAAGTGAGCCAGCCTTTATGTGGCGCGTTCCGACCCGGACACTTCCGTGGGGTAGCGACGGTCGTAGCCAAGCTCTTTAACATCGTGAAGCCACACTGCGCCTTATTCGGAGAGAAGGATTTTCAGCAATGCGTCGTGATTCAGCGTATGGTGAAAGATCTGAGTTTTGATCTCGACATCATTCCGATGCCGACCGTACGGGAAACTGACGGTTTTGCCATGAGTTCTCGCAATGCGCGGCTAAGTCCCGCGGAGTGGCAAAAAGGCCTTTGCATCTCCCACGCTTTGCGTGCGGCGGCGGACATGGTGTCTCGTGGTGAACGACAGGCGAACGCGATTCTACAAACCGTACGAGAGCTGCTTGAGCGTCAGGGGGGGGTGCGTATCGAATACATTGCGCTCTGTCATCCAGAATCGTTAGAGGAAGTACAAGAAGTTTCTGGGCCGACTCTGCTAGCGATCGCCGCTTGGGTGGGGGAGGTGCGGCTCATTGATAATAGTGTGATAGGATAGGCAACAGCTTATGGCATATGGCCCACTCACTGCGTTCGCTCTATAGCCCGCTCGTTGCACTCGCTTTATGGCTTAAAATAAAAACTGCCATATCATAGGGCGAGCAACGCGAGCGAGCCATCAGCTAAAGGCTTTCTTATGGCCAAACAGCAACAATCAGGCGAAAAGATTATCTGCCTCAATCGCCGTGCGCGCTTCGATTATCATATCGAAGAGACGCACGAAGCCGGCATTGTGCTGACCGGTGGAGAAGTTAAATCGCTGCGCGAAGGTCGGGCCAATCTCAAAGACAGCTACGGCCGGATCGATAAGGGCGAAGCGGTACTGATCAACGCACATATCAACAGCTACGAACCCGCGCATTACTTCAATACCGAGCCGACTCGCACGCGCAAACTATTGATGCATAAAAAAGAAATCATGCGTTTGATGGGCAAAGTACAGGAACAGGGGTTGACCCTTATTCCATTGCGCTTATATTTTAAGGATGGTCGCGCAAAAGTAGAACTCGCCTTAGCCAAAGGCAAGAAACTCTACGACAAACGCGAAACCACCCGCGAACGTGAAGTGCAGCGCGACATTGCTCGCGCCATGTCGAGAAATCTCAGATAGTAGTAAAACATGGACGAGAGCCTTGTTTCATGCAGCACGTTCCTCATTATGGGGGCGATCTGGGTTCGACGGGGGCTGGAAAGCCAAAGTGGCGATGCCGGGGTTCTGTCATCACCCGTAAAACTGACAGACTGCATATTTAGCTGCAGACAACGCTGAATACGCTCTGGCTGCTTAAGCGCGGCTAGCGTCTTACCGGTTCGCGCCCGTAGGGCCGGCTAAGATGTCATAAAATCGGGATAGGACCTGTGTTGCGCCGAGGGGCGCGGGTCCGAAACTTTACTTTGGCTGGTCTCGAAGCATCCTGCTCACGGGAGGCGACGAGGCAAGATCAAAACGTGAGCTACGCATTGTAGAAGCTTTTGGTAGACCACTCTCGGACGCGGGTTCAATTCCCGCCGCCTCCACTCTCTTATAATCCACGTTAGTCTAAGGAAAGCCGGAAATTACTGCTGTATGTAGGGTTTCTGGCTTTTTTGTGTCAAAGGGTGAGCAATTGACAGAGCTGCGCAAGAACAGAAAGAACAGCAATTTGACGGACCAGCATGGGAATTGTAGAGATAGCGCGAGGGCGGGGAAGACCGTGGCTGTTCTGTAAGGGCTGCTCGAACTGTTTGATTGCTTCAACCGGAACAAAGACCCTTACCGTTCAGACCAATACCGCAATTCATAGAAGATAAGGACAGATGTTCGAGCAAGCGTTCAAAAACATCGATGACGTGCTTTGGAAAGAGGCCGGTTGCACCACTGAACTCGATTACACCGAGCAAACCTCCTGGCTCCTCTTTCTAAAATATCTCGACGGATTGGAACAGGACAAGGCGATGGAAGCCGAGTTGGAGGGAAAAACATACACCTTCATTCTCGACGAGTCGTATCGCTGGGATACATGGGCCGCACCGAAAGGCAAAGACGGAAAGGTCGACCACAATAAGGCGCAGACTGGCGATGACCTGCGCGACTTCGTCAATCAGAAGCTCTTTCCCTATCTGCACGGCTTCAAGTTGAAGGCCAGCGGACCAAATACCATCGAGTATAAGATTGGCGAAATCTTCGGTGAGATCAAAAACAAAATCTCCAGCGGCTACAACCTACGCGAAATCATCGACCACATTGACGAACTACGCTTTCGTTCGCAGACCGAGAAGCACGAGCTGTCGCATCTGTACGAAGCCAAGATCAGGAACATGGGCAACGCCGGGCGTAACGGCGGCGAGTATTACACCCCGCGCCCGCTCATCCGCGCCATCGTGCAGGTCGTGCAGCCCAAGATCGGCGAGCGCATCTACGATGGCGCGGTCGGCTCGGCGGGCTTCCTGTGCGAGTCGTTCGATTACTTGAAGAAGACCAATCCCGAGCGCACCACCGCACAGGACCGCATCCTTCAGGAGCGCACCTTCTACGGCAAGGAAAAGAAGTCGCTTGCCTACGTCATCGCGATCATGAACATGATCCTGCACGGCATCGAAGCGCCGAACATTATCCACACCAACACACTCACCGAAAACCTCGCCGACATTCAGGACAAAGACCGCTACGACGTGGTGCTGGCCAATCCGCCCTTTGGCGGCAAGGAACGCAAGGAAGTGCAGCAAAACTTCCCGATCCGCACTGGCGAGACCGCCTTCCTCTTCCTCCAGCACTTCATCAGGATGCTCAAGGCTGGCGGGCGTGGCGGCATCGTCATCAAGAACACCTTCCTCTCTAACACCGACAACGCCTCCGTGAGCCTGCGCAAGCTGCTGCTGGAATCCTGCAACCTCCACACTGTGCTCGACTGCCCTGGCGGCACGTTCCAGGGCGCGGGCGTGAAGACCGTGGTGCTCTTCTTCGAGAAAGGCGCGCCGACGCGCAAAGTCTGGTTCTACCAGCTCGTCCCTGGCCGCAGCCTCGGCAAGACCAACCCGCTCAACGACGCTGACCTGGCTGAGTTTGTGCAGCTGCAAAAGACTTTCGCCGACTCGCCCAAGAGCTGGAGCGTGGACGCCAAGACCATTGACCTGGCGACCTTCGATCTCTCCGTAAAGAACCCGAACGGCAGTGAGGAAATCGCGCACCGCAGCCCGCAGGACATCATGGACGAAATTGCCGCGCTGGATGCGGAGAGCGCGGAGGTGCTAAGAAACATTAGAGGACTGCTGAAATAAGTCCTCTGAGACTCATGTGACCCATAAGACCTATGAGTAAAGAAAACTTCCTCCCCCCACACGGCAACTACGCCGAACTCCTCTCCTTCCAAAAAGCTGAGGTGATCTACGACCTCACCTTCCGCTTCGCCCACAAGTTCCTCTCCAAGGGCGACCGCACTGTGGACCAGATGATCCAGTCTGCCCGCTCCGGAAAAAAGAACATCCTGGAAGGTAGCAAGGCCGCGCTCACCTCCAAGGAAACCGAGATCAAGCTCACCAACGTCGCCCGCGCCAGCCTCGAAGAATTGCTGGATGACTACAAAGACTACCTCCGTGCCCGTGACCTGAAAATTTGGGACAAGGATTCCAAAGAAGCGCAATACGTCCGCAAGCTGGGACGCAAGACGCCGCAGACCTACGAAGACTACCGCGCATTCGTGGAAAGCCGCCCGCCCGAAGTGATCGCCAACATCGCGATTTGCCTCATCCACCAGACCAATTACCTGATTGACCAGCAACTGCGCCGGCTAGAGCAAGACTTTGTGAAAGAGGGTGGCCTGCGCGAGCGCATGACTCGCGCCCGCTTGCAGTATCGCAACAAGCTCAATCAGTCAAATCAACTTCAGGACGGGCAGAAACCGCCGCCTAGAAAACCCGGAAGCCAGCCATGAGTCAGCCAAGAACAGCAACCCATAACTCCCATCCTGACCATTCGTCCCAACCTGCCGCCAAGCGCGGAGGTGCTTCTTTCGATCAGTAAGGATAATTGGCAATGGATAATGGACAAATGATAATGACTCCCCTCCGACCATTTTCAATTGAACAACGGGCGCTGTTATGAAGAAGGGGTGGCAGACCAAAAAGCTGGGAGAGGTCTGTTCGTTTTTGAATCGGGGCATCTCTCCGAAGTATTTGGAATCTGGCGGCATCTTCGTGCTGAATCAGCGGTGCATTCGCGAGCATCGTGTGAGCTACGACCTCGCAAGACGCCATGACGT
The DNA here is from genome assembly GCA_050185455.1 of Binatia bacterium. Lineage (GTDB taxonomy): Bacteria > Desulfobacterota > Binatia > Bin18 > Bin18 > SYOC01. The sequence goes on along the minus strand of JBFWZL010000221.1, from coordinate 668 downwards.
GAAGGCGAAGAAAGTCGGCGACGAGAGACTAGTTCAAGCAGGTGACGTGCTGGTGAACTCCACCGGGACAGGAACACTTGGTCGCGTCGCGCAGGTTCGAGACGATCCGCCAGAGCCTACGACAGTCGATTCCCACGTCACGATTGTACGCCCTGCCCCTGGCTTTTTCTTTCGCGAGTTCTTTGGATACATGCTTAGAGACATCGAAGAAGAGCTGAAGGAGAGTGGCGAGGGATGCGGAGGCCAAACAGAATTGGCACGGTCTGTCTTAGCCGAGAAGTTCACGGTGCGATATCCGACTGCGTTCCCCGAACAGCAGCGGATCGTCGCCATCCTCGACGAAGCGTTTGACGGCATCGCCACCGCCAAAGCCAACGCCGAAAAGAACCTGCAAAACGCCCGTGCGCTGTTTGAAAGCCACCTCCAATCCGTCTTCACCCAGCGCGGTGAGGGGTGGGTGCATTCTACAATCGGTGACCAGGTGACGCTCCAACGAGGCTTTGACATCACGAAGGATCAGCAGCATCCGGGGAAAGTCCCAGTAGTATCAAGCGGGGGTATCAAGAGTTTCCACAACAAAGCAATGGTGAAAGCGCCAGGTGTCGTCATTGGAAAGAAAGGGACTCTGGGTAAAGTCATCTATTTGGAGGACGATTATTGGCCTCACG
>JBFWZL010000220.1:0-9994 GCA_050185455.1 Binatia bacterium | reverse complement strand
ATGTCACGAAAACCATTCTCCGGAAAGAGATAACTATTGCGTTCATGGCCGTCGTATCTTTTTTTGTAGCTATCACGCAATGTCCATACTGGGTCGGCTCGGAAGCGATAGCGGGCGTTGAGTGTGGCGTTTTCTATGAGCGGGATGTCATACTGCCCGAAGACTTTGCCGTTATTTACTATCTTTTCGTAGGTGAGCCAGAAGAAGACCTCGTTTCGCCACTGCACCCAGTTGAAATTGTCTCCGCCGTTGGTGTGAAAGGTATTCCGCATGCGATACCACATTTGCAATTCCATATCACCGATGCGGGTTGACGCCCATGTGTTTGTGCTCAATGTCAATAGACAGAGTATCCCCACGCTTATGCTGAAGAGTGATTGTTTCCAGCTTGGGATTGTTATTGATCGCATATTCCCTCCCTATCGTCGTTTTGCAGGTACGTCCGTCCTGCAAGTTGCCCTTTGTTGCGATTTCGTCTCTTTCGAATGGGATAGTGTTGCGCGTGCTCCCGTTGATTACGGCCTTCCTCCTTTCCCCCGGTCAATTTTTTATCGACGTAGAATTGGTTGGCAAGCGATGTCGTGGACGTAACGAGGTGAATGAGTTGAATGGTGAGGTTGTCTGCTTATGCCGATAAGGCAGGTGTTCAACAAGTCGCGGGTCATCAACGTTCCCCTTCGTTAGCGACGACGAGCTGTAATGCACCGCGCCTTATAGCGGAAACAAAATAAATAGGCAAGTTTTTTTCCTAGAGTATTACAGGAAAGGAAAAATGAAAAAAAAGAGCCCTCAGTTGTCTCTCAACTGAGGGCTCTTCGTTAACATCAAAGACAGGGAGGTATTATGATGTTTAGCGGGCGCTTTGAATCAGGAAATTAACCGTAAATGCTTCGGGCGTATTCCATTCCTTCGCTGTATTAAAGTACCAGTCATACTTGGGTACGTAGTACTCTTTGTATCCAGGAGGGCAATCCCACTTCGAGGAATGCGAGATCTGCATATCGACAACCTGACCGTTGTGTGTAAATACTTGCTCTTCGTCGTATGCCGCCGCGGCATACTCCTCTGATGGCTTCTTAGAGATGTTCATGATCTGAGTCCAGGTTTTCCAGATTTCGCCGCCCTGGTCATATGTTTCAGACCAAGAAGTGTTGAAATATTCTTTATCGATATAGAGCACCCGTTTAGAATAAGCGTACTGGTTGTACCCAGTGGGAACGCCTTCCACTACCCATACCGGTCGTTTTTCCCAATTGACTTTATCTGACCACAGGAATGCCGCCGTACCGCTCCTGCCATCTGGCGCAGCAGCCCAGACATCCCGGTTTTGATAGTGACCGGAGTGGGCAGCCATTAACACTTGCTTGTCAGCCAGCACGCGCCATGTCCAGTAGCCAGGCTTGGCGTTGAAGGCCCAGATCGAATCGATATCGATATCGGTGCCCCAGAACGCGTCCGAACGGTTCGCCACGCTGATACGACGCACGCGGCGAAGTTCTGGCAGGTACATATAGGAATCGTCCGGGTTTTCTAAGGGGGAGTAGCGGAAGTTCAATACGCCCGCGCCTTTCAAGTCGTTCGGCGCATAGAGCGGACCCCATTGTTCCGTGTAGGTGATCTGTGGGTTGTGCGGCGCCACAGGTTTAGGATCCATGTAGAGGCGACCTTCCCACTTCATCCGACGCCAGAAATGTGACGCATAGAAGCGCTCCATTTCACCTCTGTTATTAACGAGTTCAAGAATCCAGGGACAACCTACGTTGTCCGTAAAGTCGGGGAAATACTCATGATTCCACATGATCTTAGAGCCAGCGAGCGGATCGTTGGCGTCTACATTGGGGAATGGGCAGCCGGAGACGTAGTTGAAAATCTGGCGACCATCTTCTGAGATTTTCACTTGACCAGCGTATTTTTCTGTTGCTTCCTTGTAGGCTTTCGGCCATTCGTATTTCTTATACGGGCCAACCTTCATGACCATGCCTTGGTTAATCATCCATTCGGATGTTGGTGTCAGGACATCCTTGGCCTGCGCCATATTCGCTTTAGACACTGTATCCCCAGGTTCGGGGAATGCGGCGAGCGTCACACTCGCCCAACCAGCCACCGCTGCACACGCAACCGCAGCCAGAAATCCGTTTTTGTTCATATGTGTAACGTCTCCTTTCTTGTTTTGGGTTTCTGTCCCAACAGAGTTGCGACTCACGATATCGGGGAGAGGCGGAGGCGGGCAATAGCGCAAGGGCAGGTTTTTTTCTACTACTTATGAAGGGGAGCGGAAGGGGTGACTTCAAAACCTCCAGCCGGCGGAAGTGGGGCCTGCTCTTGCGGCGGAGGCTCTCGTTGAATTCCTGCCTCTCGCAGGAGGCGGGCTAGGTCCGCCAAAGCATCAGAGACCGAACGTTGCCCTTCGAGGAGATCGTTGTTGGCTTGCGCCAATTGGATGTAGTCTTTTTTTTCGACGGCGTCGACAAGCGCGGCTAAGGCGAAATGATGGGCTCGCCACGCTTCTATATATTCTTGGTGGACATTAACCAGGGGAGGAGTGTGGGGGTGATATTGCTCTAATTCATGGACGTACTCGCGAGAAACGCCGACCACTGGTTTGAGCGTTTCCGATACGAGGTCATCATGAACAAATTGATCGCGTCGTACGATAGCAATGGCGTTATTGATCTGTCCTTCCGTTGCCGCCCAGAGTCGTGCCTTGTCTATATACTGGAGAAGGTCGTCTTTCACATTCGTTGTTTTGGATTGACAGGCAGGGAATGACAAAAGGCAGAGACAGAGAAGGGCAAAAAGAGGCGTCTTCCGCGTCGTGTACATGGCAATGGCTTCCGTCATTATCGGCTAAATCCCGCCGCCTCAAAGATAAGTTCCTCGTAATACCTGACGCTATAGCCGAGCAGGACGACTTGCGGGGAATTTGCCAGACGGGCGTACACTGCTGATTCCGTTGGGTTACGATCACCGATCAAGACTGTCGTCAGCAAGTTTTGTTCGTTGCCCTTAAGTTCCAAGGTTGAATACGGCGGAGCCAGGCCGTAAGGTTTCAGATCTGCGGCGGATCGTTCAACGACTTGGACTTCTTTCCCCAAAGTGAGGTTCTCAATCAAGCTTGCCACGAGAGCAGAGGTAATTTTCGCTTCTGAGGGCTCAATGGTTTCCCACGTATCGCCATTGCGGCGACACTGAACGGTTGCCTGCGGACGCCGCAGCACGAGTTCGTGAATATCCTCTCGGACAAGAGGGAGAAAGCGATTTTGCACCACCTGGCGCGGGCCTCGAATCGGTTTCTCAGGATTGGGCCGCCATTCAAAGGCGAGATAATATCCGCCTAAAATGACGCTGAGAACGTAATACACAGCAATGCGCCGCCACGTCATCCTCGCTGCCTCCGCCACAGAAAAATACCAATCCCGAGCACGAGAAATGTACTTGGCAACACGACTGTGCTGATCCAAAACACACGTGTGCCTTGTTCCGCGCTTAAAAAGAGTTGATTCACGCCAGTGACTTGCTTTTCCGGTCGCGCCGCCATTTGATCAATATCCTCGGCAAGCCAATTGATCGCGTTCACCAAAAGATCCTTATTGCCTCCTTGTTCGATGAGTGCATTGTTCGCCAAATCCACGTCACCAAACACCACAAGACGTCCGAGTTTATCTTCGTGGCGGATCGCCACTTCTCCTGCAATAGGGATAGGGCCAGGAATATCCCGCCCTTCTACAAAACTGACTAATCCGTCTTTTCCCACATGCTCTGCGGCAGTGGCAAAGCCGCCTCCAGAGGTCGCTAAAATTGGCCGTGCGATGATGTGTTTAGTAAGATCTTCACGAACCTCGACCAGTCTAGTTAACGAAAAAATAGGCGGCGCGTTCACTGAATTAATCATGGGGTGTCGCTTCGAAGTTGGAGACGCTCGGAATGTAATCACTTCTCCGGCATAGAGGCGATTTTGGGGATCCACTGCGATTAAAGGGGGGAGCCGAACGTTGTATTTCTCAAAGAATGGAATCGATGATGGAGCGGTAGTTGTATCAAGTAAGGCCAGCAAAGCGCCGCCATGTTGGATATAGGCGTCAAGCGCGGCGGTTTCCACGTCAAGCAACGGCGCCCTGGGATTCAACAACACCACGACGACGGCGTCGTCAGGCACCGCTCCGCTTGCCGCTAAAGAGAGCGGTTTCGCATAATATAGTTCATCCGCCAAGACTCCACGAAGTTTGCTGTAACCCTCCCGTGGATTCGCTTCACTAAGGTTGCCTTCGCCATGTCCTGTCAAGAAGTAAATCCCCTTCTCACCCTTGCGAGTCACTTGGAGCAGCGCGGCGATCACACCGTTTTCGCCTGTATTGAGGAGAGTGCCTTTGCGTTGCCCGTCCGACTCGAACACTAGTGTGCCGTATTGATTCGCGTTGTATTCTCGCGCGAGGGCCGGATTTCGATTGATTTCGACCATTTGATAGGAGAAATGGCGAGATAACTGCTTCATGCGCGCCAGCATATCTTCGACAAAGAAGTTTTCCGGGCGGTCACTGTTAACAAAGGCCAAGGCTTGTACGTCCTGCTTAAGGTTTGAGACAATTTGGGTGGCGCGCGGAGAGAATGTGAACTTCTTCTGCGGAGTCAGGTCAAGGCGGTGGTTATGCGCGGCAAAAATAGCGTGGATCGAGAGCAGCAAACAAAAAAAGCCAATCGTGCCGAGAGCCAATTTAAAAATATTGCGAAAGTTTGCGCTCACTGCCGCCCTCTCCATTGACGAGCGCCGAGGGAGCGCAGCGTTAAGAAGCTGAAGAACGCAATAAAGACAAGGAAGAAAATCACTTCCTTTGAATCGATAAATCCTTGGGCGAAGCTCTGAAAATGCGTCACCATCGAAATCTGCGCCAACACTCGTAAAAATCCTTCGTTCGTTGCGCCTTCGTTCCAGCTCAGAATCCAAAAAAAGAGGGATACGCCAAGCGCGGCGAGTCCGGCGACGACAAGATTGTCCGTTAATGACGAGATAAAGAGACCGCAGGCGATGAAGGCGAGGGAAATAAGCACCAATCCCGCGTACCCAGCCAGCACAATTGTCCATTCAAAGGACTGCAGCGAGTACATAAGGATAGGATAGATGAGAGTGAAAGAGAGCATGAACAAGGTTGCGGTCGTACAGGCGAAAAATTTTCCCCAGAACAATTCGCTATCGCGCATAGGATAGGTTAACAACAACTCGATAGTTCCCAGGCGTTTTTCTTCGGCGAACAGTCGCATGGTAAGGAAGGGAACCGTGAGCAGCACAACAAGGCGAAGATCAGTAAACAATAACTGCCAGAAGTTTTCTATGATATTCATGCCGAACCCAAACTGGACGTAGAAAATTAGGTCGGTATAGAAGTAATAGCCGCTCAACAGGAGAAACACGGCGGAGATGAGATAGATAAACGGAGAGAAAAAATACGAACGCAGCTCTTTCCCGAGCACGGCCCAGAAATTCCCGAATGTCTTTCCGCCCAATGTCGTGAGCTCCTTTCCCTTCCCACTATGCCGCGAGATGCGGTTGCTCGGCTGTCAGACGGACGAACAACTCTTCGAGCCCAAGTGTGAGGGGGCGGAGTTCGTGAAGCGCCCAACCTTTGCTCGTGATGAGTTGCGCAATGTCTTTGGCGATGGTCCGATCTGGAGAAATGACGAGAAAAGTGTGTCCCTCATGCCCCTCCGCGTCAGTATTGTCCGATTCCGATACTTCTTGCACGCCTGGGAGCGCACGCAGAGCGGTGAACATATCAACGCGCGGACCCACCGCGCGAACAAACACGCGAGTCGCGCCTTGAATTCGGTCATTGAGTCCTTCTGCCGTGTCTTCGGCGATGATTCTGCCTTTGTCGATGATGACTACCCGATGACAAGTGCGACCGACTTCAGACAGGATATGGCTTGAGAGGAGGACCGTTGTCTTCCCACCCATTCCCTTGATCAGTTCTCGTATCTCAATGACCTGATGCGGATCGAGCCCCACCGTTGGTTCATCTAAGATCAACACTTCCGGCTCGCACAACAAGGCCTGGGCAAGGCCGACACGTTGGCGGTAGCCTTTGGAGAGGGTGCCGATATGTCGGTGCGCCATATGCTCGATGCCGCACTCACTGAGAACACGAGCTATTTGTTGCTTTCGTGGGGAGGCGGCATCTCCCTTCACCTTGGCGGAGAAGTCGAGAAAGGAGCGCACTGTCATATCGGGATACAACACGACACTCTCCGGCAAGTAACCGAGGCGGCGGCGCACTTCCAAGGAAGAGGTTTCCACATCGAGTCCGGCGACAAGGACCTTTCCCTCGGTTGGGGGAAAAAATCCTGTCAGAATACGCATAAGCGTCGTTTTGCCGGATCCGTTCGGTCCCAATAGACCGACAATTTCTCCTTTTTTTACGTCGAAGGAGATATGATCAAGGGCGCGCACCTGACCGTAATATTTTGTGACGTTACGGACTTCAATCATGATTGCATCAACCAGAAAACAGAGGAGCGCTATTGCTCTGGCATCGCTGCGGCTTTCCTCAATCGGCTGACTTCCACTTCTAGGGCTTGTTTTGTCCGCATCATTTCATCTAGTGCTCGCTCTGTGGTTTGCATTTTATCTTTGTATTCCTCAGCTTGATTGCGTAACATTCCCGTTTCTCCCGGGAAAATGCCGCTCAACAGATTAGACGTGAGCCCTAGTCTCTCAAACGCCATTCCAGTGAGGAAAAGAGACGCCCATAACACTCCAATGCCAACGTAGTGCCAGACCGCCTTCTCGATAGTTTTATCTTCTCCAGCATGACCTGTTTCCGCCATGACCCCCCCTTTTGTGTAAGTGTAGAAATTGAAGTGGGCTCTTAACTAGCAGAAAAGTATTCTGGGGAAAAGGCGGATAACTAAAAAGGGCTATACAGGTGAAGAAAATCATGTGGCAAGAGAGGGACGCTCGAGAAGCGCCCCTCTACGTCTGGCGAGATTAGCGCGCGCTCTGGATCAGGAAATTCACCGAGTACGCTCGTTCTGTGTTAATTGGAGTGGCTTCGTTGAAGTACCACTCATTTACCCAGTCAGTAGGCTGCACATAGCCGGACGGAGCATCCCACTTGGTCGAGTGTACAGTTTGCAGGTCAGCCATCATGCCGTGCGGGGTGAACGCCCAGGCGTCTTCGTAATTATATTTGCCGCCTTCCAGAGGTTTAACCGGATATCCCTCGTAGGGTTTAGCGACGTACTCGAACATGTTGAACCACAGCTTCCAGAGTTCTCCACCTTGGTCGAACACTTCGGAGAAGTTCATGCCCCAGAAGTCCTTATCAATGTACATGATTCGCTTGGAATAGGCGTACTGACTATACGCGGTCGGGACGCCTTCAATCACATACACGGGCCGCTTTTCCCAGTTGATGTTGCAAGGCATGAACGCCAATGGGCCGCTCTTGCCGTCGGGTTGCGCACACCACACCTTGCGATTGGCGTATGTCCCAATGTGGACAGGGGCAAGAATCTCTTTTTCCGCGAGCAACCGGAAGGTCCAGTAAGACACTTTCGAGTTAAACCCCCACAGTGAATCGAGGTCCATGTCCGCTCCCCAGAAGGCGTCGCTCCGGTTCGCCACACTGATGCGACGTGCGCGGCGCAACTCCGGCAGGTACATGTAGGAGTCATCCGGCACGTCCACGCCGAGATAACGGTTGTTCAACACGCCCGCGCCTTTCAGATCGTTCGGGATGAACAACGGACCAAACTGTTCCGTGTAGCGCATCGCCGGGTTATGAGGGACAACCGGCTTTGGATCAGTGTATAAGCGACCCGTCCACATCATACGCCGCCAGAATTGCGACCCGTAGGTGCGTTCGAGTTCGCCTCTACCGTTGACGAGTTCCGTGATCCACTCCGTCCCGACGTTGTCCACGTACTGGGGTTTCTGTTCCTGGTTCCACATGATTTTGAATCCCACCATAGGGTCATTCGGGTCGATGGCAGGGAACGGCAGACCGGCGACATAGTTGTAGATTTCATGCCCGTCGGCTGAAAGTTTGACCTGGCCTGAATATTTTTCCGTGGCCTCCTTGAAGAGTTTAGGCAACTCAACTTTTTTGTACGGCACGACTTTGACCGGCATGCCGCGTTCGACGAACCATTTAATGCCCGGGATTAAAAGGTCTCCGGCTTGGTCCATGTTTGCTTTGGTGATGGTGTCGCCTTCTTTTACGTCAGCGACCGTCCATGTCGGGATGCAGAGGCTGATAACTGCGGCCGCCATCAATGCACTGGCAGCCTTAGTCCAACAAAATAACTGCATAGCGTGCCCTCCTTTGCAGTTGGGAGTTAGTGGGTTGATATTTCAGATGCACGGCATTGTCAGCAGCACATGAGGCTGACCAAGGCCTAGCCCTAAGAGCCATAAGGTGGCGATCCGGTGGGGCGCGGGTTGTCATAGAGGAAACCTTTTACACCTTTCCTCTCCTGTAATCTTTCGCACAGAGTGCCAAACTGAGGGTTGTGAGGTCAATACTCTCATAGGAGGTTTTTCTCCCCTCCTGGAGGGGAGTACCTCCCGAACTGAAATCCGGTCATTCCGCCGCGGTCGCCGTTTTTCCTCACTAAGAGTAAACTCTCTTTAATGATTGCTTATTCCCTATTTAGGATTCTGGGTGGTTGTTCTTCCTGCTCTTTCCCCTGGGCATCCCCTACAAACAACCGTCGAAACTTCTGAACCGACCTCATAGCTGCTTTTGGGCGAAAAAGTCAATTAGGTTGTCGTTCTCTTGTAATAAAGCGCGGTTTTAACATGACCACCATGACCGGCAACAATGTCATCGTTGCCAAAAAACTGACTCCCATCCACAATGCTAACAATAATCCCATCTCGGAGTTGAAGCGAATATGCGAGAACGTCCACAATAAGGTGCCAAGGATCATGGTGAGAGCAGTAAAGCTCACGGCTTTGCCGGAGGTGGCGACGGCGAGACGGACGGCTTCCGGCAATGCCACCCCCATGCGATATTCTTCGATAATACGGCTGACAATGTAAAGCGCATAATCAATGCCGAACCCGACGCCTACCGTGACAACGGGCAGCGTATTGATATTAATGCCGATATTCCGAGCACCCATATAGGCGTTAACCGCCGCGTTCGCGATTAGAAGCGGGATAATCATGTAGATGCCTGCGGCAATAGAGCGATAGGTAAAAATAAGGACGAGAAAGATGGTCGTGAACCCTAGGACATTGACCATGATGTCGTTTTTTAGAAGTTCTTCGTTGGCCGCCGCCAGTACGCCGATACGACCTCCGGCGAGCAGAAAACGAGCCGAGTCAAGCGGGTTCTCGACAATGAATTCCTTAGCGTGTTGAATGATGCGACGGATGTTGTCACTTTTGTGATCAACACAGTAGAACCAAATTGGCGCGGCGCGGTACTTGAAATCGATAACCCTGTTCGTTTCCTGATATGAGGTTCCGGAAAAATAAGCGGCCAGCAGGAGATTCACCTGGCTCGGCGTACGCGGCAGCACTTCCCACTTGGGCTCTAGTTCATGGACGGCCGCGTTCACGACAGGGAGAATATCAATAAAAGAGAAACTGAGGCCGACTGAGGGGTCGCGTTCCATATGGCGTTGCAACTTCTCAATACCCCGGAGGACCTCCGGCATGACGACGGTATTCTGTTGGTTGTCGCCCTGCCGTTCCACCACAATCATCAGCGGCTCGCTTCCGCCAAAAAGTTCTTGAATGCGGGCGTGCGCAACGTTATAGGCGGAATCTCGTCGCAGCAGCGGCTCGGCTGAGGTGGGATCACCAATCCCGAGATTTTGCCAATAATAGGCGCTACCGGCGATAACGACGCCCCACACTGCGAGGGTCAATACCTGGCCGACGGGAGAGAGCACAGCATCAGCGGCGGCATAGATAAATCGTTTAAACACCCCACGGTCTCGCGCTTCAACCACGCGAATGTCCGGCGCCCGGAGATAATAATAGACAATG
>JBFWZL010000219.1:0-10000 GCA_050185455.1 Binatia bacterium | reverse complement strand
CGGCCCCACTCGCGGGCGGTCTTTTTTGTTGACTGGCCAGATCATTCCGGCGCGGCAGGCGCAAGAGCTAGGCATGGTCACCGAAGTCTTATCCAAAGACAAGCTGTTACCACGGGCCTGGGAGTTAGCGGAGCAATTGCTCAAGCAGCCGCCGTTGACGTTGCGCTATGCCAGAGTGGCGATAACGCAAGTCCTCAAGCGGCAGCTGTTAGATCTGTTGGGATATGGATTGGCGCTGGAAGGGTTGGGAGCGCTCGATAAAGAACCGCATTAACGCTGAGTCTTTTGAGTGCATAGGGTTTATGGGGCCCATTGAGTCCAGAGGGGCAGTTGAGTCCGTTGAAGGACTTCTTTTGACCCTCTGAACCCAAGAAACTCTATGGACTCTACAAACCCTAAGGGAGATGCTTTACCCCTTCTTGAAGCCGTTGCTCAAGCGTCTCGACCTTGTTCGGATCGAGTTTTACCCGTTGGGCAAGAATGGCCCCCCATGAGTCGCCGTCGTAGCGATGAAATTTTTCCACGTTCCACAGCTCCGCTCGCTTGAATGAACGCGGACAGTGAAAGTAACACTCTTCAATCTTCACCTCGATGGCGAGCTGCGCCGGACGACCGCGAGCGCTGAGCTGCTCAAGCAGCGCCGGATCATCCACGATGCGCGCCGCGCCGTTGATGCGCATCGTCCACTCCTCACCAGGAATAATACAGATCATCCCAATGTGTGGGTTCTCCAAAATGTTATTGATGCTTTGAAACATCTTGTTTCCGGAACGATCAGGAATGTACAACGTGCGCTCGTCGGCAATATGGATGAACCCCGGCGGATCCCCCTTCGGAGACGCGTCGCAACGCCCTTGGGCGTCCGCGGTGGAAAGAATCACAAACGGACACTGCGCAAAAAACTGCCGGGCGGCGTCATCGATGTAGGGTATTTTATGTTTCGTGGCAAGTTCGTCGGGAGCCCCGAAGCGTTCACAAAGATCCGCGCTTGTGCGTGGAATAGTGGGCGTGCTCATGATCGCCTCCGTTACGCGAATTTGGGAATGAACTTCGCGTAGTTGTCCAGCATCGGCAATACTTTGTCTTTTCCCTCGGACGGTACGCCGAACACGACTCGTTCGACTCCTAGTTCTTGATATTGGCGGAGGGCATCCTCCTTGTCCGGTCCCATAAAGATAGAGACGGCTAACTCTTTCGGTTTGCGCCCTGCCTTCTCGGCCCGTGCCTGGAGATCTTGCAGTGAGGCGCGGAAGTCTTCCATCGCGGCTCCCACGGGAATCCACCCGTCGCAATAGTTCACGACACGATTCAGGCCGGTTCCCGTATGCACGCCAAGCAGGATCGGCGGATGGGGTTTTTGCACCGGCTTTGGATGGCACCAGATGGGATCAAAGTTGACGAACTCGCCGTGATATTCTGCGTTCTCCTTCGTCCAGATCTCTTTCATGGCCTCGATCTTCTCTCGCAGCACCTTCCAGCGTTTCTTGAACGGCGTACCGTGGTTCTCCATCTCCTCGGCATTCCAGCCGCCGCCAATGCCGAACAGCAAACGGCCGTTGGAGAGCATATCAAGCGAAGCCACTTCTTTGGCCAACTTGATGGGGTCGTGTTCGATCACGAGGCAAATGCCACTGCCGATTTTGATGGTTTTCGTGGCCGCCGCTGCAGCCGTCATGCAGACGAACAGATCATACGTATGCCAGTAATCCTTCGGCAATTCGCCCCCGAGCGGCCAGGGGGATTTCCGGCTGGCGGGAATATGTGTGTGTTCCGGAAACCAGGCCGACTCAAACCCTCGCTCCTCGCATGCGCGGGCAAAATCATCCGGACGCACCGCATAATCTGTGGCAAACATCGCAACTCCGAATTTCATAAGGTCCTCCTCTTTAAGAAATGGCATCCCTGCTCAGTTTGTTTCTCTATATCGTCTGGCCCGGCAATGGAAGCGCAGGACGCGCGAAATCCCTGGCAGACCTTTGAGATCGTACGCGCGCCAAGTTTTCCTCCACGAGTGGGGGTCTACCAGAAATGCTCGGAACCCTAATCCGCTATCGCGGATTCTCTTTCTCTTGCTTTTAGCACTTGCAGCTCCACTGACGGCGCGCTGGTGAGCACGTAACAGACGCCCGTCGCCAGCGCACACAGTAAACCGCCGCCGTAAAAGGTGCTATTCATGCCCCAATAGTCGGCAATGAAGCCGAAGAGGAGAGGGCAGATAGTCATCCCCAGGCTATGGACGGTCAATAACAAGCTCATCACCGTGCCCATACCCAGGCCGCGAGCATTTTCCATCGCCAAAGCAGTATGAGCCGGAAATGCTACGCCGGTCGCCGCGCCGGTGACCACACTCAGCGCGAGCAGATGCCAAAAACTGCTTGCAAGCGGGAACGCACTGAACGATACCGCGCTGATGAGTCCTCCCACGGTAATGAGCGTCGCTTTATTCATCCGATCCGCCAGTCGCCCACAGGGCGCTTGCAGAACCGTGCTGACCAAAACATTCAGAGAAATCAGCGCTCCGATTTGGGAGGTGCTGAGAGGCAGCATGTGCGCCGCTAATAGCGGTACGAAGACCCAGGTAATAGTGCTGGCGAATGCATAGCCCAGACGATAGCACGCGATACCAAGAATCGGCCGACACGAAAAAACTTCGCGCAGTGGCGGCGCGACAGCCGTCGTCGCGGGTTTGTATCGGGCCGTATCAGGCAAGAAAAAAAACATCAGGAAAAAAGCCAGCAGGCTGAGCCCTCCAAGCGCGAGAAAGCTCGCCTGCATGTTGAACAGATCTTTAATAACGCCGCCGAGGATCGGCCCACCAGCGACACCACCCAGAAAAGCGGTGTTGATATAGCCCGAGTAAGCACCTTCTTTCCCTTTGGGTGTGAGATCTCCGACATAGGCCATGGTCACCGGTTGCACCATAGCGGTCGCGACGCCCTGCATAGCCATGACCAGGAGCAGCGCCGTCATGCTGTTCGCCAGGAGAAATGCGACCGATGAGAGCGCATAAAAAAAGACGCCGACCAGGAGGAACGCGCGTCTACCCATGCGGTCCGACGCCGTACCGATCAACGGCAAGAGAAACGTGCGTGGCGCCGAATGAGCGCTAAACAGCACTCCCGCTCCCAAGCTGGCGGCGCCAAACTGCTGGGCATAAAGAGGGATGAACGGCATAACCACGCCGTTTCCTAGCATGGTGCAAAAAATCGCAGCGGCAAGAACAAACAGAGGAGTCATAGGCAGCTATCAGCTTTCAGTAATCAGCTATCAGTTTTGTCCACGAGATCCATGAGTTCGGAGGATTGAGCCTTGAGCCTTGGGCTTTTGTCTCTCAGCACTTCTCACTCGGAACTGTTGATTGATTGTCATACGTGAAAGTAGCGTTTCGCATAAGGATTGTACACAGTCAGAGTTTTCTCGGTCTCTCTTGTGAGAGATAAGAGCAACGATGGAAGGAAACGCTCAAACCCCATAACAGCTTGACCAACCGAACCAATCAAAGCTATGCACAAAGATCATGAGGGTATCTCGAATGAGACCACGACTGAGCAAAATCCCCCCGCGCCATGCGCGGCCCCCTTTTGGAAAAGGGGCGCTAAGGAGCACAGGGTGCGTTTTCTAATTCTTCACGTTAACAGCTTCCGTTGTACGATCACCGAAAAAGGTCGGTCGAAAGTGTACGAGCAATACGACGATCCCGTGACTCAGGTCGAAGAGGCGTTGATCGTACTCAGCAGCGTCGAGCGTGGGGATGAGCGCGCTCCCGAGCTGGTTGCGGCGCGCGCGTGCACGGAGATTGCAAAGCTCGCGGGACAATTGAAGGTTTCGACCATCGTTCTTCACCCCTTCGCGCATTTGTTCGCCGAACTCGGACCGCCGGAAGCCGCAATCGAGATTTTGCGCAAAACGCAAGAGCAACTCAGCGCAGCAGGACTGCGCACGCTGCGCACGCCGTTCGGGTGGTTCAATACGCTGCAGATCGACGCGAAGGGGCATCCATTGTCACGGGTAGCGCGTATCGTTACCGCAGAAAGGGAAGAACGATCCATGGAACACGCACCACGCACCACGTAAGGCGTGAGACGTGAAACCGAAAACGTAGGAAACTGCTTATGCGTGAAAAACTCATGTCGCTGGAAGAGGCCGCTGCTGTTGTCAAAGATGGAGCCCTTGTTGGCTTGACAACTTCAACCATTGATAATGCGCCGATGGCGTTTCTCCGCGCCCTCATTCGACGCGGCGTGAAGCAGATTGGGCTCGTCACCCTCACTGGCGGCGGATTCAACGCGGATCTGCTGATCGGGGCGGGCGTAGTGACGGCGTATGAAACCTGCTCGTGCGCGCTCGGACCATACGGTGCGGCGCCGAACTTTCAACGCGCGCTGCGCACGGGTCT
The DNA here is from genome assembly GCA_050185455.1 of Binatia bacterium. Classification (GTDB taxonomy): domain Bacteria; phylum Desulfobacterota; class Binatia; order Bin18; family Bin18; genus SYOC01. Next base: position 5,604 of record JBFWZL010000219.1, on the reverse strand, counting down.
AATCACCATGAAAGATACCACGTGAGGGGTACTCTACAGCATGATCCAGGCTGGATCTATGGGAGTTCCCTTTCTTGCCGTGCGCGGGTTACTGCACAGCGATATTCTTACACATCGGCCAGACCTCTTAGTCAGAGAAAATCCGTTCAATCCTGGCGAGCAGGTTGTGATGGCGCAAGGAATTCGTCCGAATGTCGCCGTGTTTCATGCGCTCACAGCAGACCGCTGGGGCAACGCCATTACGCCCGGCCATCGAGACGACTTGATGTTGGCGCGGGCGGCGCGGCGTGTCGTTGTCACGGCTGAAGAAATCGCCGAAGAAGAACTGACAAGCCGAGACGCCGGAGATGACACCTTTCTCCCGGCTATCGATATTGACGTTGTCGCGTATGCGCCGTTAGGCGCGCATCCTTGTGGCTTCGGGACATTATACGAACACGATGACGCGCATATCCGAGCATATCTGGAAGCGGCAAAAAGCGCGGCAACGTTTCAAGCATATCTAGACCGATATACCTACAGCGTGCAGAATCATCAGGAATATTTAGAACGCGTGGACGACGGAAGACGAGACAGATAGAGACAGAGAAGAAAACGGAAGAGGGGAAACGGGAGAGGAAAGATGCGCCACGTATTACGTAATACGCGCCACGTTTAACGAATTATGACTCAAGCAGCGCTCTACACCCCTGAAGAACTCATGGCGGTAACGATCTCTCGCGAAGTGCGTGACTTCGAGACCGTTGGCGTCGGCGCGGTGTCGCCCATTCCCGCCGCTGGGTGCATCTTGGCGGAGCAACTACATGCTCCCCACCTCACGCTTATCATTCTTGACTGCGAGGAATACTATCCCTTCCCAGCCGGAAGCAGCGAGCTGCACTTCCTGGCGCAACGCGGCGAGTTGGATTTGTTCTTTCTCAGCGGCATTCAATTCGACCGACATGGGAATTTTAATCTCCACGTCATTGGTAATTACCACACCCCTACTGTCCGCATGGCGGGAGCGTATGGTTCGGCGATGCTCTACTATATGGCGCATCGCGTGATTCTTTTTCGCGACCAACACAGCAAGCGCATCTTCGTCGAGCAAGTCGATTTCGTGACCGGCGCGGGAGTGACTCCCGAAAATGTCCATCGCGAAGGCGGTCCAGCATTGTGCATCACCCCTAAAGCAGTTTTGGCCTGGGATAAAGCCGGTGGTGAATGGGAACTAGAGAAAGTACAACCGGGATCTTCGCTTGAGGATATCACGCAGAATACCGGCTTCGAGTTGCGCGTGTCGCCTTCGGTGTCTCCGGCTCAGCCGCCAGCAGAGCACGAACTGCGCGTATTACGGACGATTGTCAGGAAGAAATTAGAGCGGAGTTATCCGGAGTTTGTGCGGGAGAAAATTCGGGACGCTTGAAACGTCCGCCCCCTCACCCTGTCCCTCCTTTGATGGGGAGTAAGTTTTTTTACCGGGTGAACCGACAAGGCGTTATTCCCGCGAAAGTGGGAATCCAGAATGTAGCCTGGATGAAGCAAAGCGTAATCCAGGAACGAACGGGGAGCGGAGTGGGGATCCCGGATTCCACTCCGTTCCATCCGGGCTACAGGATGCTGAGATCCGCAAGGGATCTCTGTGTTCTTCTCGCCGTTTCCCTTTGTTTCCTTACGCTTGCGCTGGAATCAGCTCATCAATTTGTAGAAGAATTCCATCGGGATCTTGTATGAAAGCGCTGCGAATCGTGCCGGCTTTGGTTTTCCCCAAAACGTGCGGCGCCGCGGCAAAGGTCACCCCTTTTCCTTTCAAGTCTTCATAAATGGCGTCCAATCCTTTGACCCAAAAACCTACATGGGAGATGCCGATCTGATCGACCTTAATACTCTGTCCGTTTGGCGGTACGTCAAGTGGCGCAATGAGCACGACAATGGGCGCATCTTCATTCATGCCGAAGGGAGAATCACTGGCTTTGCCATAGCGTAAGGTGACAAAACGGAATTTGTGATTCTCGCGTTCGTAGATCTTTCGCTGATGCTCGTTTGTTTCACTTTCCGTTCCTTCTTGCGCCACCTCAAACCCAAGCAGGTCGCGATAGAAATGCAAGGATTGATCAAAATCTCTTACACAGAGCGCAACGTGCGACATACTTCTCGGGGTCATACGATTTCCTCCTTTTCGATCTGGTGACGCGATATTATGCCGCTTTTCCCCTCGACTGCAACCGCAACATTCACCGTCTTCGATCCGTGCGTGCTCAAAAGTTCTTGCCTCGCTCGACTTTGACAGCCCCAGCCTCTACCGCATAAACTATAAATGAGGAGCAGAATAATCATGCGTAAGATCGCGGTCTTCTTGAGCAAAGGTGGGGTAGGCAAAACGACGACAGCCGTCCATCTTGCGGCCGGCCTGGCGAACAAGGGCGCGCGGGTATTGCTCATCGATACGGACACGCAGGGCCAGGTCAGCGTGCTCCTGGGAGCTCGACCAGCGGCGGGCCTCGCTGAAGTGGTGACCGTCGGTCTCAAGCCCGAAATCGCGCTCCTGCAAGCGCGCGAACGCTTGTGGCTGCTGTCTGGCGGACAAGGTCTTGCCAACGTCAAACGGCTGATCGCTCGCAAAGATCCGCGTGGAGAGGATACACTTGCGGAAGCCTTAGCTCCCTTGGAAGGCCGATACGATTACGTCATTCTTGATACTTCACCCGGCTGGGACACGTTGAACAACAACGTACTGTTCTACGCCCAAGAAATATTGACGCCGGTCTCCTTGGAAGCCTTGACGTTGCAAAGTCTACAAGACTTTCAGGAAAATCTCGCGGCGATCCAACACTATCGCTCTGTGCTTACACTCAAATATATTCTCCCCACGTTTCTCGATGGTCGAGTACGAAAGTCGAAAGATATTTGGGAACAACTCCGTGACCAGTACACGGATCGACTGTGCGACCCCATTCGCTACAATGTGAGGCTCTCCGAGGCGGCGGGACAAGGGAAGACCATCTTTGAATATGCGCCGCACTCTCCAGGAGCAGAGGATTATCAACGCCTCATCGATAAAATCGTATTGGACACGCAAGGAAAAGAATTATGTCGAAACGAGCCTCCGTTGTCCCTCTAGACATGCAAAATATTCATGAACGGTTTCATTATTCACCAGGCGTGAAAGCGGGCAATCTGTTGTTTATCGCCGGCCAGGTGGGTCGAGATGAGAACCTCAACGTCGTCGAAGGCAAGGAGGCCCAGTTCATCCAAGCCTTCGAGAACGTCAAGAAAGTGCTCACGGCAGCAGGCGCGACGTTTGACGATCTTGTAGAGATGGTGACGTACCACACCGATATGCGCGATCTGCAGCTGTTTATGCAGGTCAAGGATCGCTACATCACTAATAAGGATCGCTACCCGACCTGGACGGGCATCGGCACAACCGCGCTAGCCATGCCGGGCTTGTTCGTTGAGATCAAATGCACGGCGCTGTTGCCCGACTGAAGCAATTCGTTTTCTCGCTTGACTCTTCTCTCCCTAACGTGTCTACTGTCTGCTGTCACGATCCGTCAACTCTTGTGTTGACGACGTGAACCGAGGAGGGGGAATGGAAGAACAACAGGGCAAATTCTTTTACGGGTGGATCATCGTCTTTGCCGGACTCCTGCTCAGCCTCATCATGTACGGAGTCGTCGATGCGTTTGCCATCATGTTCAAGCCGATTTCCGAAGAATTCCATTGGGACCGAGGTACGGTGTCTGCTTCAGCCATGATCAATTGGCTCAGCTTCGGTCTTGGCAATCTGGTCTTCGGAACGCTCACTGATCGGTTTGGATCGCGTCGTGTCATCATCTTCGGTGGTTTGCTTTTTGTGCTCGCCACGGCGCTCATGAGTCAAATCCACTCGCTCTGGCACCTGTATTTGTTCTTCGGCGTCATTATGGCGGTGGGACGGTCGGCGGCTGGCGTTCCGCTCACCGCGTTGGTAACTCGCTGGTTCACCCGTAACCAAGGGTTGGCGCTCGCCTTGGCGCAATCGCAAAACGTCGGCTCTGCGGTGTTTGCTCCCCTGACTGTTCTGCTTCTCTCCCAATACAGTTGGCGAGGAGCGTACATAGGGCTCGGGTTCGTCGGGTTACTGATTGTTCCGATGGCGCTCTTGATGCGCGACCCCGAGAGCAGTCGTCGGTCAATGTCTTCGGGGTCGTCCGGATCCACGGCGACACCCATCTCAGGCATGACCTTAAGAGAAGCCATGCGCACGCGGGTGTTCTGGACGCTCAATTTGATGGTCATTGGCTGTTGTACTTGCCATTCCTGTATTCTTCTGCATGGCGTCAACCACATGACTGATGTCGGTCTGACGACAACAACTGCATCCCATATCGTGGTTGTTATGGCCATTTTCGGGATGATCGGCAAAGTTGCCAACGGCGTCCTCGCGGATAAAATCGGCGCGAAATGGTCAATCGCGGGCTTTCTAACTCTCCAGGCAGCAGTGATCCCCATCTTCGTCAATGCGCATGAAGTGCCAACCTTTTATATGTGGGCGGTTCTTTTCGGCCTCGGCTTTGGCGGGCCGATGCCGGTTTACGCTATGCTGTTTCGTGAATATTTTGGCACCCGTTACATAGGCTCCATTTTAGGGGCATTTTTCATGGTCGCGTCCTTCGGCATGGGTTCAGGCAGCATGATGGGCGGCGTGCTCTACAATATGTTCGGCAGTTATGCCATTCCGTTTTTTACGAGCACCACGACTGGCCTGATCGCCGCTTGCTTGGCGTTAACCTTGCCGTCTCCGGCCAAGCAAGAAACGACAGTCACTCCACAGGTCGTATTGCAAGCGGGTTAAATGCCTATGCCCGGCGAGAAATCGTCGGGCGTTTCTCATGGCTCTCTTTCCTTCCCTCTTCTACGGCTGGATCGTCACTGCCTGTGCCTTCTGCGTTCTTTTTCTCACTTACGGCGTGCAGTATTCATTTGGAGTTTTCCTCCCAGCTATGCTTGATGACTTGGGCTGGCAGCGCGCCAGCATCGCCGGCGCGTTTTCTCTGTACACGATGATGTATAGCGGTTGCAGTCTCATCAGCGGCAGACTCACCGATAGTCGTGGTCCACGGTTCGTCATCGCGCTGGGAGGCGTCCTCCTCGGGCTTGGCATCATCGCCACCAGCCACATGACCGCGACATGGCATATATATGTCTTCTACGGACTCATCGCTTCACTGGGCATGAGCACGGCGTACATCCCATGCAACACCACCGTAGTCAAATGGTTCCAACGCAAACGCGGTCTTGCGTTAGGGCTCGCGTCAAGCGGCAGTAGTTGCGGAATTTTGGCGCTCCCTCCGCTCGCTTCTTATCTGATCGCCCAATGGGGGTGGAGACTGGTGTACTGCGCGTTCGGCGTCACATTGCTTCTTTTGTTGAGCATTGTGTCTCGTTTCATGGTGCGTAGCCCGGAGTTGATGGGATTAGTTCCCGATGGCGATTCGCCGCCAGCTTCCGTCCCGACTCCTTCCTCCCTCAACGATAGTTCTCCGCAGTCTTCGCCCCCAACAAGCTGGACCCTTCAGGAAGCCTGGACACTCCCCTCGTTCTGGCTTCTTTTCATCGTATTAGTTGTGATGTTATTCACCG
>JBFWZL010000218.1:0-10098 GCA_050185455.1 Binatia bacterium | reverse complement strand
GTTCGTAGGCTTTTTTCACGAGGAACCGCATCGCAGCGGCGCTGGCGAGGGCATCGGGATCAGGATTGTCATGAGGAAGAATGATGAGAGGAGCGGCGCCCTCTATAACGCGGAGGAGCTGAGACAATGGACTTTTACTTGATACGACCATAAGCAATAAGAAAAATTATAAGGGAACGTTTCTTCCCCTGTCTATCCCCTATACACCCTTGCACATTTCTAGCTTTGCCATCACTATAGGGGAGGATCATAAACCTCAACAAAACAAGGAACGTAGATATGCCTGCACCAGCGCGAGAACGTTTTGCTCAGTTAGTCGACGCAGCGAATGATGACTTCGATCTGGCTGAGGCGGCTTTGCTCATCGCCCAGGAAGAACAACCAGAGCTCGACATCGCCGCCTATCTCCAGCGACTCGACGCCTTGGCGGCGGAGGTTCGCGCGCGTGTACCAGAACCCTCGACCCCGGCCGCCACCCTTGCGCGGCTTAACGAGTTATTGTTTCAAGAAGAACGTCTCAACGGCAATGCTGCGGATTACTACGATCCTCGCAACAGTTTCCTCAATGAAGTCCTCGACCGAAAAATCGGCATCCCCATCACACTGTCAGTGATTTATATGGAAGTAGGACTACGTTTAGGCATGAACATCTTTGGCGTCGGGTTCCCCGGACATTTCTTAGTGAAATACACGGGGCCGGACGGAGAGGTTATCCTCGATCCTTTCCATGGCGGGACGTCCCTGACTCACGAACAACTCGCCCAAAAACTTCGAGACATGTATGGCGAGGGCAGCCCCTTCCTCACGCAAATTCCTCGGCTTCTCACTCCGGCAAGTAAACGTGAAATTCTTGTCCGCATGTTGAGAAATTTGAAAGGAGTTTACCTACAAAAGAACGACTTCCCTCGCGCCCTCAACGCTATCGATCGCATCGTACTCGTCGACCCTACGCTCGCGACGGAGTTTCGCGACCGCGGCGCGGTACAGCAAAGACTTGGCCATTTGCAAGCGGCAACCCAAGACTTTCGGCGATATTTACAAATGGCCCCCCAAGCGCCAGACGCCGAGGCCATTCGCGGCATGCTCGTCCGTACAACCGCGCAACTCAATTAAGCGCAAGCCGGAACGCCATGGCAACGATTCGTGTCTCTGCCGGTGTCCTGACCCGTGGGTCACAGATCCTTATCTGTCAACGCCCACCCCAGGACCCTCATCCTTTGAAATGGGAGTTTCCAGGAGGAAAAGCCGAAGAAGGAGAGGACGCTGCGGCATGCCTACGCCGCGAACTCCAAGAGGAACTCCTTATTGAAGCGACCATTGGCGCGGAATTACATAGCCTCACCCACTCCTATCCCAATGGTCGTATCGTCGCCTTAAGTTTTTTACATGTCCCGTCATTCCAAGGAGAGCTCATCAACACCCAATTTCATGCCCTGGCATGGGTCGAATGCACTGACCTGCCTTCGTATGATTTTCTTGACGGAGACCTTGCCTTCGTGGCCGCCCTCGCCCAGGGGCAGTGGTCGCATATTTTGTCCTCATCGAATCTCTAACCCCCATCCCTGCTTCTCATGTCTCGCCAACAACTCTTTGCAGCTTTTTTCTTCGCGGTTTTTCTTTTCCTCCTCGCGCAACTGTACGCCCTCTTCTCCATCTTTCTGGTGCCGCTTGTGTGGACTATCATCTTGGTTCTCACGGTGTACCCTCTGTATGCATTGCTTCTTCAAGCCCTGCAAGGCAGACGCACGCTCGCTTCCTTACTCATGACTATCCTCGTCGTCCACGCCGTTGCCGTACCAGTATTCTTCTTTTCGCGAGTGCTCGCAAACCAAGTCATCGAATTCTACCAATGGGTGCAAGGGGCTGTACAATCTGGCGAGCTACAAGGATTTCTGGCGAGCTGGCAAGAAACCTTTCTCGGTCGTCTGTGGAGGAACTGGGGTCCGCACATCATGCTCCCAGAAGTCGACCTCCCGGCGCTAGCCCTACGCGGCGCGAACACGGCTAGTCAGTTCATCGTTGAGCGAGCCACCGGGATCGCCAGGAATCTCGTTGTTCTTCTCTTCGATTTTTTTATCATCAGTTTTAGCCTCTTCTTCTTTTTTCGAGACGGGGAAGGACTGTATAAAACGCTGCGAGACATCATCCCTATGGAGCCCGCACATAAAGACGAGATCTTTCACCGTTTCTATGAAACGGTCTCGGCAGTAGTACAAGGCATGATCGCGACCGCGCTTGCTCAAGGAATGCTGGCGGGCATCGGATTTTGGGCGCTGGGAATGCCGTTTAGCTTTTTCTTAGCGTGCACCGCCGCGCTCTTGTCGCTCCAACCACTCGGGGGCTCAGCCGTAGTCTGGCTACCCTGCGCCCTGTATCTCGGCTTTGCCGACTCGTGGACAAAAGGCGTCATCCTAATCGTCTATGGCACCCTCATCATTAGCGGTGTCGACAATATTCTTCGCCCTTTAATCATTGGCGGACGAACAAACTTGCCGACGTTCTTTCTGTTTTTCGGAATTCTTGGCGGATTACAAGCCTATGGCTTCCTGGGCATTTTCCTTGGCCCGGTCGTCTTGGCGACGATTGTGGCGTTCGTCAAGATCTATCGCGAGGAATACGCGCAGGAAACCACTATACCTTGAACCGAAAGTGGACGACATCGCCGTCTTGCATGACATATTCCTTACCTTCAAGACGCATCTTCCCCGCTTCACGACACCCCGCCTCGCCGCGATAACGAATATATTCCTCGTACGCGATGACTTCAGCGCGGATGAAGCCGCGTTCGATGTCGGAATGAATTTTTCCCGCTGCTTTCACCGCCGTCGTGCCGCGCGTAATCGTCCACGCTCGCGCCTCCATCGGCCCGGCAGTAAAGAAACTCATCAAATTCAGTAACGCGTAGGTATACTGGATGAAGCGATCCTTCGCCGATTCTTGCAAGCCTAAGTCAGCCAGAAAAGCGCCACGTTCCTCCTCTTCCAACTGAGCAATGTCCATTTCCACTTTGCCGCAAATCGGAATGACGAGCAGGTTTTCACTCTTCGCATACTCGGCGACATTCGCAGGCAATGGCTCCTTCAGAGCTTCCTCCGCCACGTTATAGACCACCAACAACGGCTTCTGACTGAGGAAAGCAAAGCCCGATAACAGCATCTGTTCTTCCGGCAGAAACGCAACGTGACGCAGCGGCTTCTCGTCTTCCAAAATCTTCTGGCATTTCTCCAATAGCTCCCGTTCCCGCTCTTTACCCTTCTCTTTTTTCAGTCGTTCGAGGCGTTTCTCAATAACCGCCATATCCGCCAGGACCAGTTCGGTATGAAATTCACGCAATTCGCGTAGCGGGTCGGTGGAAGTCGAAGAGAGTGGATCATCAAACGCTCGCACGACTTGGGCAAGCGCCTCAGCTTCGCGCATTTGCACGAGCGCTTCCGTTTCCAACCCGGCTTTCCGCTCTTCTGGCGGAGGAAAGTCAAGAAACGTTACTTCTGCGTATTTATTGCGTTCAGGGTGGACGATCTCAGCGAGCGCATCAATGCGCGGGTCTGGGACTTTCACAACCGCAATCGCGGCCTCCCGTTTTTTCTCGAAGCTGCCGACCTCGGCGCTGAGGCCGGTTAAAGCGTTAAAAATGGTGGTTTTTCCGGAACGAGCAAAGCCAACTAAGCCAACTTTCATAGCGGGGAAGTGTAGCAGGTTAGAAAAGAGAGGTCACCTCATATGCTGGAACGATGACTAGGCCCAGCTTTACGCCGGAATGCCATTTATGGCTCCTAGAGAAAGGGAGGAATTTTCCGCTGTAACAGGAGAACCAGCGCTGGGGCCATGTAGTCATACTCATCAGCTTCATGGATTATGCTTACGGAGGCAGCCTCGATGCCCGGGTACGATGAAGACATTCTTTCTGCAGGAGGACTCCGTAAGCGATTCTAGCTGCAGATAAAAATTTCGTGTCAATTCAACATCGCCATCTACCACGAACGTCAACCACCAGGACCTCGGAGCAGATCACGGTTAGACTGTTCGCACTTGTTAGGCTACAGACAACTGCCAGATGCCGACGTCGATATATCTCTCAAATTTGTACCCGACACCTTTGAGCACACCTACTTCAGCAAACCCCATTGCCTGATGTAAGGCGATACTCTGCGGATTTGGCAACGCGATAACCCCGATCACCTCCCGGAATCCACAGCCCTTTACCGACTCAATCAGGTTGGCGTATAGGATCCTGCCAAATCCTTTTCCAAGACTTTCTTGTGACAGATAGATCGTCGATTCCACTGTATGATTGTATGCAGCCCTGGTTCGGAATGAGCCATAATACGCATAGCCAATAAGCTCTTGATTCACCTCTCCAACTAACCAGTCATGTGTCGTTATTTTTTCTTGAAGGCGTTTCTCCATCTCCTGAGGGCTGACCACGTCGGTTTCAAAAGTGATGATCGTATTGAGAATGTACCAATTATAGATCTCCGCGAGGCGTTCCGCATCCTCTGCCATTGCCCGTCTTATACGCATATATTCACCTTCGTCTCACGATGGAATATAGCAACTTCAGTTCTGTTTCCGTGAAACCTAACGTGACAAGCTCGCATAAGCCGCCCCGTCGTGAACTTTCAGTTTAAGTCAGAACCGCAACCGGGCGACGACTTTGATTAGAGCAGATTTCGATCGTAGGTACAGAAAATTATGGACTGCGGCGACACGTCACCGCTTTCACCGGCACAACCTGTCGCGCTTCTGCTGAGCGCAGTCATGCCTGCGCCCCCTAAAAACTTCCCTATACTCGACGGTAAACCGCTATAGGCGAAGTCATGTTTCGTCCCTGTCCCTTCTCAAACATGGCTTGGGCTTGGGACAATAAAAGCGGCGCACTCCGAAGTAGAGTCTCTGCCCACAGATTACAGACATCTGCCGCTTTTTTATCGCTTCCCAAGTTGGCCGTATATCCTGCTAGTCTCCGGTCACGCATGCACGTACATGCCGCCGCTACAACACATGATTTCACCGGTGATGAAGCTCGATTCGTCGCTGACGAGAAAGAGCGCGAGATCGGCAATATCTTTTGGCTGGCCGACACGACCCATTGGCGTTCGTTTTTCGATCGAGCGAAACATTTCGTCAGGGTAGATACGACGTAAGAACTCATTGTAGATCAACCCAGGCGCAATCGCGTTGATACGCACGCCATGTTTTCCTACCTCGGCGGCGACTGCTCGCGTATAGCCCATGACCGCAGCCTTGGCGGCGCAGTAGTGCGCTTCGCCATCGTTTGAACCAATCCAGCCAGCAACCGAGGCCAGGCTCACCACTTTGCCGGATTTCTGTTTGACCATATGCGGTAGTACGGCGCGAGTTGCATAGAAGGTGCTATAGACATTGGTCTTTATCACAAAATCCCAAGTCTCAGCGGACATCTCCCAGGCCGGTTCCAGTTTGTTGATGCCCGCGTTGTTAACCAAAATGTCCACACGACCGTATTTGTCTATCGTCGTCTGCACCAGCTTCTCAACTTGCTCTTGATTCGTGGCGTCCACTTGCAAACCGACGAACTCACGCCCATGTTCCTTGTTTAACTCTTGCGCGAGATCGAAGGGTCGCTTGGCGTGAGCGTCGCTGATGACGACATGAGCCCCTTCAGCGGCAAACCGCCGCACAATAGCCTGCCCAATGCCCGCGCCGGCTCCGGCTGTTACGATTGCCACCTGATTCGTTAGTTTCATGGGTTCCCCCTTCTGCTGTTCCCGTCTATCGATGCCATAAATGAAAAAGAACCGGGGAAAGGGAGCATCAGGGAAACCGAGAAGAGATATAAAAAACTCTTCAATCTCCGATTCTCCCACTCTCCAATTCTTCTTCGCGTTATCGCCGAAACTCCTGGATCGACTTCGCCGGTGCGCCATCTTTCAAGGTAAGCGCTCGCGTGACGGAATGTGTCATCGCCCCAAAGGTCGGCATCCAACACGAGTGCCGCCCCGGGCCGCCAACAACAATAATCATGAGGTGTTCGGGTTTGCGAAGCGGCGGGACTCCTGCTTCACCGGCAAAGAGATCCTCCGCGAACCCCATGCCGATCATACCACCCTTCTCCCACGTCTCCCGCGGCACTCGCGCATGGACAAATACAAATGCCCGGATGTCATCTTTGCTAATGCCATCGCGCGCTAAAATCGTTGCGTGTTCCGGTCCTAACGCCAGAATCGGCTCACCGAACGCATAGGCATTGTTCGATCCCATCCCCGCCATCGTCGAGGCAATGGTCGTCAGAATACCGGGCGCCGCCGTGCTGATGTGATCGTTAATGTTGTGCGGTCCTTCCGCTCCACACATCGTTACCGTGCTGGTCTCCACGGCAAAGCCGCGTTCGACATGCAGCGGACCCCAGGGATTTTCCGCTTCGTTCTCGGCGAGGCAATAGGAATACTTCGACGGCTGCCCTTGCGTCGCCCGATCGAGCACGCCGGGTGTTCCGCCTCCGACATTCAACAGAATTAAGCGAATAGCCCGGCCGATCGTGGCGTTTGGCCGCCACCCCGGACCAAAGGCATTGTAGCGAGCATTTATACCGAGTTCACGAGCAATAGGACCGTTGAGAATCAGCAAGGGCGCGCACGGGTGCGTCGTACTTTGCACGGCGTACAGATTGAAGGGACTTTCCAGCATTGCCTCCACCGCCGCGATCACAACGGGAAAATACTCCGGCAAACATCCCGCCATGACAGCGTTGATGGCGAGCTTCTCGATCGTCGCAATGCCATACTTGGGCGGCATCGGTCCTAGTTCGTCTTGCGGGTCGCGGTCAGTCCAAGCAAGCAACCGTTCCACTCGTTCCGGGATTGGGGGAATGATGGGTAAACCATCCGTCCACCCCTGATCATAAAACCAGTCATTTACCGTTTCGAGAGAATCGTTCAAGGAGATTTTGTCGGAATGGAAATTCATGAATCAGTCCTTAGTTAGTAGTTCTTGGTTTTTAGTTCTCAGAGGATTCTGTTGTTGTACTAACAACTAATTACTAATCACTAACGACCCATTCTCTTCTCACGCCGTTATCCGCTTCCCGACTCGCTTTTCCACAGGTTTCAAAAACCGCTCGCGATACTCTTGCGCTAGTTTGTCCGCAGGTTGGGTGAGTATCGCGATTACTTCTTCAGCAATGGCTTCAGCCTTCTTTTGCACTTCGTCAGGCTTGTTGCCGGCAAGAGGGTGAGGAATGACGGCGATGGGCACACTACCCATACCAAGATTTTTCGATTCCGCTCTCCCCAACGTCGCAAATTCATTGCTACAGATGACAACGGTCGGAATGCCGCGTTTTTCAAGTTCGATGGTGTCGTGGAGACTCCACGACGTGCAGGACCCTCAATCACCGATGGCGGTCACCACGGCGTCGCAGAGGAAAAGTTTGTTCAACACCTTCTCCGACGCGCCCAGAGCGGCGTTCTTTTCTCCTTTAACAACAGAAAAGTCACCAAATCGCTCGTGCAGGAGACGTTCAACATGCTCAAGCAACAAACCGGCGTTCGCCTTGCGGTTATTGAGAAAACCAAGAGTCTTGCCGCGCAGATCAGAAACTCGCCGCGCTAATCGCAACTCCGGTGCACGGGTATCAGCGGTAGGGTTTAGCACTTCGATAACGCCCATATATTCCTCCTTTTGGCATATAGCGCTCATTGCGTTCGTTTTATGGCATATAGCACAGAGCTTTTATTCCAGGCCAGAAGCTTTCAGCTATTGGTTATAGAGTGGGCGAAGCAAAAGAGCTATCCGCCAAATGCGTCCTTGCAACGTTTGGGATGATCCAGTACCTCTACCAAGAGACAAGGAGTCTGCTATGACTAACGTGATCGTGCCCATCTACTACGATTACGCTTCCTCTCTGTGCTACGTCGCCAAGAAGATCATGGAGCAACTACAAGGCAAGCTGGCAATCGAATTACTGTGGAAAGGCGTGCAAATCTCACGGCGTCATCAAGGCTGGAAAAATGGAGAGATGATCGGCGACGAAGTCAGGGGGAAAATTTTCCGTGTCGCCCGAGAGACGGGCGTGGAACTTCGCGTGCCTGAGCGTTGGCTTGATTCTTCGTATGCCCTAGAAGGCGCGGAGTTCGCCCGCGCACAGGGGAAGTTTCAGGATTATCACGACGCAGTGTTCGCCGCGATTTTTGAGGAAGGCAAAAATGTTGGAGACCTCCCTACCCTCCTCGAATTGGTCGAATCAATTGGCCTACCAGCAGGAAACTTCAAACAGGCCCTCACGACGGAAGTTTTTACTGCTCGCGTCAAAGAAAATGAAGCGGAAGCCGCGACATTTGGCGTCGTCGGCTATCCAACTTTCCTCCTTGGTGAATTTCCTCTCGTCGGCATCCAACCTGCCGAGACGATGCGTTTACTGATCCAACGTTACGTGGATCAGAGACAAAAGCAGATCAGTCACTGAACTGAGTCGAAGGCCGCGCAATCGTAGGCATTGTCGCTCTTCGACTTCGCCGCTGAAGCGGCTACGCTCGGAGCCAGCGGTCATAAGTTGTGCTGAATGAGGGATTAATGAAAAGGAGCGGGAAAGGATGCGGGAGCGATTTATCAGTCGCTCCCCATTGACGAAAAGCTCGGGTCAGGCTGCTTGCGCAAAAGCAGGCAGCACATGAGTCTCACGCCACTTACGTAACCCCCGCCGTACATACTCCGGTTCAACGCCGAGAACGTGACAAATACTCACAAAACTGCACAACCAGGTTGGGTCGTCTCGCCAGATCCACTCTTCCGCTTCACGGAACAGTCGTTTTCCGCGTCGGTTCGTCGCGGTAACGTATTTCATATAGGCGTCCACGGCATTCTCCAGCACGGCCCACAATAACCGGCACTCGGGTTGCCGTTGAATGCGCTCGGATACCGCCGGTGGAGGCGCCGCCAAAAAAGAGGATGGAGTAAAATCGAATTTTTCTTGTTGTTCGGACATAAAAGAGCCCCCTCTGTTATTGGGGTAACGGACTACATTCCATTTGGACGGCGTGATCAATAAAATATTCACAAGCAGTCTTCACTCCCCGGCATCTCAGGGTGTGATATACGGCGCTTTCCCCCATCTCGGAGCTGAGCTTTCCCCACGAACGAAGCTTGTCAGAAAGAATGAGAGCAGTGTATTTTTACGCACTCTTACGGCGCACCGTGACTGGAGCAATTTCGCCTATTTGCGCCGCCAGTCGATCGTGTAAGCTGTTACACACTACTTCACAGAGCGCAAAGACAGTCTCATCAGCGATCTGGTAATACACGTTCAACCCATCTTTCCGACGGCGGACTAACCCTGCCTGTTGCAACATCCCTAAATGCTTTGAGACATTTGCTTGTAAAGCTCCTGTCGTCGCAATCACTTCTCCGACTGTACGTTCACCATCCCACAACGTGTGCAGAATTTTAAGACGCATCGGTTCGGACAACACTTTGAAACGATTCGCAATCATTTGCAAAGCTGCATCAGAGAGTTCCGGTTTCGCTTTTGCCATCGACGACCTCTTGACATAAAATCACTATATTGCTAAATAGTAATATGTTGATATCATAAATGAGCACTTGAAGCAAGTAAAACCACGAACACCGGGGCAGAACAGAAGGAGCAACTGATGGAAAATTTTACACCCATCTCCTCCCTTATCGGAGGCGTGTTGATCGGCCTGAGCGCTGCAGCGCTTTTACTTTTCGACGGCAAGATCGCTGGCATTAGCGGTATCGTCGGCGGGATTCTGAGCCCGGCGAAGAATGACACCCTGTGGCGGCTCCTGTTTGTCATTGGGCTTCTGACGGGAGGATTCCTCTTTTACCACATCTCCCCTCAGTCTTTCGAGATTGGCATTAGTCGTTCTACTGGTGCGCTGATTCTTGCTGGCCTCCTCGTCGGCTTCGGCACCCGCTTAGGGAATGGTTGCACGAGTGGGCACGGCGTTTGTGGCGTCAGCCGCTTCTCCACACGTTCAATTCTCGCCACAGAAACATTCATGGCAACAGGCATTCTGACGGTGTTCGTTATTAATCATTTCCTGGGAGGAGTACTATGAACATCTTGCTAGGAGCATTTGTTTCCGGTCTTATCTTCGC
>JBFWZL010000217.1:0-10180 GCA_050185455.1 Binatia bacterium | reverse complement strand
TGTGAGAGACCGACCAACGAAAACAAACCAGACGCCGGGACCGAAGCGGCCGTCTCCCCCATCCTCAACCCAGAGGGGAACAGGAGCGCCTTCATTACTTAAGGCCAGAGAAGACGCGGCAATAAGCGTCTGCGAAAATCCCGCAGCAACAAGGTCTTCATACGTGACCCGGTAAACCCCGGACTCGACAAGCGCAATCTTAAAAATGGGAGCCGTTTGCGCCGCGGTCGACGCGCCAAGCGAGAAGAGAAAATTGAGAAGGATGACCTTCCAGGATAACCAGTAGCGCCTGCTCATCACCGATTGACACCAGGCTTTCAGAAATAGGGGCACTCTTGTCTCCACACGCCGCCAACGCCATTCGCGCCCTCTTCTCCATGCGCTTGAGCGCTATTGCTCGCCCAACCGGTGGGCTGAAGAAGAGGTCTTAATCGGAGCTTTGAATGTCGGAGTAAATTTTTCGCGAACGCCGCTCATCGAGATGCTTTCCACATAATAATAGTACTGCGTGTCGGGTTTGATCGCAGCATCAATATATTCATAGCGCGCGGGTTCGTCGCTCGTTCCCGCTCCTAGAACTGGCTGCTCGGTAATACGGAAAAATGGTCCGGATTCCTCCTCTGCGCGGTATACATCAAACCCGAAGTTATCGACTTCGCTCGCGGTCGTCCAACGAAGCACATTGCGGAGGGGTTCTGGTTGAAGACGAGTTTCTTGTGCAGGAGCCGAGACCGAGACGGGCAGCATCACAAACATCGCTAGTGATGCGAAAAGGGCTATTCCTTTACTCGTCACACTTCCTCCATTCACTCGTCACGCCGGGAATTTTATTCGGAAAAGCCGCGTCCAGCGACTCAGAGAAGTATCACGGCGCTCAGTTTCTGACAATGTTTAGCCGCCGCCAGTGGGGATAGCAGAATTCTGGCAAACACACAGCCAACGGCGTTCGAGCTTCGCGCGACCTGTCGAAAGCTTCTCGCAGGGCGCAGATTGGGCGGTCTCTGGTCTAGCGCGAGCGAGTCCTGCTATAAGACCCTTCAGATTCGCCTGACCATAGCAAACAGGAGGAACTCTTATGAAGGCTCTAGCTTTTTTAGGCATTGGCAAAATCGGCGTTGTCGAGAAACCAATTCCAGACCCCGGGCCGAACGATGCGGTCATCAAAACCACGGGTTCGTTGATTTGCACGTCGGACGTGCACACCGTGCGTGGCGTCATCGCGATCCCCGAGGGACGAGTGCTCGGACACGAAAGCGTCGGTATTGTGTATAAAATTGGCGCAAACGTGACACGTTGCAAAGAAGGCGATCGCGTGACCGTCTGCGCGATCACGCCCTGCGGCCATTGTGAATATTGCCAACGCGGCTTTTCGTCGCAATGCGGCGGTATGCTTGGCGGCTATAAGTACACCACTCAACGCGATGGCAACCTCGCGGAATACTTTTTCGTCAACGACGCTGACTACAACTTGACGCCGATCCCAAAGGCGCTCACTGACGAACAAGCGTTATATACCACTGATATGATGACGACAGGCCTCGCTGGCGCGGAAAACGCTGAGATTCCCCCTGGTGGCACGGTAGCGGTCTTCGCCCAAGGGCCGGTTGGCTTGTGTTCGACGATGATGGCGCGGCTGCTGGGGGCGGGGTTAGTGATTGCCGTGGAATCGAAGCCGGATCGTAAAGTGCTGGCAAAAAAGGTTGGCGCGGATGTCGTAGTTGATCCGACCCAAGGGGATGTGGTCGAACAAATCAAGCAACTGACTGGCGGCGAAGGGGTGGATTCGGCTATCGAAGCGTTGGGCCATCCGGTGACCTTTGAGAACTGCATCAAAGCGACAAAGCCTGGCGGTGTCATTTCAAACGTGGGTTATCATGGCGAAGCGGGCAACACTCTAAGTCTTCCGCTGCCGGAATTTGGTCTCGGCATGGGGGATAAGAAAATCCGCACGGCTCTGTGTCCCGGCGGACGCGAGCGGATAACACGACTGTTGCGCTTGCTAGAGACCGGGAAGGTCGATCCCACGCCGCTGACAACGCACAAGTTTCCCTTTGCCCAGGTCGAACGTGCATTTCACATGATGGAAACGAAGGAAGATAATATCGTCAAGCCGTTGATTACGTTCTAATGAGAGGGGCGCACGGCTGTGCGCCCTTACCCTTCTCTCTCCACAAAATGAATCAAAATGCCACCTGTGCTTTTGGGGTGAAGGAAGGCGATTTTTGAGCCGCGAGCGCCGGGACGCGGTTTCTCGTCAATCACCTGGAGTCCATTCGCCCTCGCATCCTTCATCGCTTCTTCAATGTTGTCAACACGGAGCGCGACATGGTGAAGGCCTTCGCCGCGTTTCTCGATCCAACGGGCAATGTCACGCTGGTCGATGACCTTTCCGCCCCCGTCTGACGCGCGATCTTGTAAGAATTCAAAATCGGTGTCTCCGATCCGGGCAAACGCGCTGCGCAAACCTCCATACGGGTCCGTCTCTGCGGCGTCATGAATTTCCAGTCCCATGACCTCGCCAAAGAGTTTAAGATATTTGTCGAGATCGCACACGGCGACGCCGATATGGTCGATTTTGAGGATATTCATAGAACCTCCGGTCTGGCATCTGGTTGATGGCTCGTTCGCTGCGCTCTCTACCATGGCAAGTCGCGTTTTCGCCATAAGCTATCAAGCGAGTGCAACGAACGGGCTATAGAGCGAAGCGGACCATCTGCGAATTAAATATCATCCAACGGAAACACCGGCCTGCGGATCTTGGTGTACGGCAGGCGGGAGAGAATCTGTGTCGCTAAGCCGGGAGTATCCACGTCGATAATCTTTTTCGCCACGCCGTCAAAACCGGCGCGGTGCTGCAACTCGGATTTCGCCGTGAGAATTTTGCGCTCGGTCGGCTCAATACCCAAACTCCGAAAATGGTTCGATTCGAAAACGAGGACTGGTCGCGACGTCAGGATAACCTCGATACCGCCACAATCGACGACCGCCGTTAGTCCACGATGGTACGTTCCAGCGTTAAACGTGGTGCAGGCGCGAAACACGCCGTCATGAATGACTCTCACTTTGCCGCTAATCTGCACTGGCTCGCCATGAAACTTGTCCACTTTGCCGCCGACCGTCAGCGTGACTTGTTTACCAACGCCGGCTTGCACGGCTTCCTGTACAGCTTTGGAATCGGCAATATTGCCAATCACCGCTCCCTTAACGTTTTGTTTCAGGAGTTCCGCGAGTAGTGCAGTTCCATCGCCCGGCGTGCCCGCGCCGCCGCTATCGGCCAGGTCGCCTAACACCACCGGACCGTCGTCAGTCTCGATCGCTTCGCGGACGGCATCCATCACCGACACCATGTCGGTGTGGAACGCCTGCCGTTTAGCCCAACACAGTTCTTTAATTTGTTCAGCGATATCGCGAGCGAGATTGGGTTCTTTATTCGTCGTCACTGTCACGCTGAGACCGGTCTCTTTTTTTTCCGCGCAGAAGAAGCCGCCAAGAAGCGATACGTCGAGGATGCGCAGATCACGCGCGGCAAGATTACGCGCCACGCGCATGCAATGCTCCATCGGCCAGCCTGGAGCGATGTACAACTTTTGCAGCGCCGGGGCCATCGCCGGTTGCGCCCAAGCGCTGGTTGGCGTGAGCGACCCGGCGAACATGTCCGCCATGACCCGACCCGCTTGTTGCCCGACCGGCGCGAAGTCGTAATGCGGATTGGTTTTGACGCCGATTAACATGCTGGCCTGTTCCACCATGACGGGCGAGACATTCGCATGACCGTCAAGCGCGGCGATAAGCGGAGTTTTCGGACCAATGAGATTGCGGACGGCGGCTAAAATATCGCCATCGCCGTCCTCGACATGCTCCGCCACCTCGGTGCCGTGTAGTTGCAAGAAGACCCCATCTACCGCTCCCGCTTGACGTAACGCGGAAAGGAGTTGCTCTTTCCCCCATTCGTGGGCGTCTTTTGTCACCGTCCCTCGAATGCCGGCTAGTATGAAAGGACGAGGAACAACTGCCCAGCCTCGTTCTTGAGCAATGTACAAGAATCCTGCAATGCAACTTTCTCCTCCAAGACTCACCTTGAGAAGCGAACCGCCAGGAATGGTGGCGCGCTGAAAGAACTCCAAGGTAAATGGTTGAGTGGCAAACGTATTGACTGCGACGAGATATCCACCGACTGCGACACGCATGATCGTTCCCTCCTTTTTGTCGGAACCCGCCCTCTTTTACTCTGTTCCCGAGGCGGACCGCAAGCCGCTCATTGTCAGCTCATTGTAAAAGGCGAGGTCAGTATGCTAGTGGTCAGAAAAGCTCCCGCCAGGGGAATCGCCGAGGGGAATCGGTCGGAAAGCGGGAAGAAAGGAGAATTGATTCGTCGGGCCATTGAGTCGTTGAATCAAGAAGCAAAGCCCAATGACACACTGACTCAATCACACAATGGCTTAATCTTTCGCCGGGTGGACATGAGAACGAGTCGCATTAACTTTTTCTAACCTGCTCGGGCGAGCAGTCAGTAAAGGAGGGGTCTCATGGCTGAGTATGATCTCGTCATCAAAAATGGCACGATCGTCGACGGGCTGCGGATGCCTGCATTCAAAGGGGATATTGCCATCCGCAACGGCAAGATCGTCGCCATGGGCAACATTAAAGGAGACGCCACGCGTGTGGTTGACGCTACCGGAAAGGTGGTTGCTCCGGGTTTCATCGATATCCACACTCACTACGACGCCGCGCTGAGCGGTGGGACGCAATGGGACCCTTATGCCTCCCTATCCGGGTGGCATGGCGTTACCAGTGTCGCCATCGGCAACTGTGGCTTCGGCTTTGCCCCCGTGCGTCCGGAAGATCGTGAACGCGCCATGCGCCGCATGGAACGGACTGAGTCCATTCCGCTGTCATGCATGCAAGCCGGCATGCGCTGGGATTGGGTAACCTTTCCCGAGTATCTCGACAGCCTGGACCGTGGTGGTCTTGGCATCAATGCCGCGTCGCTCGTCCCGTATTCGCCGCTGCGCGCCTGGGTGCTGGGCAACGAAGCTGCTCGCGACCCTAGCTACAAGACGAAACCTGAGCAAGTGCAGCAACTGAAACAGATCCTGCGCGAAGGACTGCAAGCCGGGGGATTCGGCTTTTCCGCTTCTTTCAGTATGGCCAACCGCGATTACGACGGCGGCTATCTGCCAACGCACGTAGCGCCGCGCGAAGAATTCCTAGAAATGGCCGCGGTGATGCGCGAATTTAACCGCGGCTCCATCGAGTGGACGATGGGCCATGCCCTGCAAGGGCTGGGGATGGACTTCTTGCTGGAACTGGCCAAGACCAGCGGTCGCCCGGTGAACTGGAACGCGGTTATTTACGATCCGACGTCCCCGAATACCTGGCGTGAGCAGTTGCAATGGATGGAAAAAGCCTACCGTGAAGCGCCAGTGCTAGGGGTCAATATCTGCACGCCGATCGAGTTCGAGTTTAAGATGGAAACGATCGGCTTGTTTGATCAACTGCCGGCGTGGAATGAAGCCACGATCGGCACCCTCGAAGAACGCAGGACGAAGTTAGGCGATCCGGCCCGCCGTCCGGCCTTGAAACAAGACATGGAAAAGGCGCCGACGGTGATGCCGGGAACCAGCCCGGACGGCGAGCAAGGGGCGGTGCGCATGTTCCGCTGGGACACAACGTTCATCGACGATGTCCAGCTGGCCAAGAACAAACCTCTGGTGGGCCGCACCATCGCTGAAGTCGCCAAGGAACAAGGCAAACATCCGATCGATACCCTGCTTGATCTCGCGGTAGAAGAGGACTTGAAGACCGAATTCGCCATGCAAGATTTCATCAATAATGATGATGAAGCGCTGGCGACGATCTTAAAGCATCCGCTGACCCTCGTCGGTTCCTCCGACGGCGGCGCCCACACCAAGTTTCTCACGCTGGGTCGCTACCCCACCCATTTCCTGGCTCACTGGGTGCGTGACAAGCAGATCATGACGCTTGAAGAAGCACACTGGCGGCTTTCGACGATGGTCGGCTGGGCGATTGGCATCCGCGATCGCGGCTGGCTGCGGGAAGGCATGCCGGCGGATATCGTCGTCTACGACTTGGAGAAGCTCCAGGTGTTGCCAATGGAGACGATCCAAGACCTGCCCGATGGCGACTGGCGGCGGGTGCAGAAAGCAAACGGATACGACTGCATCATCGTCAACGGCCAGATTACTTTCGAGCAAGGCAAATGCTCTGGCGCACTGCCAGGCAAGGTACTACGGAGTTACGAACAGGGCGCATGAAGACAAAGGGGACGGGGAATAAGGATTAGGGATCGGTTCTTCGGACAAAAGAGACGTTTCTGCATCTACCGATCCTCGGTCCCCAACCCCAGATCCCTCATTTCTCAAGTTGATTGTTAACGGTTCACAGAAGGAGGATGCTATGGCAGACTTCGATACCCTGATTAAGGGAGGAACGATCGTTGATGGTACCTTAGTGCCGCCGTACCGCGCGGATGTCGGCATCAAAAATGGCGTCATCACGAAAATCGGACATCTGAAGAGTAACGACGCCACACAAGTGCTGGACGCTTCGGGCCTAATTGTCGCTCCTGGAGCGGTCGACTTACATGCGCACTACGATGCACCGATCCACTGGGACCCACATTGCACGATTGGCAGTTGGCACGGCGTCACTTCCGTAACCAACGGTAACTGCGGTTTTGGCTTCGCGCCAGTGCGCCATAAAGACGCCGATCGGTCCATGCTATCCATGGAACGAAACGAAGCAATTCCGTTTGAGGCGATGAAAGCGACGATGCCGTTCGATTGGGAGACCTTCCCGCAATGGATGGATCATATCGACCGTATGCCCAAAGCGATCAACATGATCCAACTCGTGCCGGTAACGCCACTGGTGAGTTATGTAATGGGCGGCTGGAACGAAGCGAAAGCCCGCCAGCCGAATGAGAAGGAGACGGCGGAGATCATTCGCGTTCTCCATGAAGCGATGGCCTCCGGGGCTGGCGGTTGGGCGGCGCAACGCCTGACTGGATACGGCGCCTCAGTGCAGCGCGACTATGACGGCACGCTCATGGTTTCTGATCTCATGGGCGACGAGTTCTACCTCAACATCGCCAAAGCGCTGAACAACTATGACCGCGGCGCGATCCAGTTTGCCCAGGTCACCGGCGCGCTGGATGAAGGGCCGGAAGGCAACCGGCGGGATATGGCGTTCGCCGGACGGCTAGCCGAGGTAAGCAATAGGCCGACGCTGTTTAACGCCGTGCTGGTGACGGACGAAAAGCCGGAAGTGTTCCGCACCATGCTGAAAGTAGTAGACGATTGCAACAAACGCGGCGTGCCGCTGGTCGCCCATGGACTGACGATGCGTCTCGATTTCCGCTTCTCGTTGGGAGAGCAGTGGAATCTGTTTGATAACGTTGATGCGTGGCGCGAGGCGACCTTGGGGACGGCGGAAGAGCGCGAGGCCAAGCTGGTCAACCCCAAGCTGCGACAAGCGATGCGGGAGGAATACGACCGCAGCAAACAACCCAAAGCCTTGGGCGATATTGCGAACTTTGTCTGCCGCAAGATTGAAAACGTGGAGTTGCGTAACAAGTATCGGGACCGCGTGGTGGGAGACATTGCCAGAGAGGAGAACAAACACGTCATTGATGTGCTGATCGATATTTCCGCTGCTGATAATTGGAAAACTGAATGGCTTACTCCCGTACGGAATCAGAGCCCCGAAAACTGCAAGGAGCTGTTGAGCCACCGTACGGTCGCTGGTTTCTCCGACGGCGGCGCTCATACGAAGTTCCAGACTTTGGGCGCCTATGTCACTGATCTCCTGACCTGGATGGTGCGCGACACCAGTATGATCACCCTCGAACAAGCGCATTATCATCTCAGTTATCTGCCAGCTTGGGTAGCAGGATTCAGGGATCGCGGCGCCATCAAGGAAGGGCTTGCCGCTGACATCCTCGTGTATGACCTCGCGAAACTCGCCGTCAAACCGATGGAAGTCCTGTATGACGTGCCGCCCAACAACTGGCGACGCGTACAGGGCGCAGAAGGGTATCGTTGGATCATGGTGAACGGCCAAGTCACCTTTGAAAACGGCCAAGCCACCGGTTCGCTTCCAGGCAAACTCTTGCGTTTCGGGCAGGCGCGATAAAATGTACGGCGGCGCGGAATGAAGGGCATTTCGTTCTCTGCCCCGTCGTTGTCTTCCGCTACTAGAGCAGGGAGCCCGGTCATGAATGGACCCCAGAAAACCATGAACCTTTGTTGCTTGACTGGGCTCGCCTCTTTTTCTCTTCTCGTGCCGTACCTCTTTGCTCTGCTTCTCTTTCCCGCCACGACGAGCACGGCGGCGATGCAAAATCTTCCCTCTCTTGAATCGCCGCCATTAGTGCGTATCACCGGCGCTTTCTTTAAGTTGGGTGAACCAACTCCCCCTGGATTGTCGACCTTAACCGTTTCCCTCAAAGACGCCAAATGGAGCTTTGTGGTCAAAAAAATGGAAAGTTTGACGGGCAGATCGGCCTCCGAGCTTCGGCTACTGGAGCGTCTTTTTCCTCCAGCTCTTCGTTTTACTGGTCCTCCAGACATTCTTGATTCGCTATGGCCGTCCAATGCAATCGGAAAATTCTTCGTGCTCGAAGGCCGTCTCTACATAGGGGACAGAATGCTATTCCTCCTCAGCGCCGAAGAAGAATAAGCGCTGTTGGCAGGAAAAAATTTGCATGCGTCTTTCTATCAAAATTTTGTTGACAAAACTTTTTATGATGTCTTTCTGCCTTCGCCGAGCCGTGGCGATTCCCTTGACAAGCCGCCGGGAACATGACAATCAGTCAGGGGGGACATGAGCCTGTTTCACATGCAGGTATCTAGGGGGAGAGGAGGGGCCGTTTTCATGCAGAGACTGAGTCTACACTGACGCCTGGACATGACTTGACCCTTGGTCAAGCAATCACCATCAGCGCTGGCTTTTTGTCAATTTTGCACATCCTAATTCTCAGTATTCCAACGCGGCTTTGGGCAACCGCGCAGGGCTGAAGGGCCGGTGCAATTCGTCAAAAGTCGCCATTTTTGCATACCGTTGCGCAGAAGGAGGAGGAAATGCGTATAGGAAGGTGGAGGCTCGTGCAGCTGAGTGTTCTCAGCTGGTTTGTTGGAAGTTTTCTCGTCGCGCCGCCCGCCCGCGCGATTTTTCTTGATGACGCCCGTACGATTCAATTATCTGGAGTGTTCTACAACCAGTTCCGCCTGCGTACAGTGGAACCTGGGAGATATAGCACGCAAGTGGGAGACTGGACCATGCTCCAGCACCGGTATTTCGTCGACCCACAACTATTGGTGCAAGTACAGCCATGGCTTCGCCGTGTTCCCCTCGGTGAGGAGATCGTTGACTTCTTGCATATCGAGGATGCCCGTTTCTTCTTCAACCCCCGCTTTGAATACGATGGCATCTATGATTACGGGCCGGAGGCGTTCCGCGACGACTTGCCGCCTCGGCTTCAAAAGGGAAACCGCTTGCAGTTGTTTGAAGTGTATGGCGACTTCCGACTGCTCAAGACCGTGAACCTCCGCATTGGACGACAAAATCTCTCCTGGGGAGAGACCGACTCCTTTCGGTTGTTGGATCGCATTAATCCGCTCGACAGTGGATTTGGCGGCTTCTTAATTCCGCTTGACGAGCGACGCCGGCCGTTAACCATGCTTCGCGCAACGATCGGATTGGGAGACTATCCGCAGTGGGATCTCTATAACACCGCGTTGGAGATGTTCATCGCTCCGGATAAGCGGCTTCCTACCGGAGCGCCTGGTCGAACCCCTTGGGGAGTTCTAGGAGCAACATCCCCTACAGGATTCCCACCCACCCTCGTGGCCAGTCTTGCCGAGCTTGACCGTGGCAGTCTACGCGGGAATCAACTTGAGCGCCCTGACCTTTCCCTTAAGGACAGTCGCTGGGGGTCCCGCCTCATGTGGACATGGGCGGATGTATCTTTTTCCTTGGCGTACATGTCCACGTATCCGGACGGCGCTACTCCGGCCCTTGGCTTAAACCAGAATGGCGACCCAGTTCTTAAATTGAAGTTTCCCAATGTGCAAATCGCCGGTATGACCGCCACCACACCTCTCACGGCACTGAACTTGAATTATACTGTGCTGCGCACAGAAATTGCGGGATTTTTCGG
>JBFWZL010000216.1:0-10204 GCA_050185455.1 Binatia bacterium | reverse complement strand
CTTACGCACGAGGGCGGAAAATTTGTCTCGCGCGGAAAATTCTGTCCCTATCCCAGTTTTTCGTTCCATTCATACTCACACCCCATATTCCTGGATTTCGCTTAACTCGATCAGCTGCTCCAATTCGGTTGGTGGTTTATTGTTTGCGTCAGCGCGGTAGTTAACGCTGTAGTAAAAGATTTCTCCCAGACCCGTGCTGATGGGCGCGAGTTTGGGGAGCGCGCCCGTAGGCAATTGTTCCAGCACCCCTTGCAGACGCTCGGCCACGAGCTGGCGTGCCCGGTAGATGTCCGTGCCATCCTTAAACTGGATCGTCACCTGCGAGAGGCCGAATTTCGTTAGCGAGCGCATTTCCTCCACGCCGGGCAGGCCGGCGAGCGCAATTTCGATGGGCCGCGTGACGAGTTTCTCCGATTCTTCGGCGGCGAGCGCCGCGACTTCAGTGTTCACCTGCACTTGTGGAGCCGTAATATCGGGCACCGCATCGATGGGCAGATGCACTGCCGACCAGAGACCCCCGGCCAGCAGGACGACGGCGGCCAGCAGGATAAATCCCGGCTGGCGCAGGGAAAATTCGAGCATTCTGTCAATCATGATGTGTAGACCTCCAGGTTGTGGAGATTTGCTCGGGGCTTCTTCCTTGTTTTACGGGTTGGTGCGAACCGCGTGGATATCCAGCCCAGTGAGCAGTTCGAGTTGTTGCCCGGCGTCGAGCGCCTCGCGCTTGGTGTCCAGCAGCGCCTCGACCGCGTCCAGGTATTGTCTCTGCAACTCAACGTACGTTGCAATCGGCACCGCGCCGAGCCGGTAGTGACGGTCGGCCAATCCCGCCGCTGTGCGAAATTCCGTCACTGACTCCGACCGCCACTTCGCCATCTCGGTGAGTTTCGCTTGATACGTCAGTGCTTGCTCGACGACTTGCCGCTCGACGGTCCGCTGCGTGACGTACATCGAGGTTTCCGCCTGCTGCTGCCGGGCCATGGCGGTCTCAATGTTTCCCTCGTTCCGGTTCCAGAGGAGCAGCGGCATCGACAGGTCGATACCAACGTATCGTTCACGGTCGCCTGCTCGCTCCTGGGAAAAAATACGGCCCTACGGTGAACGAGGGGTAACGGTCCTTCTGCGCCAGCGAGACCTTGAAGCCCTGCTGTTCCAACTCCACTTGCCGCATCCGGATCTCGAAATTGTTCGCCCGCGCCGCCGATAACAGAGCCTCTAGCCCCGGCGCGGCGGTAAACGCGAGTTCCACCGGCGCAACCTTCATTCCCTGCTGCCATGGCTGGCCGCGCAGTTGGTTCAGTTCGAGCACCGCTGCTTGTTCCGCCACCGACGCCTCACTAGCCTTGCGTAGCATCATGATTTCGGTCGCTTCGATGATGCGCAATTCCAACTGCGGCGTGATACCGGCCGGGTCCCGTTGCACCAACACCTCGCGCAACGCATGAAAGCGGTCAGCCACTTCCCGGGCCGCCGCTGCCTTCTGCTGGGCGGCGAACAAGCCGAAGGCGACGGCGCGCGTCCGCGCGGCCAGTGCGGCTTTGAACTGCCCGAGACCCAGCTCGGCCAATTGTAGCTGTTGGTTGGCGATAGCCTTCCGTAGCGGGATGCGCCCCGGCCATTCAAATGTCTGCCGTATCGATACCAACCAGGTCACACCTTCAGTGGCCAGTCCATCGCCTGCCACCCGCTTGTCCCCGACCGTGGTGGAGAGTTCTGGATTTTTCCATGTCGCCGCAGTGCGGGCTTCGCCTTTGGCGGCGCTAATCTCGGCACTGTAAAAATTGACTTCGGGATTGTGCCTGAGGACATCCGCAACCAGCGCATCAAGCGTGAGCTGGTTCATTGGTGCAACGGTTGTTTTAGTAGAGTCCGAGCCTGGCTCCTCCGACCCGTCTGCGTGGAAGGTTGTGGAACTCACGGCCAGCGCTGCAACAGCGGCCGCACAGCATAGCTTCACTAGTACATTGAATTTCATAAAGTTATACCAAGAGTGTAGGGCTTCAGAGGAAGCAAGGGTAAAATAGGCAAATCTCGACACGCCATCTCGCAGTCCTTTGCTCCGAAGGTGAGACTTGGCTAACGCGGAGGTCGGTCAACCTCGCTGTAAGGCAAAAGATTCTTCGGGAAGAATGCAAAAAAGCCGCAGGAACCTAGGCGGTGTGTGGAGGAGAGCGGGGAGAGATCGGGGAAAAGGCAAAGGTCTGGACAGGAGGCGCGTGGTCTCTCGTGAGAATCCAGGTGTGGAACGCAAAGGGTGAGGGAAGAACTAGCGCCGCTACCGACAAAGAACCTAGGGTCCTCTCAAGCGTGAGCAGCGAGAAGACAAGAGGGCGAGGGAGAACCGTAAGAAAGCTAATTTGGGGAAGAAACTGAGAGGAGGTATCGCCCCGTATGCCATGACCCTTGTGGGACTCGCCATGGTTACGCGTAAGGGAAAGAAGGAAATCGACATGGGCCACAGCCGCGTGCTGGTGCACTGCGTGTGCTCCATGCCCGTGTGTAGCGGCTGGATGCAGATGAAGAACCGGCAAGATCAGCAGCGCCGGGAATAGCACTGCAAAGATCCCTCTACTCCATGTTGAAAAAGACTTCCGTACCATGACACCCCTTTCGGTCACTATACCAGAACGAGAGCGACAACCGAAAGGGGCGTCTGACTCGTGTATTACAGCAAATCCTTCTGCTCACGCGGCGCACGTCGTTCCCAGTCTGGCGGAGGATACGGTCTGGTGGAGGAACGATCATCGTCGTAGTCTGCCTCGTCCTCCTCATCTTCCCAGCGGTCCTCGCCATAGCGAGGATCATACCTGTCTGCATCCTCCCGCTCGCCTCGATACCCTCCACGATCCTCTGTATGGGTATGCCCATCATGAGCCAGCAGCACCGCCGGACCTGATCCGAACAGGAACGAGAGACTCAACACAGTCGCAACAAGAATCCTTTGTTTCATACGTCTTCCCCCTTCCTTTGAGGTTAGAATCCGTGATGACGGCGATGGCCACGGCGCTGATACCGTGCATCTTTACCCCAGTGCCCAAAGGCTCCGGAGCGATGACCGTAACCGGAATACGAATCGTATCTATAGGAGGGTCGCTCACGATAGGCATGGTCACCATAGCCATGGTAGGAATAATCACGATCCATGTGTCCGCCGGAGCGATAATCGCGGTCACCATGCCCGCCCCTGTCGTGGGAACCGTGGGCAAAGGCCGGAACAGTAAAGAGGAGTGAAACAGAGATAACCATGCCGAGGACGCCGTTGAAAAATCGTGTCTTCACGAGATGTGCTCCTTTCCTTTCCCAAACACTCAAGGAGAGGAGAAGTCGCGCCTGATTCTCTGCAGGTGGATTGTCAACCACTATCAGAGCGTGAGGGTACGCAATCGCAGCGCATTGGCGATCACCGACACGGAACTGAACGTCATGGCCGCGCTCGCAATCATGGGGCTGAGCAGCAGCCCGAATACCGGATAAAGCACTCCCGCTGCAAGCGGGACACCGAGCGCATTATAGATAAAGGCAAAGAACAGATTCTGTCGGATGTTGCGCATCGTTCCGCGGCTGAGCCTGCGAGCGCGCGCAATCCCGCGTAAGTCCCCCTGCACGAGCGTAACGCCGGCACTTTCCATCGCAACGTCCGTGCCCGTTCCCATTGCGATTCCCACCTGCGCCTGTGCAAGGGCAGGAGCATCGTTGACGCCATCCCCGGCCATCGCCACTACGTGACCAGCCGCTTGCAGTCGTTTCACGATCTCACCCTTCTGCTCAGGCAGGATTTCGGCCTCGACGGCGTCAATCCCTAAGGTACGGGCCACTGCCTCAGCGGTGGTGCGGCTATCACCAGTTAACATCACCAAGTGGACGCCTTCCTCACGTAACTGCTGCACCGCCTCATGAGTTGAGGCCTTAATCGGATCCGCCACGCCCAGCAGTCCGGCTGCGCGTCCGTCAACGGCAACAAACATGACGGTTTGCCCCTCCCGGCGCAGTGCTTCAGCTTGCTCAGTAAGACCCTTCAGGTCAACGGTGAGTTCTTCAAGGAGTGCGCGATTCCCAAGGGCCACACGACGACCGCGTACCGTACCGACCACGCCTTTGCCCGTACTCGATTGAAAATCTCCAACATCGGAGAGTTGTACGCCTCTCGCTTGTGCCCCGGCGACAATGGCGGCGGCCAGGGGATGTTCACTTCCCCGTTCAAGGCTCGCCGCCAATTGCAGGAGTTCACCATCGTCCTTCCCTGGCAGGGCAACAACCGAGGTCAGGCGAGGTTTGCCTTCGGTGAGCGTACCGGTTTTGTCCACCACGAGGGTGTCGACCTTCTCTAGCACTTCGAGCGCTTCGGCGTTCTTGATCAATACCCCCACCGTGGCGCCGCGACCGGTCCCAACCATGATCGACATCGGTGTGGCCAACCCCACGGCGCAGGGACAGGCAATGATAAGCACGGCCACCGCGTTCACCAACGCGTACGCCATGCGCGGCTCTGGACCGTAGAGCGCCCACACACCGCAGGTCAAGATCGCAACCAGGACGACCGCGGGGACGAAGTGCGCGGCAACGACGTCCGCCAATCGTTGAATGGGCGCACGGCTGCGCTGGGCTTCACTCACCATGTGCACGATCTGCGCGAGCAACGTGTCGCTGCCCACCCGCTCCGCTCGCATGACAAAGCCGCCGGTACCGTTCACCGTACCGCCAGTGACGCGGACGCCAGGTGTTTTCTCCACTGGGATTGGTTCCCCAGTCACCATCGATTCATCCACGGCGCTCGTTCCCTCAAGCACCACTCCATCCACCGGCACCTTTTCACCCGGGCGCACTCGCAAGCGATCCCCTGGCTGAACTTTCTCCAGCGGTAGGTCTTCTTCCCTCCCATTGTCATGCACCACCCGGGCGGTTTTTGGCGCCAGGCCGAGCAGCGCTTTGATAGCGCTGCTGGTCTGGCTACGAGCGCGCAATTCGAGCACCTGTCCCAGGAGCACCAGGGCGGTGATAACCGCCGCCGCCTCGAAATACACTGCAACCTCTCCGCTATGCGCGCGGAAGGAATCAGGAAAGAGTTCTGGGAAGAGTGTCGCAATGATGCTGTAGACATAGGCAGTGCCCGTGCCAATCGCGATCAGGGTAAACATGTTGAGACTGCGGTTGACGATGGACAGCCAGCCACGCTGGAAAAATGGCCAACCACCCCAGAGGACAACCGGAGTAGTAAAGGCAAGCTGAACCCACGTCAAGATGCGCGCGGACAGCGCATGCTGCACTGGCCGGCCCGGCGCCATCTCTGACATCGCCAACAGGAGCACGGGCAGCGTCAGTCCGAAGCTGACCCAGAAGCGGCGGGTCATATCTGACAGTTCTGGATTGACTTCCTCCTCCCCGCTCACCACACGGGGTTCGAGAGCCATACCACAGATGGGACACGACCCTGGTTCCTGACGTACGACCTCTGGGTGCATGGGACAGACAAATTCTCTACCGCTCGTCGGAGGCGCGCTGGTCAGCGGCTCGAGCGCCATGCCGCAGGTGGGACAGGAGCCTGGTCTTGGCTCGCGCACTTCCGGATGCATCGGGCAAGTATAGACGCCGTCACCTCTTCCTGAAGGTGCAGGGGTCGGGTGGACGTGTACCTCGGGTTCCTGATTATGCTTCCGACGTACATAGGTAGCCGGCTCAGCACGAAACTTCTCTAAGCAGCCTGGACTGCAAAAGAAATATCGGCGGCCCTCATGTGCATACGAATTGGCGGCCGTCTGCTGATCGATTGTCATGCCACACACTGGGTCCACCGCATCATGCTGCGCAGTTCGTGTTTGCATATCTCACCTCACGAAGTGATCGATTACGTCCATCAAATTCTTGGTTTTCCACCGGTCATCTCCAGAGTGCCTTGCCTCCCTCATCCCTCGGCAGACAGAACAGCTCGATATAATGAGAGAGTCCCAAGCGGAGTCATTGCATGGTGCGTCTCGGCGACAGAGGCAAACCCAGCTTCGCGCATCAAGGGGATCAAGCGGCCGTACACGTTGTCTGCAGTGGTCTGAAATCCATCGAGCAATTGCACGCCAAGGAAGGCAAGGCGCATAAGCGGGTTTTGGGCTTTTCCCCAATCAGCAATGTGGAGTTCTCCACCAGGACAGAGGAGGGCGCGCACCTGAGTGAACGTGCGGCGCTTGTCCTCCGTGGTGAGATGATGGAAGACCAGGCTTGCAAGCACCCGGTCAAAACTTTGTGGCGCAAAAGGCGGCACAAACGCCATGCCTTCGTGGAGTGCAATCTCAACACGAGCGGCGGATATTTTTTGTCTGGCAATGCTCAAGATCTCCGGATCTCCGTCGAGTCCCACCACTGTTGCTTCAGGGCATGTGGATTTGAGCATGATGCTCAATGTTGCAGTTCCACAACCAAGGTCGAGTACGCGATGGCCCGGCTGGAGACCAGCTTGCTCAACCAAGCGTTGTTTGAATCCTCTTTCTCGGAGAAGCGTTTGTACGACGGGATCATAGAAGCGCGTGAGCCAGCGGAACCTGAGGGCTGGAATATATACTCTGGCGGCTTTGTTCATGGCAGTCTCCGTCACTTTCCTTTGCCGTTTTTCAAGCGAAGAGCCGACACTCCGTGTAGCTCAGCTTTGATGAGCGCCGCCTTGCCAACCGCTCCTCGGGGAATGGCGGCGACTCGCTCGATTTGCACTGGTGGTGGGATCGCTCCTTGCGCCGTTAGGCCTTGCTTGAGCGTCCAGATAAGCGCTTCGTCCGCAAATCCTTCCGGCTCCCCACTGAGCAGAATGTGGAGCCCATCTGACCGCTGCACGACTTGCCAGCCGTTCACGGGAAGAACGTCCAATATGTCATGGAAAACGTTTGGATGCACGGCCACCCACCCGCCAGTAAGAGCGGGCAGCTGCAGGCCGTCTTCGACACGTCCCTGAATCGTCTCAAGGCAAGCGTAGGATCGTCCACATGGACAAGGAGACGTCGCCACTTGCACTTGGTCGCTCATTTCGTAGCGGATGAGCGGCTGTGTACGACTAAAGAGCACGGTGAGAAGCACTTTCACGCCAGGAGTTCCCGGCGGGACAGAGCAGTTGTGGTCATCAACGACCTCCGTGATGACCAGATCTTCAAAGAGGTGCAACCTGTGGTGCAGGTTGCACTCTGCAGCGATGGTCGCACTTTCAGTTGCACCGTACACATTCAGCGGCTGCCGACCCCAGGCCCGCGCAATACGTTCTCGCATTGGTCGCGTGAGGACCTCTGAGGCAGTAAAGACCGCTCGTGGCGCGATGCGCAAGCATCCCGCAATCTGTTCTTTTGCAAGCAGATCAGCGGTTGAGGCATACGCCACCAGCGTCTCGGGTTGCCAGGCGTTCAAGCGCTTAACAATTTCCTCTATGGGACTCGTTGCATCCAGGCGCAATGCGGGCGTCCACCAACTTTGCACGGTCGCTCCGACCTGCGCCGACTGATGCCAACGGGTAGTGGTGCTCACCACTGCCATCTTAATGCGGTGCGTCAGGCTGGGCAGTGCTCCTCCCCATTCATAAACACGAGCATAAGAGGCAAGCACAGTGGTCCATTCGGCAATGTCAAAGAGAAACAGGCCGCGACGACCCGTACTGCCGGACGTCGCATTGATCCAATAGCGACCAAGAAACTGCTCGTCAGGTGACGTAGCAAGATATGCCTCCACATCGCGCAAGCGAACGGCGCGATCTGTCACTAATTCGTTGAAATGTTCCATCAACAAGGCTTTGGTCAGCACGGGGAGGTCGTACAAGGGGCGATCGAGGAGCCCTCGGTGAAACTGCTGATAGAAAGGAGAATGCGCGGAAGCGTGCTCACGCAAGGAATGGAGCGCACGAGTTTGATGCGTCTCCAGTTGCTGGCGCGTCCACCGGTCGTGTCGGCGGAGTTGTCGACGCCTCCACAACACGTTTGCGATGAGCTGCAAATTCATCCTTTGTCTCCGGCAGACCGGCATTGAGAATATTGCTCATGGTATCTCGGTTTAAGCCGAGACCACCCTTCACAATAACCGGGGTCAGCTCGTGGCAGTCACTTTCACCTCTTGTACCTCGCCTCGACAACACAGGGCAGTGCGATCACAGCGAGTCCCACCGCACGTAAAGGTAAACAGCACCGCCGTAACGCCGGACGCAAACGGCCTCAGAGTGAGGCTGTACGCACGCTGTCCAGCCATGACGCCCCCGCGAGGTTTGAGCGGCGCGCTCTGCGGCGTTAGGTTGGTATCAGTCCACCAACGCAACTGCCCTGGACAATTCGTCCGGATGGTCAGCGAGTCTCCCACGGAAATTACTCGGACTGGCCGAGTAAAACTCCACACCACCGTGCGAGGAACGATGTGGCGGTCAAGCACCACGGGGTACGGCTGATTCAGCGCGTGATAGACGCTCTTAAGGTGCGTACGGAAATAGTCGTCAAAATCAGCGTCCGCGCCAGAATCTTGATCATTGCCGAACCACCAGAACCAATCACTGCCCTCCGCCGCGTACAGGGCGGCAAACGCTTGCGGCAGATTGGTCGGCGTGGCCCCGGTCTTCGCCAGAAATTCTCGCGTTTTCTGCAGCAACTGCCACCCACGGTTTTCTTCCGGCTCGCCAATCCAGGTCCCCAGATCAACGCCAGGGGCAGACCCCGCCTCATCAATCCATGACCCGCAAAACAGGTCATACACCCGAGGGTGGTCGGATTGCGGATGGGGACGGACATGTCGTGCCGGATTCCCTTCCAAATACTCATGAAACGTGACCGTTCGAATAGTCGGGTCCCCAGCTAACGTGGTGTAGAGTGCACGTAAGAACGGTTGGCCGTCGTCTCGATACGCGCCCCAGGCATTTTCCCCGTCAAGGATGACGCTGATTACTCGATTGGCTGGGTCTTGGACATGTGACGCGAACTGCGTCTTGATTCTGGAGATAAATTCCTGGGCGGTCACTTGCTCATTGGTGGAACCGCTATACTGAAACCCGATGGCATCGGACGGTCCGGTGGCGCGGAAGAAGACGCTCAGAGTCGCCCCGCTGGTTTCGTCCTCAGCACGATACGCCTGACACAGAACGTCTGGATTCTCCGCTTGATAGCCCGAGCGCCCCGACCGAGCGAGCACCCCTTGATCACTGGCAATCCACCGTATGCCGTGACGAGCGAACACGGAGATGACCTCTTGTCCGACTGCACCTTCTGCTGGCCACATGCCTGCGGGTGGTCGGCCAAACCGCGCGGTGTAGTCATCGACGGCCAGTCGCACGTGCGCGTCAGCGTCTTCCGGCCAGGCAAATCGCTCAGGCAGCACCGTCCCGTCCTTATCCAGCGTGGCGCCATTCGTATCAATGAGCAGTGGAAGAATCGGATGATAGAAGGGCGTCGTCGAGACCTCAATCTGTCCACGTTCCTGCAGCTCGCGGTAGAGCGGCGCGATATTGCGTAAAATCTTGTACTGCTCCGCCACCATTGCGGTGATGTCTGCCTTGGTGAATCTTTCTCCTTGATCGATAAAGCATTTCACCGACGCCGTAGCGCCATCCGGCAGTCGCACCTCAGCAGTGCGAAACTCTAGACCAAACCACGCCAGGTGAAACCACATCTGCAGGTCCCGCAGATCCTGCACGCTGAACGCCTCGCCACGGGCCCGCTGCTCGAAGAGCGCGCGATAGCGAGGATGGGGATAGATTTGATGATGCCAGTCAGCGGCAAAGAACGTCGAGAGCAGCGTCTCACGCTCGTCGATAGACAGTGTTTCTGCTGACTTGAGCGTCAATGCCAACGCCGTGTCCGTTGCGCCTCGCTCCGTGTAATCCTCAATCTGCCACAGCAGTGCAGGTACGAGATTGATTGTCAGGTGTACCTCAGGAAATTCTCTCACCAGCGCAGCCATGCCATAATAATCCCGTAACGCGTGCAGCCGCACCCACGGGACTGGATACGCGCCCCTCGGGTCGGTCCGGCTGAGGTCACGATAGAGAGGTTGGTGCATATGCCACAGCAGGGCGAGGTGCATCTTGGGACCGACGGTGAACTCCGCCGGCGGCGTCTGGACTTCGTCCAACAGGTGGCGTGCGTGGATGCGGTACAGGACGCGATCGGCGTCAGCAAACGGTCCGATCATTGCTTCCCAATAGCTGTTGTTCCCTTCGTTTAGCTCCCAGCGCGCCATAATGCGGTCATGCCGTTCCCCTGTGGTG
>JBFWZL010000215.1:0-10256 GCA_050185455.1 Binatia bacterium | reverse complement strand
ACCCCCCGTTTCACGTTCGGACCCGGGAAGGTCAGTGTCCTGGGAGGATTTGCGAGCGCCGTGGCTCTGGCGGTGATAGCGCTGGTCATGGCCTTCGAGTCGGTCATGCGCATGTTTGAACCTCAGACTATTCACTTTAATGAAGCCATCAGCGTCGCCCTTGTTGGATTGCTCGTCAATATCGTGAGCGGGTTCCTGTTACAGGAACACCATGAACACGATCAAGAACAAGAGCACAAGAATGGGAATCACCATCACGACCATAACCTACGAGCGGCCTATCTTCACGTTCTAGCAGATGCCCTCACTTCTGTTTTCGCTATCGTCGCGCTCGGAGCCGGAAAATACTTTGGCTGGGTATGGCTTGATCCAGTCATGGGCTTGGTTGGAGCGATATTGATTACCCGATGGTCTTATGGTCTCGTACGCGATACCAGTCATATCTTGCTTGACGGCGCCGTGGACGAACAAGCACAGTCCGCGATTATAAAGGCAATAGAGCAGAACGCGGATACTCGCATCGCGGACCTACACGTTTGGCACGTGGGCCCTCGTCACTACTCCGCGAGCGTATCCGTGGTGACGCATCATCCCAAGACGCCGGAACACTACAAGCAACTACTCCGAGATATTCCGCATCTCGCCCATGTTCTCATTGAGGTAGATAAATGTCATGGCAAATTCTGTGTAGAAAACGCCGTCTAACATCCGCATGAACTGGCGCAACCCCGACTCCTTGATGCGCTGCTTACTGACTTATCTAAAGTTTTCGCTGGGAATCGTAGGCTAAGATTTTTCGGCTCCCCACTGATAGTTTTTTGGGAGGCGCGAAGACGTCAACCTCCGGTGTTGACCCTCCCCGGAGATAAAAGGTAGAGTTGTTGGCAATGGCGCGATTCTTCACCTTCATAGCCGCCCTGTGGGCAGTGGTTCTGTCCGCGCCGCTCTGCGTCAGCGGTATCGCGGCGCACCCATGCGAAACCTGTGCGGCAGTTTGTTCTCACGAAGCCGCCTGCTCCCAGGACCCATGTTCCCTGAAGGCGTCGCAGAACGAGACGACCAACACCCTTTCACTTCATGTACATCTTGATGCTGTTTCCTTGCTCCACACGTGGCTTACTCCCGTAGCGTGTGCTTTCTCGTTGCAAGAGAAAGCATGGAGAGACGCCGCGCTCTTTCCTTACAATGCCCAGCGCTATCCTATGGGCGCGTTTCCACTCCTGATCTGATCCACACTTTCTTTCCATTTCCGTAGCGATCTTTACCGTCGCCGCGCCTTGGTGCGTTTGCACACCGGAGCGCCGG
The DNA here is from genome assembly GCA_050185455.1 of Binatia bacterium. Classification (GTDB taxonomy): domain Bacteria; phylum Desulfobacterota; class Binatia; order Bin18; family Bin18; genus SYOC01. The sequence goes on along the minus strand of JBFWZL010000215.1, from coordinate 8,951 downwards.
GCTATTTTTCAGCGTCTTTCTTCGTCTTTGGGAAGGTGTGGTTCGCATGAAACAAACACAGCCCATCCTCTTTGGGGGCCTGCGCGTGCTTTTCCTCCTGATGAGCGCTTGCGCCACGGTCAACCCGCATCCGGATTACGAGCGGACGACCCAGCTCATCAGGCAAGCCACTGGACAAGAATCCGTCTATCATCCGGATGACGACGCTGTGGTGAAAAGCACTGTTGATGAACTCCTGGCAGGCGGCGTCACAGCGCAAGAAGCCATGCAGCTCTGTCTGCTGAACAACCCCAAGTTGCAAGCGGCGTTCCTCAATGCCGGCATTGCCCGCGCCGAGGTGGTGCAGGCGGGACTGTTCTCTAACCCGGCGCTGGGATTTTCTCCTCGGTTTCCGGATGGCGGTGGACCAACAAGCTTTGAAGCCAGCCTGGCGCAGAACATCGCTGAGTTATGGCGGATTCCTGTCCGCACCCGCGCCGCCGAACACAGCCTTGAACAAGCCATCTTGGAGCTCGCCCATGAGGTGAGCTCTACCGCCTTAGAGGCCAAAGCCGCGTATTACAAAGCCGTACGCACGGACCGCGAGATCGCGGTGATTCAAGACAACGTGGACATTACTAAGCAACTCGTCGATCTCGCCAAAGTGCGAGAGGAAGCCGGTGTCGGGAGTCTAGTTGATGTCCAACTCTCAGAGGCGGAGTTGCTGCAAATGGAGCTGGCCGTACGCGCGGCGACGGTGGCGCGCTTTGAGGCGCGCACGGAACTGACGAAACTCTTGGGACTCCTCGTATCGCCCGACCAGTTGCAGCTCATTGATCCCCTGCCCGACCCGCCCCAGTGGACAGTCGCGCCAGAGCAACTCATTACGCTGGCTCGGACTTATCGCCTGGACATACAAGCCGCGCAGCAGGCCGTACGTGCGGCGGAAGCCCGCGTCGAAGAGGAGAAGCGGAAAGCCGCACACGTGGTGGAGATTGGCGGTATCCGCGATGCAGAAGACCGCACGGGGCCAATCCTCAGTGTGGAACTGCCGCTCTTTGACCAGAACCAAGCGCAAATTGCCAAAGCTGTTTATCTCTCACAGCAGGCAAATAAACAGCTTGAAGCGCTGATTCAGGAACTCAGCCAAGACACCCGCGTGACGTATGCACGCGCCCGCAACGCCTGGGAGACGACGCGGTTCTATCAACAACACCTGCTCCCACTGCGGGAAGGCAGTCTGGAACTCTCCCACGAGGCGTACCGCTATGGTCGGGCGTCATTTTTACAGGTTTTAGAGGCAGAACAGAAACTCTTGGAAGCCCGAGCCGGCTATCTGGAAGCGTTGCAGAATTCGTCCACGGCGCTGGTTGAGCTAGAGCGCGTCATCGGGCAGCCGGTGACACAGATTATGGCGGCCACGCAAACGATCAACTGACCCAAGGAAAAAGCCTATGGCTCCCACGACGATGACACGAACAAAAATCGCCCTTGCCCTTCTTGCCGCCTTTTTCGTGGGCGGTGTGAGCGCCCGTGTGTGGTTAGCTAATCCTGCTGCCGTGTCAGAGGATGCCCACGCAGAACGCGCTACTCACGACAAAGAGGACCACGGCCACCAAGAAGGAAAGTTGTCCTTATCCCCTGAAGCGATAAAGGAAGCAGGCATTACGATTGCCGCGGTCGCCAGTGGCGAACTCGAACACACCCACACTCTTCCGGGAGAACTCGCACTTAATGCGGACACCGTTGTGCATATCGTGCCCCGCGTCGCTGGCATCGTGCAACAAGTAAGCAAAAATTTAGGCGATGAAGTCAATCCTGGCGATGTGCTTGCGGTCATAGAAAGTCGGGAATTGGCCGAGACCAAAGCGGCCTATCTTGCCGCCAAACAGCAACTGGTCTTGGCCCAGGCGACGCTCGCCAGCGCCAAAGAATTGAAAGCCAAACGCATCCTGCCGGGACTCGAATATCTCGCGACCAAGCGTGAGTTTGCCAACGCGGAAATCGCACTTCGCACCCTCACGCATAAACTCCATGCGTTGGGGCTCGCCACAACGGAAATTGCGGCAATCAATCAGGCTAAGAGTAGTTCCTTTGCTATGTATGAACTTCGCGCCCCCGCCGCCGGCTCCGTGATTGAAAAGCACATCACGCTGGGCGAGGTGGTGGACACGAACAGCGACGTATTTGTCATCGCGGATCTCTCGACAATCTGGGCGAACATCACGGTCTATGCCCAGGACACGCCGCACATCAACGTGGGGCAGATCGTACATTTCAGCGCCGAAGGGTTTTCTCACAAAGCCACGGGCAAGGTGTCCTACATTAGCCCCGTCATCGCCGAAGCGACCCGTACGGCTACGGCGCGGGTGCTTGTGCCGAATCCTGAGCGCCGGTGGAAGCCGGGGACATTTGTCACCGCTCAGCTCGTATTGGGCGTCGAGCCCGTACGCACTCTTGTGCCCAACGATGCGATTCAGCTGGTGGACAATACCCCCACGGTGTTTATCCCCGAAGATGACGCTTTTGCGCCACGGCCGGTGACGGTAGGTCGCGCTAACGCCGCGTATTCACAAATTCTTGCCGGACTGGAGCCAGGCGATCGCTACGTCAGTAGCGGCGCGTTCGTGCTCAAGGCGGAACTCGGCAAGGGCGAAGGCGGTCACGGCCACTAAGAGAGCGAGACACACAACAATGATTGCCACAATTCTACAATTCTCTATTCGTCAACGGCTGCTAGTGGTATTCCTCACGGTTGGGATCGCCGCTCTGGGACTCTGGAACTTCTCGCGTCTGCCCATTGACGCCGTGCCGGATATCACGAACGTACAGGTGCAGGTGAATACCAGTGTCACCGGCCTCTCACCACTGGAAATTGAACAACGCATCACCTTTCCTATCGAGTCCTCGATGGTGGGCCTTCCCGGCGTCGAGCAGGTGCGCTCCTTGTCTCGCTATGGCCTCTCGCAAGTCACCGTAGTGTTTCAGGACGGCACGGATATCTACCATGCTCGTCAACTCGTCAATGAGCGTTTAGCGGAAGCGCGTGGCAGTTTGCCCGCAGGCCTTGCCGAGCCGATCATGGGTCCGATCGCCACCGGCCTTGGGGAAATCTACATGTGGTCGGTCGAAGCGACCGGGCCAAAACCAGATGGCAGCCCCTACACAGACATGGAGTTGCGGGAAATACAGGACTGGATTATCCGCCCCCAACTCCGCACCGTGCCGGGCGTGACGGAAGTCAACAGTATTGGTGGGTATGAAAAACAGTTCCATGTCACCCCAACTCCGGCGCGGCTCATGGCCTATGGGATTTCGTTTCGTGAGTTCTTTGAGCGCATCGCTGAAAATAATGTCAACGTCGGCGCTGGCTACATCGAGCACAAGGGGGAACAATACCTCATTCGCGCAACGGGTCTCGTGCGCACGTTGGAGGATATGCAAAACATCATCATCGGCCCGCGTGATGGCGTGCCTATTTATGTGAAAGACGTCGCCACCGTGGGACTTGGGAAAGAACTCCGCACTGGAGCCGCCACTGAGAATGGCAAAGAAGCGGTAGTCGGCACGGCGATCATGCTCTTCGACGAAAACAGCCGCACGGTATCGCGAGCGGTGGACGTCAAGATGCAAGCGATTAACAAGACCCTGCCAGCCAACGTGCAAGCTCGCACGCTTTATGACCGGACGTATCTGGTTGACGCTACGCTGCACACCGTGGAAAAAAACCTCACCGAAGGGGCCATCCTGGTGATCGCGATTCTCTTCTTGCTTCTAGGGAATATTCGCGCGGCGTTCATCGTCGCCCTGGCGATTCCTTTGTCGATGCTTTTTGCCATCACCGGCATGGTGCAGAATAAGATCAGCGGCAATCTCATGAGTCTAGGCGCCGTTGACTTTGGCATCATCATTGATGGCGCCGTAGTCATGGTCGAAAACATCATCCGGCGCCTTGGGGAGGCGCAACACCGCCTTGGCCGTACACTCTCGCTTTCAGAGCGCGCCGACCTTTCCTTTACCGCAGCAAAAGAAGTCGCGCGACCTACGGCCTTTGGCGTCGCCATCATCATGATTGTGTACCTGCCGATCCTCACGCTCACGGGGATTGAAGGAAAAATGTTTCGCCCTATGGCGGAGGTAGTGTTATTAGCGCTCGCCGGGGCGCTCATCCTCTCGTTCACGGCGATTCCCGCGCTGTGCGTGTTGGGTCTGGGTGGACGAATCAGCGAAAAAGAAAATATTCTTATCATCTTCATCAAGCGCGGCTATGAGCCGCTCCTCCATTGGACGCTGCAACACCGAACACCCGTTGCTCTTGGCGCGGGCGGTCTGGTCATCACCACGCTCCTGATCGCCTCGCGTCTGGGGAGTGAGTTTATCCCTAAACTGAGTGAAGGGGCGCTCGCCCTGCAACCGAGCCGTATCCCCAGCATCAGCCTCACCACGAGCGTCAAGATGCAGACGAGAATTGAAAAAGTGCTGCTGGAACGCTTCCCAGATGAAGTAGCGCTGGTTTTCGCACGCACAGGGACAGCGGAAGTGGCCACCGACCCGATGGGTCTTAACATCTCCGACACCTACATTATGCTCCATCCCCGGGAGCAGTGGACAAAAGCGGAGACTCAAGAAGAACTCGCGGAGGCGATAGAAAAAGTCATTGCTAATCTGCCGGGACAAAACTTCGAGTTTAGCCAACCGATTGAGCTACGGTTCAATGAACTCATTGCCGGCGTGCGGGCGGAGCTGGCAGTGAAAATTTTCGGCGATGACCTCCAGCAGCTTGCGAACGCAGGCGACAAGGTCGCGGCCGTGCTCAACACTATTCCTGGCGCGGCGGATGTGAAGGTTGAGCAGGTCAGCGGTCTACCTGTGCTCACGGTCGATATCGATCGCGCCGCCATTGCGCGCTTTGGGCAGAACGTTTCCGACGTGCAAGGCATCATCGAGATTGCGATGGGCGGAAAATCCGCGGGAGAAGTGTTTCAAGGAGACCGGCGGTTTGACCTAGTGGTGCGGATGCCCGAGGATCTTCGACTGGACCTCGAACAGCTGGCCCGGCTGCCGATTCCTCTGCCGCCACAGGAGCCGGAGAGGGGCATGAAACGGGCTCAGTTGCTTGACTACACGGAACCGCAACCAGCGTATATTCCACTCTCGCGGCTAGCGCATATCGAGTTGAAGGAAGGCCCCAATCAAATCAGCCGCGAGAATGGCAAGCGTCGGATCGTGATATCAGCCAACGTGCGCGGGCGAGACCTTGGCTCCTTTGTCGCTGAAGCGCAGCAAAAAATTGATGCGTCGGTCAAACTGCCCGAAGGCTACTGGATCACCTGGGGCGGACAGTTTGAAAACCTGATTGCCGCGCGTGAACGGCTCATGGTCGTAGTGCCGTTGGCGTTGTTTCTTATTTTCCTGCTGCTCTTTGCCTCGTTTCACTCGGTGCGCCTCGCCGCGCTAGTCTTCACCGGCGTCCCCCTGGCCCTCACTGGCGGTGTGGTTGCCCTATGGCTGCGTGGCATGCCGTTTACGATCTCCGCCGGTGTGGGATTTATCGCGCTTTCTGGCGTCGCGGTGCTCAACGGCTTGGTGCTCGTGAGTTTTATTCGCGAGCTGCGCGCCGGAGGTCTCCCGGTTGAAGAGGCCGTAGTGCAAGGGTGTCTCCGACGCCTCCGTCCCGTGCTCATGACCGCGCTGGTGGCGTCCCTGGGATTCGTCCCTATGGCCCTTGCCACCAGCATGGGCGCGGAAGTGCAGCGGCCGCTCGCCACCGTGGTCATCGGCGGCATTCTCAGCAGCACCTTCTTAACCCTCATGGTCTTACCCGCCATTTATGGTTGGTTTGACCGTGAACAGATCCACAACGCGTAAGAGGTTGTCATTTTGAAAAAGGCGGAGATACCTGTATGAGACAAAAGGCGCTCTATCTGGAATACTTCACCGTCGGCTGGAATGTGTTGGAGGGCGTCATTGCCATCGTTGCCGGCGTCCTGGCTGGGAGCATCGCACTCGTGGGCTTCGGGCTCGACAGTTACATCGAGGTTGCCGCAGCTGTAGTCCTGATCTGGCGACTACGCAAACAGGGGGGTGAGGAGGAGGAAGAACAGGCGGAACAGCGGGCGATTCTCGTGGTCGGCGTGACGTTTATCGCTCTAGCCCTCTACGTGACCTATGAGTCAGTCACAAAGCTCATCTTCCACGAACACCCGGCGGAAAGCCTTGTCGGTATTCTCTTGGCTATTGTTTCGCTTATTGTGATGCCGTTGCTGGCTTGGCAAAAGCGCAAGGTAGCCGCTCAGATCCAGAGCCGCGCTCTGGCCGCTGACGCACTGGAAACATTGGCGTGTTCCTATCTTTCATTCACCCTTCTTTTGGGGCTCGGACTCAACGCGTGGATGGGGTGGTGGTGGGCAGACCCACTGGCCGGCCTCGCGATGATATTCTTCCTTCTTCGTGAAGGCCGGGAGGCTATTGAAGAGGGTTGGCAAGTTCCAGAGAAACAGGAGACACCACACGCCTAATCAGCCAAAGGATGGAAGGAAGTTGGCGAGCTGCTGGCAGTGGCAAACGGATCATGGGGACAAATCTGCATTTCCGTAAGCTAAATCAGACCACAGAAGATTCGTATACTTCCTTCCCAACCGTGGGATACTTTCCCGCTCGTCCTGAGCGTAGAACAGCGGAGTCGAAGGGCGCTGAATCAAGGCCTCCGCCTGCTTCGACTTCGCCCTTCGGGCTACGCTCAGCATGAGCGGTTTTGGGAGGCAGTGTGCCAATGTCGTGTGGTTCGACTTAGGCTTGAAGTTGTTCAACTTGAGCAGTGCTGGGCGCGCCCGGCCTCGCCTCCATCGTCTTCTACGGACAGGTATATTCGCCTTATCCCTTCACCGCTTCTATGATCTTTACGATGTCGAGATATACGTTCTCTTCGCGGCGGAGTCGGAAGCCTGCCTTTTGCACATTCCCTACCGTATCCCGGTTCAGATCCGGACCCACACGTCGAGAGAGGAGCGTCATAAAATCCAGAAAGACGCCGAATGGGCCGATCTTGCTGCGCACGTGCTCAAACATTAACAGTTGCCCGCCCGGCTTCAGCACTCGATAGAGCTCTCGCAGGCCGACCACGGGCCGCGGGACCGAGCAGAAGGTGCACACCGTTACCACCGTATCGAAACTGGCATCCGTAAATGGCAGCTCACACACGTCCAGCAGACGGAGTTCGATGATTCCCTGATACGCGTCCGCTTTCTTGGCGGCGCGCTCCAGCATGTGCGGGCTGATGTCGATGGCCACGATATGCTGCCCCGGGGGGAAGAACTTGAAGTCGTTGCCGGTCCCAGCGGCGACCATCAGCGTTGCACCATGGATCTTGCTGAAGAGCCGGCGCTTGTGCGGCCCAAGTCGGTGGTCGTCGCCCCAGTCGAAGAAGTCGAACGTACGACTGGCGGCATCCCACTTGCGTTGTGTCTCGGTATCCATATGAAGACCTCTCGTTTAGTCCTGAACCTCAACGACAGCACCCCGAAGCGCGTGATCGTAGACCTGGACGCCAAGCACCACGAGCGCGCCGAACAGCGCACCAACGGCAGCTGCCGCGGTAAGCGTTGGCGAACCGGCGGCCATCGAGTCGCGCATGCCGAAGAGCATTCCGCCGTACATGCCGATCACCATTGCTGGCGCCATCGTGTAAAACATGCCAAGCACTGGTGCGAGCAATAATCCGAGGACGAGGTGAATGATCATGCCGACTACCATGCCGAGGAGCATGGCAAGGACCATGTCCATGCCCGGCCAAACCGCCGCCCGCACACTCAGTGCGGTCAGCGCGCCGATGAACATCCCTGCCACATAGTCGCCAATAATGAAGTACATATTTTCCTTCCCGAGGAGATGGATTTCAACACAAAACAGCATATTTTACAGCTCATGTCAGGATGCAGGTATTCGATCACGTGAGGTAAGTCGTTCAGCATTCATATGGTAGGGCGCATTTCACGCACCATTTCTCGGCGCGCAGAGCACGCCCTACGATTTCCTCGGTACGGAGTCAAGCCATCGTCAAAACGCTTTCACACCTGAAGTTGACTCCCAGCTCAAGCGCATGGTAGCGTACCTCTATGCATCGGTTCCAACAGGTGTCGCCACTGTTAATCTTTGCTCTCGTCTCCCTACTCTATTGCTCACAGGTGTGTGTAGCCACTGGACATGCGCACGCAGCAACGTCAGCTCCAAGCTCTGAGTCAGATGCTACAAGCGCGACGCCTTGCCATTCACACTCTACCGCTCCGCAGAACACAGACGATCAATGTGCTGACTGCGGCGCTCATTTTTTCCTCACCTCTACGTCTTCTAGTGTGGACGCCCTGACTACAGCGGGGACTGCTTTCTCTCCCGTCGATTCCTGTGCCCCTCCGACCTCCGCTCTGGAAGCTTCGTTACTCGCTTGTCAAGGCGAACTTGAGCTACAGGCTCTCCCTCCCCCACGTTATCTCTTACTTTCCGTGCTTCGACTTTGATCTTTCCTTCACTGGCGTCCGAAGCTTAGCGTGGCTCTCTGCCCGCAGAGGCTGCCTACACATTTCTCTTCTTTCTTTGCTCCGTCCTACTCTGCTCCGGAGACGCCTGACGTGTTTCCGCCGAAGAACGTGAAGGTTTCAGTATGACCATGGTCCTAAAAACTGCCAACTATAAGACTCACCGTCTCATTGATAAGAACTCCGTAGAAGCCGTCAAAGTCTACCCGGAATCGGGCCAGACAAGAGAAACAATTCTACAAGGCATCTCCTTAGCCCTGCTTGCCGCTCTTTTGATTAGCGGCTGTGCGGCCGCCTACTCACCAGCGCCGTTGCCAACAAACCACCCTGCCAATCCTGCCGCTCCGGAAACGCCGCCTCCACCGCCATCGCAGGTCCTCCGCAAGGAAGGGGGCCCGCTGGCTTCCACCGAAGAAGCGTCCAGTGAGGCCCCCCGGGTGG
>JBFWZL010000214.1:0-10272 GCA_050185455.1 Binatia bacterium | reverse complement strand
TGCAGGTTCCTGGTCTCAAGTGATAGTAGGGGCGCACCATGTTGTATTTTCGTTGCTTGTTGCTTCTGCAGCTCGGAGCAGTGTTCTTAAGCTGTTCCGTCCCCGGCGTGGCGGAGTCTCGTATCACCAGGATTGTTGTCGATCGCACGGAGTCGCCTACATTCGCGGGACAAGAATTTGGCCTTACCGGCGCCTATGAAAAGGTCGTCGGTCGTCTGTTTGGCGAGGTTGACCCGCGCGCTCGCGAGAATACCGACATCGTCAATCTCGACAAAGCGCCCAAGAACGCGGCGGGTCACGTCGAGTACAGCACTGACTTCTACATCCTCAAACCAATTGATCTCACGAAGGGCAATCGCAAGATGTTCTACGGCGTCATCAACCGAGGGAATAAAATTGACCTCGTATTAATGAACAACGCGCCATACAGTGAGAGGGCGAATGATCCAACACAACCGGAAGACGCTGGGAATGGATTTCTCATGCGTCAGGGCTACTCCATCGTCTGGAGTGGATGGCAACCCCGAGGGAAAACCGGAGCGCAATGTTGCATCGACGCCAAGCCGTATGTCGTAGGAGCGGAACTGCCGATTCCTTTGGATAAAGGGAAACCCCTCACCGGCGTTGTGCGCGATCTGTTCGTCGGCGCGCAGCAGACGAACCCGCCGAATCACCAAACCGCCACATTAAGCTATCCAGTCGCTTCTCTCGCTCCTGAGCGGATGCAAGTGAGTGTCCGCAAACTCGCGAGCGATCCCCCGCAGAGAATTCCTCCCTGCGTCAGTGGAGTAAAGGCGATTCGCTGTTGGAGTTTTCTTGATGACCAGACCGTCTATATGCATCCGCGCTTTGAATCAGGGATGCTCTACGAATTTATCTATACGGGAAAGAATCCAATGGTCACCGGACTTGGGTTTGCCATTACTCGCGATGTGGTTTCGTTTCTCCGCTACCAGACAACTGACGATACCGGCGCGCCGAATCCCTTGCGTCTCAGTGCACGAGAAACCGGCGTTGCGAAGGCGCTTACCCTCGGCATCTCTCAGTCCGGTCGTTATCTTCAGGAGCATATCTACAGCGGGTTTAATCAAGACGAACAGAAGCGGATCGTTTTTGATGGAGTCATCGCCGACATTGGCGGAGTCGGGAAGACGTTCACCAATTTCGCATTTTCCCAACCAGGACGCACTCAAGGGGCGCATCAAGATTATGGGTTTCCGGAAAACTGGTTTCCGTTTTCTTATGGAGCGCAGGATGACCCGCTGACCGGGAAACGCGACGGCATTCTGCGCAAAGGAAGTGGAAAACTAGGTGATGAGTTTGATCCGTTCGTTATGGTCACCAACACCGCCAGTGAGTATTGGCGCAAGAGCGCCTCCCTCCTCCATACGGATATTCGCGGTAACGATGCGCCCATTCCGGAAAATGTCCGGCTCTATTTCTTTGCGAGCACTCAGCACTTCCCATTGTTTCCGCATATCGTGACTTCACTCGGGGAGCGGTTGCCCAAAGGTCCTTGTCGGCAGGAACAGAACCCGGCGTTTCGCGGACCAGTTATGCGGGCGCTGCTCGTCGCTCTGGATACCTGGGTCAGTAACGGTGTCCTGCCGCCGGAGAGTCGCATGCCGACTCGAAAAGAGGGTTCTCTGGTTTCCGTTAAGGACAGCATGGCGCAGTTTCCCAAAATTCCTGGCGTGGAACATATCAAACAGGTTAATCCCACCTTCGCCCGTCTCGGCAATGTGACTGCGCGCAGCCCACAAACGGAATACACCAGTCTCGTGCCGAAAACTGATATTGACGGCAATGATCTTGGCGGCATTCGCTTGCCAGATATCAGCGTACCATTGGGGACCCATACCGGCTGGGCGGTTCGTGCGGATGTACCAGGAGCAATGTGCGGGAACTTGGGACAATTCATTCCTTTCGCGAGAACAAAGGCGGAACGAAACGCGGCGCGCGATCCACGCCTCTCTTTGTCTGAACGTTATCCGAGAGCAACGATCTACGTGGAGCAGATCACACAAGCGGCAAAAGACCTCCAGGCGCAACGCTTGTTGTTAGATGAAGATGTCGCTGCATATATGACCGACGCAGAACAAAAGGTTGCCCAAATCCTGGCCCCCCCAGCGAAACCGACGGAAGGAAAAGCGAAAACGAAATCTGCAACTCCATGAGACAGGGAGGGGAGATAGAGACAGAGAGGGGAGACAAGGCTACAGTGCTGACGAAAAGGAGGAACGACCCATGGAAAAAGACGTTACCTTCTACAGTGCGGGTTTAAAACTGGTAGGTACGTTATACGCACCAGACAATCTGCGACCTGGCGACAAGCGTCCCACCGTGCTTTTTTGTCACGGTCTCCGCGCCAACCGCAAGGTGATCGCTCCGGATTTCGCCCGCGCCTTTGCGAAAGAAGGATATGTCACGTTCGTCTTCGACTATCGCGGCTTTGGCGAGAGCGAGGGTCAGAAGAACCGCCTTATTTCTAAAGAGCGGGATGAAGACATCATCAACGCCACGACGTTCTTGGGACTGCAGCCGGAAGTTGACGCCAGTCGGATCGCGCTGTTTGGCATCAGTTACGGCGGAGCAAATGTCATCGCGACAGGAGCAGCGGACTCACGCACGAAAGCAATCGTCAGTATTGTCGGCTTTGGCGACGGCGACCGCTGGGCGCGCAACAGTCGTCGGCTGTGGGAGTATTGGGCTTTGCGTAGACGGATCGAGAAAGACCGTGAACGACGCGTCCTCACGGGAAAATCAGAATATGTTGACACTTACGAAATTCTGCTCCCCACGCCAGCCGAGGAAAAATTCTACAGTGGCGGCGGAGCGATCGCTTCGTTGAAGACTGAGTTACCTCTGGAAACGGCGGACGACATCCTTTCCTACAAGCCGGAAGAAGTTGTCCACCTGATCGCTCCGCGGCCGTTGCTTATCATTGGCGCTGAATTAGACTATCTCACGGGCTTCGAAGAGTGTGTCCATTTGTATGAGAAAGCTCGCGAGCCGAAGCAACTCCATATTCTGCCCGGTATTTCTCATTACGAAACCTACTCGCAGGGGTTCGACACGGTGATGCGGCTGAGCCTGGATACGTTTCGGCAGGCAATGGGAAAAAGTGAAAAGTGATGAGTGAAGAGAACAAAGCATCTCCTGCTTTCATCAAACTTTGTACTTTGCACTTTCTTACTTTTCACTCTTAGGATAGGAGGTCTCCGTGGAATTTGGGTTATTTACCTTGTTTGACTTCGTTCGCGAGAAACAAGATGAAGTCGCCTATTATCACGACACGCTCGATATCATGATTCAAGCGGAAAAACTCGGTTTTGATTCCGTCTGGGGGGGAGAAGAGCATTTCTATTCATTTGGTATTTGTCCTAGTCCGCAACTGTTTTTGACGGCACTGGCGCGCGAAACAAGTCGTCTACGCCTTGGTACAGCCATCAGTCTCCTCCCATTCGAAAATCCGCTACGTAAAGCCGAAGATTTCGCCATGCTCGATATTCTCAGCACCGGACGCCTCAACTTCGGCGTCGGGCGAGGGATCATTCCGAAGCATTTTGAAGGCTTCCACGTTGACCCGCGCGAAAGCCGCGCTCGTTATGAGGAGTCGCTCGCCATTATTCGCGGCTCCTGGACACAAGATCCGTTCTCCTATGAAGGAAAATTTTGGCAGGTTCCCTCGCTTTCACTTTCGCCGAAACCGCTCCAGAAGCCGCATCCACCGATCTATCGCGGCACTCTCAGTCTGGAGTCGTTTGAAGCCGCCGCCGCAGTGGGTGATAACGCCTTCGTAGTGCCGTGGTTGACGGGATTGCATGCGGAAGTGGGGACTCGCGTGCAACGCTATCGCACCTTGCTCAAGGAGCATGGCCACACGGAGAGGCGCACGACCTTTATCTTTTTCCTTTTTGTCGATCGTGACCACAACGTGGCGATGCGTGATGGTAGAGAATCCACCCATAATTACACCCGACTGTTCACCTCATTCGTGTCGCCCGACATGTTAAAAACGTTCAAGCCCGAAGATCCGTTCAGAGCCTTCTTGGATTTCGCCCTCTCGATGCCCGACCACTTAGAAGAACGTGCTGTAGTTGGTACGCCAGCCGAGTGTCGTCGACGTCTTGCCGAGCTGAATGACGAATTCGGCCTTGACCAGGTGGCTTTCTACTTTCACGCGGGCGCGCGCGATCCACAGCGGGCGCGGTACGGATTGGAATTGTTCGCCAATGAAGTGATGCCGGAATTCAAAAAAGCTTGAACCGGGAGCCGGAGAATCGGGGAATCGGAGCGTAGTTTTCTTCTCCGTTTCTTCCCATCTCCATTTCTCCGTTTCTATTTGTTCTAAGCAGTTCACGAGATGTTCGCAGAGAAGGAGGGTGATATATGTTACTCAAAGACAAAATCGCTATCGTCACGGGTGCGGGGGTGGGCATGGGAAAAGCCATTGCGCTGCGCTACGCCAAGGAAGGCGCTCACGTCGTTGCCGCGGAAATCAATGAAGCGACCGGGGTGCAAACGGCGGCTGAAGTCAGCGCGCATGACCGGCGCGGCCTCTTTATCAAAACGGACATGGCGAAATTGAGCGACATTAACGCAATGGTCGCGAAAACCATGGAAACGTTCGGGCGGATCGACATTCTGATGAATAATGCCGGCGTCACCAAGAAGCTCGATTTCTTCGAGGTTACCGAAGCGGATTGGGACTGGATTCACTCAGTGAATGCCAAAGGCGTCTTCTTCTGCATGCAAGCGGTCGCGCGCGAAATGGCGAAAAACAAATCCGGCAAGATTATCAATACCGCCTCGATCGCTGGAAAAGGTTTTCGCGGGACGTCAAATATTTCTTACGCCGGGTCCAAAGGGGCGGTCATCGCCATGACTCGCATCGGCGCTTCACAGCTTGCAAAGTATAACATCAACGTCAATTCCATCTGTCCCGGCGCTACCCGCACGGAACTCTACGACCAAATCATGAAGGAAATCGTCCAACGAGAAAACATCACCGAAGAGCAAGCCATTGCCCGCATGGACGCTTCGATTCCACTACGGCGTTCGAATACAGGAGACGATATTGCCAATATGGCCGCCTTCCTCGCTTCCGACGAGGCGCGCAATATCACCGGTCAATCGTTCAACGTTGACGGCGGTTTGATGTGGGACTAAGTCAGAAACATATGCAGAGAGCGGAAGCCAGGAGTCGGAAGCTTATTATCTTCTGCGCTCCTTCTGGCTTCTGACTTCGTCTCTGTGAACTGCAATCTACACTCCAGAAGGCTGTCAGCGCTCAGCCGTCAGTTTCCAGCTCAAACAGGGAAATAGTAAAAATAGCCCACCGTTGCCAAACAGAAAGCGCGCCCATCAGCTTGTCTAGCCGATGGCTAATCGCTGACAGTTTAATCTTGCTTTCCAGACCAAAAAGCGCAAAAAGGGAAAAACAGCGAGAGGCCGCTGTGTATCTATCTCGCCGTTTCATTCAAAGGAGGGCGGTTATGAAAGTCGGGATGTCTATTTTTATGCAGAACACGAACGACCGGTGGACAGACTATGAGGTCTATCAGAACGACCTCAAACTCGCCGACCTGGCCGAGCCACTGGGGTTCGACTCAATCTGGAGCGTTGAGCACCATTTCACCCCCTATACAATGGTGCCGGACGTCCTCCAATTTCTCACCTATATGGCTGGTCGCACCACGAAGATCGAACTCGGTTCGATGGTGGTTGTGTTGCCGTGGCATGATCCCGTGCGGGTGGCTGAACAAATCGCCATGCTCGATAACCTGTCGAAAGGTCGCATTGTCATCGGCTTTGGCCGCGGCGCGGCGACTGTGGAGTACAACGGATTCCGTGTAGCGATGGAGGAATCGCGTGAGCGTTTTGTTGAAGCTGCCGAGGTCGTCTATAAAGCCCTTGCCAATGAGCGTTTCGAGCATCAAGGCAAATACTTCCAGATTCCTGAGATGAGCATTCGACCACGTCCGTACTCGCATCCGGAACATCGCCTGTATGGCGCTGCGGTGAGCCCCGACACTGCGGAACGTATGGCAAAACTGGGATTAGGCGTGCTCGTTGCCATTCCGTTGTACGGCTGGGAAGCCCAGGCCAAAGATGTGCAACGACATACTGAACTCACCCGGCAAATGGGACACCAACCGGTGCCGCCGATCACGTCGAGCTTCGTCTTCTGCGCTGAGACCGAGAAAGAAGCTCGCGAAGGCGCGCGTCAGTGGATGGGAGGCTACTGGGGTTCGGCGGACGCCCATTACCACTTCTCGGATGGTCATCTCAAGAACGTGAAGGGCTATGAACACTACGGCACGATTGCCGATGCCGCCAAAACCACAACTCCCGAGCAAAGTGTCGATGGCTTTATACAGCTGCAAGTTGCTGGTACGCCGGACCAATGCCTCGAACAGATTTACACCATGCAAGATCTGGTGGGACTTAATCACTTCATCGCCGTGTTCAGTTACGGCGGCATGCCGCATGATGTCGCTGAACGCAATCTTCGCTTGTTCGCTTCCGAAGTCATGCCGAAGTTACAACGTGAAGAACGGAAAGTCGTGCCGGTAACCACCAGCGCAACAGCTCAAGTTCAAGCCAAGTAAAACTTTTCAGTTCACCTCTTTGAAGAGAGTGGGAAGCCATAGGGAGAACTTCCCACTCTCTCTTTTTTGCAGGGAAGAAGGAGCCTGTAATGTCCCAGGAACAGCGCTACAACGTCCGCATCGAACGGAATCTTCTCATCCCGCTCAGTGATGGCGCACAACTTGCGGCGGATCTCTATATGCCGGACGCGCCGGGCCAGTATCCCGCTCTCGTGAGTTTTTATCCCTATCACAAAGACGATCTGATCGCCGCGCTCTTTGAGTATCCGCGGCGCTACTTTGCAGAGAGGGGCTATGCCTGCTTACTTGTTGACTTTCGTGGTCTTGGGAATTCGAGTGGTGTGGTGTGGGACGCTATGGACCCGCATGAAGCGACCGACGGCGCGGAGATGGTTGAATGGGCTGCCCGACAACCCTGGTGTAATGGCAACGTCGGTATGTGGGGTATGTCCTACGGCGGCATTACCTCATTTAAGACAGCCGCCGAACAGCCGCCCCACTTAAAAGCTATCGTTCCCATCATGGGAAGTTTGGATATTTATCACGACTTTCTGTATCCGGGCGGTTGCTTGAACTGTCTCGGCGCATTCGGAGCGTGGGGTTCGTTCATGATCGCCATGAACCTGATGCCACCGATGTACCAAGACCCTGAAGGCCGCTGGTATCAACTCTGGAAAGAACGGCTGGAAAACTGTGCGCCGCCATATGTGTTCCCCTGGACAGACCATCCTGCTTACGACGAATACTGGCAAAACAAAGCGATTGCCGCGGAAAAGATCCAGGTCCCGACCTTTCTCATTGGCGGCTGGCGCGATATTTTTCCTGAAGGTATGGTGCGTCCCTATGAGCGCATCTCTACTCCACGAAAACTGCTCGTTGGCCCATGGATGCACACGTTGCCCGACGTCTCCCCATTCGCCAAGGTTGACTATCTCGATGAAATGCTCCGCTGGTGGGATTACTGGTTGAAAGGGCGGCAAAATAGCGTCCTGAACGAGCCACCCGTGACCCTCTTTGTGCAAGGAAGTAATGTCTGGAAACATGAACGAGAATGGCCGATCGCTCGCATGCAAGAACGCACCCTGTTCCTATCCAGCGGCGGTGCGCTGACGGAAAAACCCCCACGCTACGAGGAAAGCGTCAGGTATCATGCCGATCCCACCGTGGGCGTCATGGCCGGCCTGTGGGACCCCACGGCTATTGGCCTCGGCTTGCCGCTTGATCAAGGACCGGACGACGTTCGTTCGTTGACCTACACCAGTGAGCCGCTTTCTCAGGATCTGGAAATCACCGGCTCGCCGGAAGCAACCATGTACATTGTTCTTGAAGAGGGAGACGACGCCAATCTCGTAGTGAAACTCTGCGAGGTAGCGTCGGACGGGCGTTCTTCATTAATCACAACGGGTTGGTTGAAAGCTAGTCATCATACCTCACATGCACAGCCAGTTGCGCTGTCCTCGGGAGCGATTCATGAATTCCACGTTTCTCTGTGGGCGACTTCATATCAAGTCTCACAAGGGCATCGCTTGCGAGTCAGCGTATCGTGCTCGGATTTTCCCCGGATTTGGCCGACGCGGACAAATCCCACCATCCGCGTGTTTTTTGGCGGCAGTCGAGCCTCTAGTATCCGTTTTCCCAGCATTCCGCCTGCGGTTATTCCAGGGCCGGAAGTCTGCGCTCCAGACCCGACTGTTAACAGAGCGCCGCTTACCGTCGACTTCACCCCTCGCTGGAAGATCGAGCGAGATCTCGCCACGGAGATGGTGACGATAACAACTGGCGAGCGCCCCGTTCTGCTGACGCCAACTCGTGAGGGACGTGTCGATCTCAACCATACGGCTAAGGCTAGTGTGTCAGCTGCTCGACCAGACGCCGCCAAAATCGAAGGTGAGACAACAGTGACGCTGCAGACGCCGAGTGGCGCGGAGATGGTGGTTGAAACTCGGAGTTGGATGACGTTGAACGGAATGACGTTGTCCGGTCGTGTCACAGTTGATGGGCGGGTGTTTTTTGAAAAGGAATGGAAGAAGTAGGGGCGCACGGCCATGCGCCCCTACAAATCACGAGAATAACTCTGCCACTTGGCAGGTGAAGCCAGGAATCGCATCCTCTCCGCTCAGTTCATCATTGACGCCGAGGGAACGAACATCGTGAAACGAACGATAGACCAACACGGTTCGTGTTTTCGGCAGGACTACCCAGACGAGCCGCGTTCCCGCGGTAAAATATTCAGCGACTTTCTCCTGCACTTCATCGAAGCGATCATTCGGGGAAACCACTTCCACGGCTAAATCCGGCGCAAAGGGCCAGTAAGTCCGAGGAATGCCTTCTGATGGAATGCGCGCTTTGGCAATAAATGCGGCATCCGGAGCACGAACAGTGTCAGGGTTACGCTTGAGGATGAAGCCGGTCTCGGCTGCACTCACAACGCCAAGATCATGGGTTTTCACATAGCCCTTCAGCAGAAAACCGACGTTCATTGCAGCATCACCATGTTCGGCGCCCGTGGGTGGCATACGCACTAATTCCCCTTCCACCAATTCATATTTATAGTCATCGTCCGGCAGTTGAAACAGCTCTTCCGCCGTCATGCGCGAAGTTGGACTTGTTTGAGTGGCCGCCATTTTCTTGCTCCCTGGACGTTATCTTCCTCTGTTGGCTATCTTAATTCAACTTCGGCTTGATCTTCGACATAAACGTTTCCATCGTCCGTGCGCTGCTATCGAACGATTGCACGGAGAGTTCAAAGACAAAATGTTGCGTCCCGACTTTTTGGTATGCTTGCAGACGCGCGATAATCGTCTCAATATCGCCGCGTAGGAGGTCTCGACCCGGCCGTGGAGCGTATGACAGCATGTCCTGTGAAACCCCTTCGATGAACAAGGGTGTGCGCATTGAGATCATGGGCTCGCCTGACCGCCCCTGCTTTGTCCATAGCTGCTTGAGATGTTGAACACCCTCGGCGACCGCTTCCGGGGTAAGGCTAGTTGCGTGCCAGCCATCACCAAACTCAGCGGCGCGACGGCGCGCGCGCGCGCTCACACCTCCTACCCATATGGGCAAATGCTGTTGCGCGGGTAAAGGAGAGATCTGCATGTCTTGAAACGACGTGTATTGTCCGTGGAAACTCACGGTTTCCTGTGTCCACAGTGCTCGCATAACGCGCAAGCATTCGTCGCTTACCTTTCCACGTTCCGGATACAAGGTGCTCAACGCCGCGAATTCCTCCGTCATCCAACCACCGCCAACGCCGACAATTACGCGCCCGCCGGAGAGCTGATCGATAGTCGCCAGCATTTTGGCTAGCACTACTGGATTACGGTAAGGTAGAATCAGCACGCTCGTCCCGAGTTTGACCCTCGGCACAAGTCCCGCCAGGTGACTGAGCAACGCCACCGGCTCCAGCATGTTGTCCCTGTAGATGAGATCCATCGAGCGCGGCACGATAATATGATCAGTCGCCCACACCGAGTCGAATCCGAGCTGCTCGACATATCGTACGTTCTCAATGATCTTCTGCACGTCAATGGTTTTTCCGTAATGGGGAATGCAGATGCCGAATTCCATGAAAGATCCTCCTTATCTGGCATATAGCCCGCTCATTGCGTTTGCTCTACGACCTGTGGCTCGCTCACGGGGTTCGCTCTATAGCAAAGAA
>JBFWZL010000213.1:0-10298 GCA_050185455.1 Binatia bacterium | reverse complement strand
CCACACGACCCAGCAACTACCGTTGCCTCGGTCTCTTTGCGTGTGGCGGATTCGGGCTCTTCTAATTGTTGGTTGCTTTCACCAGTTGCTGGAGGCATGAGCGGAGTCACCTTGGCAGTCAGTGCGTCCCCGGACTTTCGTTGCCGTTGGGGAGAAGAAGCAACATCTTGCTCAATCAATGGTGACTGAGAGCTTTTCGCAGGTGACAGAGCAGTTGTACTCGCATCACCCTTGAGAGTTTTCCCCGCAAGCGGCGCAGGGGATGGCAAGGTTAGACGTTCGACCGTTGTTTCCAGCTCTTCTAATGACCTTACGCTTCGTTGATTCGCTTCCTGCAATCCGTCGACTTGTTTTTGGGTCTCAGTTAACTGCTGCGCTAGCCTCCCAATCTGTTCTTGTAGCTTCGCGATGCGATCTGTACTCTCCGCCGATTCACACCCGCTCAGCGTCCAGGCAACCAACAGCGCCACTGACAATAATTGCTTTTTCTGCATCCTCCACCTCCCACATCTGCACTATTCATTTTTCCAGTGCGTCGGATTTTGGGCGCGACGATACCGAGCCGGCCGCATCCGTACGATCCCGCATCGTTCGCAACGCCATTTTTCTTGTTTATGAGGCCGGTGCGCTTGTAAGAGCATTCTTCCCTGACAGCGAGGACAATACATAACATTTTTTCTCTCAGTCGCCGCACTTACCGCACCCTTCCCCCGGCGAAACGACTTCCCTCAGTTCCGCAACCAACCAGATCTCTTCACAACCCCAGTCGTTTCTTTACATCTTCGTAGTCTGGCGCTTTCGCGTAAATCTTTTCCAGTTCCGTTCGCGCCTTTCTCGTCTCTCTTTGCCCTTCATACACCAATGCACGCTCATAACGCAATGCGCTAAGGAGATCCGTAGAGCGATCTTTTGTTTTCTTCAATGCGCTGGTGAGCACGTCTTGGGCGGCTTCTAGTAAACCAACTCCACGCAAGGCTTTTGCTTTGTAAAGTAAAAGCGCGGCGTGCAAAGCCGAGTGATTTTCTACGTCCTCCGTCAAATGGACAACTTCTAGACAGACCTCTTTCGTCGGGTTTCTCGCTTCCATGAGTAGTTCAGCCAGGGATAGTTTCACTACGATATCTTCAGGCTCCAGTAGCCGCAGTCGTTGTAAACAACGAATCGCCTCCGGGTATTGTCCTTGCGTTTGATAGGCCTCCGCTAATGCCAGTAAAACGCCACGTAGATTTGGACCTACATGAGCGGCGACTTCTTCCGTGATCTCTACACTCAAAGTGGCAGAAATACTGTAACGAGAGAGGCATTGCCCAAGTTCTTTCTCTTGTTGAGCAGCTGCAGTGAGGTATTGAACCGATTTTTGGACATCCCCTTTTTTCAGCGCAAGGCATCCGGCCAGGAAGGCGCCATCCGCCAGCTTCACTGTCTGGGAAAAATACGCAAGCGCCGCCTCTTCATTCCCGGCGGCCAAAGCCTGGCACCCGGCAGTCAGACTCTTTTCCGCGGATGTCAATTGACCTTGTTGAGAAGGCGCCACTGTCGATTGCTTCGCGTCGCGAGCTGCTTCCACTGCTGAAGGATTTCCTTCCTCCTGAGCGACTGAGTCAGGATGTTGCGGTTCCTCAACGTCAGAAAACCCACCGAAGAGTTTCCCGAGTTTTTTGAGTGAAAAATTCGTCGTGTAAAACAGTCCCGTCCCAGGAATGCCAAACGTGGTTCGCGCTCCGGAAGTTCCGAAGGTCAACTTTGCCCCCTGCGGGCCGATAGAAACCGATCCCCCGCCTTTACTTAGGTTAAGCGTTACCCCAGGCAGGATGTTCATCCGCTTAAAGAACCGAAACCCCATACAACCTCCACATCGCTCATCAGCCGCTTTTTACTCAAGAATACTGAGTTACAAAAGATGTTAGTCTCTCGGGTTACCTCTTGACGGCATGTCACAGCAGTCAGAAGAGTCGGACAGCTCATGTTACCAGCCACGGATTTCGACTGAAGGCCCAATACTTATGTCGTCTCACTAACGCAAAGATCAAGCCCATTTCTCACTTCACCTCCCGCGCGCCGAGGAAGACATCCAACCCTCGCGGCGAGGCGTTCGTATAGATTGGTTCGATGGCGTCCAGGAACCGCTCTGTGCCTCGCCAAAATGGAAAATTCCCCAGACGCTTGACAAGCGCCGCCGGCGTGGGTGGGACCTGTACCTCACCGAAGAGGTCGTCAGGGAAGCTGCCTTCACCCCAGAATCCGGGAATGTCTACCGTAAGTGGTTCTGGTGGTGGCATTGTTTCCGATTGCGGCGCGCCGGGTACGGCTTGTGATTTCTTCTTGCCGCGCTGCGCTTTCGACTCGCTTTGGTCAAGCAGCACCATCAACTCCTCACGCTCCATCCCGCGCAGCTTGAAAATCAGAAATGGATTCCGGTCGAACTCTTCACCCAACAGATAATACACCGCCGCAATGTGTTTGCAGGGATTCGACCAGTCCGGACACGAGCACTCGGTATCCAGATCTTTCGACTGCGCCGGAAAAAGTGATAACCCAGCGTCTGTGAACGCCTCCTCGATATCCTGCGGCATCTCCCCAGCCAGCAGCTTTGCGGTAAAGATCACCTGCTGAGAAAGTACGGTCGCCAGGTTTCGCCAGTCGGCGTTCGACAGAATCCTGAGCTTGATGGTCACGCTGTACGGACTGAGTCGCGATCCTTGCACCTTGGCTTTGACGACGCCCTTATTGATATCAACAGACAACACCTGTCCACGGCGTGCATAGGATCGGCCTCGACCGAGCCGCGCACCGGTGTCGAACCTTTCCAACACGCCTATCCAGCGCTTGGCCCACCAGCTTTCACCAAAGGCGCCGCGTTTGGATTGGGCTTTGATCCCCCCCTTCGCCGCACGTGGACGCGAGGACGCAGGGAAGTAGTCATAATCGTAATAACCTCGTCTCCAGGCCATACTGTCTCACCTCCCTATTTCCATTTCACTTCTCTATCTCCGTCTCATTCCCCTACTGCCTCTTTTCTGAGGGCAAACAGTTCCTTAAGCTCGATGGTCGAGAGTTCCGTCAGCCACCCTTCGCCGGCGCCGACCACCTTCTCAGCAACTTCTTTTTTGCGTTCGATCATCTCGTCGATTTTCTCTTCCAACGTACCCAGGCACAGGAACTTATGAACCTGCACATTCTTGGTCTGGCCAATACGAAATGCTCGGTCGGTCGCCTGATTTTCCACCGCCGGATTCCACCACCGGTCAAAATGAAACACATGGTTGGCGCGGGTCAGATTCAAGCCCGTCCCGCCGGCTTTCAGAGAAAGAATAAAAACTTGCGGACCACCATTATCGGCCTGAAAGCGTTCGACCATGCGATCACGCCGCGCCTTCGGGGTCCCGCCATGCAGAAACAACACCTCACGACCAAACGTCTCTTGCAAATGTCGCCGCAGTAGCCCGCCCATCTCGGCAAACTGTGAGAAGATCAGGGCGCGATCTTCAACCGCGAGGATCTCCTCCAGCATTTCCGTAAGACGCGCCAATTTGCCTGAACGTCCCGGCAGCGTCGAGTTATCACCCAGAAACTGCGTAGGATGGTTACACACCTGCTTGAGTTTTGACAACGTCCCGAGAATAATCCCACGCCGCTGAATCCCTTCCGCGGCATCGAGCTCGGGAACGGCTTCTTTGACGACAGCGGCATAGAGCGACGCCTGCTCCTTGGTCAGCGTGCAGAACACCTTCATCTCCATCTTTTCGGGCAGGTCCGCGATGATGCTCTTGTCGGTCTTGAGCCGGCGCAGGATGAAGGGACCAGTCAACCGTTTCAATCGTTCGACCGCTTGCGGATCGCGGTTCGCCTGAATCGGCACGAAGAACGTGCGCTTGAACTCGGTCTGCGACCCCAGGAAACCGGGATTGAGAAACTCGAGCAGAGACCACAAATCGCCGACGTTGTTCTCGACCGGCGTGCCAGTAAGCGCAACGCGATAGTCTGCCGTCAATGCTCGCGCGGCTTTGGCCTGCTTGGTTTCGGGATTTTTGATGTTCTGCGCCTCGTCAAGAATGACTCCCGCCCATGAGACCTGTTTCAGCATGTCAAAGTCTCGATGCAGGAGCGCATAACTGGAGACGACGAGGGCTTGCTGCTGGGACTCGGCTGTGAACGCGGCGCTCTTCGTCCGCGTTACGCCGTGATGCACCATGACGGGGAGATCCGGTGTGAAGCGAGCGGCTTCTTTGCGCCAATTCCCCACCACCGACGTAGGGCAGATCAGCAGCACCGGACGCTTTCCATTTGATTCCCAATCACGTTGAATAAGGCCCAAGGTTTGAATCGTCTTTCCCAGTCCCATGTCATCGGCCAGGCACGCGCCCAATCCCCAGCGACGCAGGAAACTCAGCCAGGAATAGCCGCGCATTTGATATGGTCGCAGCGTTCCGTGAAATCCTTCGGGTGTCGGGAGTTCCTCAAAGCCGGTCCGCCCATCGAGCTGAGCGAGGAAGTCGGCAATCCAACCTGTTGCCGTCACGCCTTCGAACGTGAGACCTCCCGGCGCATTTCCCGCGCCTAAAGCCATACGCACGGTCTCACGCACGGTGGTTTTATTGGCGGTCTCCTTCCAGAAATCGAGCGCTGCCTGGATTTCCTCGGCGTTCAGCTGCACCCATTGTCCGCGGACTCGCACTAGCGGCTGTTTGAGCTTGGCGAGCACCATGAGTTCTTCAAACGACAGCACTTCGTCACCAAGCGCCACCTGCCATTGGAATTGCACGATCGAGTCCAGCGAGAGACCGCCTTTAGTCTTCAGCTTCGGACTCTGCACTTCAGCACGAGCAGTGAGTCGCAACTTCGTACCTTTACGAGTCCACCACGCGGGCAAGAGGACACCAAATCCGATTTGTTCCAGAGCGAGCGCTTTTTCGGTAAGAAACTCATAGGCGCCGGTGGCGTCAAGTTCATAGCCGCCGGGCGCCGCCGTCTTCAGACTCGCTTCAATCCGTGGACAGATTCCAGCCGCCTGTCCGAGAGACGCAAGGAGATATTCCCGCGCGTTGAATCCCTGACGAGCCAGCACGGAGGCTTTGCTGCCCTTCGCGCTCCAGGCATCTTGCGCGTGAATCAATAGACTCGGGTCATCAGTCGCTTGCAAGAGGTAGCGCACATACCACGCCTCGCGCCCATACCGACCACTAGCGATGTTCTCCTCCTCGGCCTCCGGTTCTTCCAAACGCAAGCAGAGCCGGAACGGAGCCGTTGTCGCCACAGTAATTGGACGCTGCCAATCGCGCAGGTGACCGGAGAGCTGCGCGAACTCTTCCGTACTCCCGATCATCTTTCCATCGGAGGATCGCAATCGGTACAGCCATTGATCATGAATGCTCTCGAAAAAGGGCGCCTTTTTTTCGCGTTGTGGCGCGGCAGACGAGGAGCGGACAAAGGCATCGACTATTTCACGGAGGAAATCGGTAAGCACGGTTAGCGGGGGAACCACGGGTGGCGTACTCCCCTCCCGAGTCAACGCACGACAAACCTGCGGCATCGCTTTGGCAAACTTAACGAGCAGGTCGTTATTCGGTCCGGTAAAGATTGGCTGCCAACAAGCGCGGAAACTCCCCTGCTGCTCAGTCAAACTAGGGGAAAACGATTGCTGCGCCACCAGGGCTCCGGCAAAGCGCAGTGCCGTTGCCCAGAACGCCAGATCATTGCCGACAACAACTCCTGGCGCCAGCACCTGTTTACCGACACAGGCGCAAAGCAGGTCGCTCGTTTGTTGCAAGGAAAGAGGCAAGGCCGAAACTGCCCACGACGCAAGAGTCACCTTCGCTTGGGCTTGGGGAAGATCCGCAATCAGTGGATTGGAAGCAACAGGCGCATTGTTCACCGAGGGTAACCACACGAACCAACTCTCGCCACCGCCTTTCTCCTTCGAGAAAGGGACTCCCGCTTCAGCAAGAGCCTGAGACAACTTTTCCGCTCCGGCATTGTAAGGCAGAGTTCCAGAGCGCTTCTTTTTTCCGAGAAGGGCAACGGATGTTTTCCCTTCCACTGTGGTCTCGCCCCACAGTAAAAACTGTTTCTCGCAAACACCACCATGCAAGACAACGAGCATAGAACGGCCTCCGTCTGGAGAGTGTACAGCGAAAAAGATCATTTCCCAACCAAAGGAGCAAGTCGAAGATTAAATTGACTGACAACTAACAGGTAACCTGGATGAAGCGCAGCGTAACCCAGGAACGAATGGGGGGCGGAGCAAGAACCCCGGATTCCACTCTGTTCCATCCGGGCTACAGGCTTTTCCTGGTCAAGTGTACGTCACAGAGGCATGACCATTCCCCTGAAAAGTAGGGGCGAACGGCCGTTCGCCCCTACGAACGTTTCATTGATTAAATTGACTGACAACTAGCCGTCATGCCGCCGCTTGTTCTTGATAGAGATACTTCTGAAAATCCGTGAAGACTTTCCCGATTTCTTCCGGTCTGCCCAAGTCGGCGACTGCGTCGGCGATGGAGTCATGGTATCTGAGTCGCAGCAGTGGCGTCAGTTTTTCTTTATCAAGTTCCTGCACGCCTTCACGTACATAATGCGAGAGCACGAAATCGAGGAAGACTTGCTGCTTGGTGTTGAAGTAGGTGCTGAGCACCACCTTGGCCTTGGCGGCTCTTTCCTCGCGGGTCAGCGGCGGTAAGGCGTAGGCGACATGCGCCAGCACGTCGAACAGGTCGCTCTTCTCGGCGTCAATAATCTTTTGCATTTCAGCTAGCTGTTCTTTGCCAAAGCCTCTTTCGGCCAAACCTTGCAAGAGTTTGGCGCGGGTGTCGGGGCTGCTCCAGAGGGCGCGGAGTTCGGCTTCATCTTTGAAAAGCTCGGGCAGTTTACCGAACAGCAGCTCCATGAACTGTTGCGCGGACATCGGCATGCCGTCCGGATGCCAAAAACTCGTCACGACCATGTGCTGGATGGTGCGGGCTTTGCCGTCAGTAAGTTCGACTTTAATTTTTTGCCTCTTGGTGTATTCGCCAAGCTTGTCACTCACCACCTCGCGAAGCGAGTCAACTGATGACGGAAGCGCCTGTGGTTTCGGTTCTGGCTCGATCGGTTCACCGTCCCATTCCGGGTCACTGAAGTGGTGGTGCGCCTTCACGAAGTCGTAGATCGTGAAATAGTCCTTGCCGTCGTAAAGCCGCGTGCCGCGCCCGATGATCTGCTTGAACTCGATCATCGAGTTGATCGGGCGCATCAACACGATGTTGCGGATGTTCCGGGCGTCCACGCCGGTGGAGAGTTTTTGCGAGGTGGTGAGGATCGTCGGGATGCTTTTTTCGTTGTCCTGAAAATCGCGCAGGTGCTGCTCGCCGAGCGCGCCATCGTTGGCCGTGACCCGGTGGCAATAGTTCGGGTCCTTGCTGGTCTTCATCTGGTTGATGAGATCACGCACGGCCAGCGCATGGGTTTGCGTAGCGCAGAAGACGAGGGTCTTCTCTCGTTGATCGATCATGTCCATGAAGAGTTTGACCCGGTACGCTTCGCGCTCCTTGATTTCGATGATGCGGTTGAAATCCTTCTCTTCGTACCGCTTGCCGGCTTCGATCTCACCTTCGACAACGTTATCATCCGGCGTGTAGACGTACTCATCGAGCGTCGTGGCAAATTGCTTCAGCTTGAAAGGCGTGAGAAAGCCGTCGTTAATGCCTTCCTTGAGCGAATAGATATACACCGGCTCGCCGAAGTAGGCGTAGGTGTCCACGTTGTCTTTGCGCTTGGGTGTGGCGGTAAGGCCAAGCTGCACGGCGGGGGCAAAATAGGTGAGGATGTCCCGCCACGTGCTTTCGTCGTTGGCCCCGCCACGATGGCACTCGTCAATGACGATGAAATCGAAAAAGTCAGGCGGATACTCGCCGAAATAGGGCGAGGGCTTGCCGTCCTTCGGCGGGCCGCTCATGAAGGTCTGAAAGATGGTGAAAAACAGGCTACCGTTCTTCGGCACTCTGCCCTTTTTGCGGATGTCCTCCGGCTCGATGCGCACCATCGCATCCTCGGGAAAGGCGGAGAAGGCGTTGTACGCTTGATTGGCGAGAATGTTGCGGTCGGCGAGGAACAGGATACGTGGGCGGCGTGTCGCCTCGCGGCTCAGGTTCCAGCGGCTGTGGAACAGCTTCCAGGCGATCTGAAAGGCGATAAAGGTCTTCCCCGTGCCAGTGGCCAACGTAAGGAGGATGCGCTCCTTCCCGGCAGCGATGGCCTCCAACGTGCGCTCGATGGCGATGTCCTGGAAGTAGCGTGCTTGGAAAAAGCCTCCTTTGTTCTCGAAGGGCACGGCGGCGAAACGATTGCGCCAGTCGACCTGTTCAGCGAAGGTCAGGTTCCAGAGTTCTTCCGGAGTCGGATACTGCGGAACTTCGCCTTCCACGCCTGTCATCATGTCGATGCCGTAGATACCGCGACCGTTGGTGGAATAGGTAAAACGAACAGCAAGCTTGTCCGCATAGTTTTTCGCCTGCGCCACGCCCTCGGTCAGCTCTTCATCCCACGCCTTGGCCTCGACAACAGCGAGTTTATGGTTGCGATACTCCAACACGTAATCGGCAATCAACGGCTTGCCACGTCGTCCGTAGCCTTCGAGCCGACCGAGTGTAATGGGATATTCACGCCGGATGCGACTCCCCTCGACGACACCCCAGCCCGCTGCCTTGAGAGCGGGGTCAATATGCTCGGCTCTGGTTTCGGCTTCGTTCATAAGTTCCCGTGGGGAGAATCTTGTGTCTCACCTATTCAACATTACGCTATTTGTGTCTCATAAAAAGGAAAATATGAGACACAAAATCTTAATATTACGCATTAGCCTCAAAATACATCGCCTCCTTCGGCAATATTAAGCAATTCTGGAAATATATAAATTCCGGCACGTCGTCCCCTCCCCTCCCGGAGAGGGCTCACGATACCTTTTTCTCGGAGAAGGTTCAGAATGCGAGTCGCTGTCGGTTTAGGAATTTGCGAGTGGTTCGTAAACAAAGGCGCAGTAAAAATGGGCGTTTGGAAAATGAAATCGACGGCTCGGATCGAATGCTGAGAATGGGTAAGATCGACCACTTGGGTCTTCAGTCGGTCGTAGAGAGTGAGAATGGCTCTGGCCTTACGCTCATTCTCCGCTGACTGCTGCTGGATTCCTTTGAGGAAAAACGCGCACCATCCTGTCCAATTACCGATTCGAGAAACTTTGCGCAGGCGGTCCTGATATTCTTCCCGATTCGCCTCCAGGTATCCGCTCATATAGAAGTCTGGGCTAGCGAGCAGTTTACGCTGGAAGAGGAAAAGAGGAATCAGCATTCTCCCTAAACGGCCATTCCCGTCCTTGAAAGGATGGAGAGCCTCGAATTCGACATGGAGGATGGCGAGTTGGATGAGTGCATCAGGTTCAGCGGTGCTGCTGAGGTAGCGTTCCCAAGCGTCCATGCCACTCTGCAAATGCTCAGTAGGAATCGGTACGAAGTAGGCTTCTTCGATTGTGCAGCCTTTGCGGCCAATCCAATTCTGCTCATTTCGGTAGCTTCCTGGTGATTTATCACGCCCCCGGACGCCTTGCATGAGCAGGCTGTGCGCAGCTCTTAAGACATGTTGGGAGAGCGAACGGTGCGCCATCTCCGCGACACAGGCTCGCATGGCTTTACGATAGTTGAGCACCTCTTCCGCATCGTCTCGCTTAGGTTGGGTGATGGCCTCGGACTCCCCACCAGCTTCGATCTCAAGCACTTCTCCAATAGTGACATGGGTGCCTTCGATCTTAGAGGAAAGAACGGCCTCCTGCGTCGTGAGGGGCGAGAGGAGAATGTCGGCATTAGGGATCGCAGATAGCAACCCATCGTAACGCGCAAGGCCTGCGCTGGCGGGACCGATCAGCGGAATCAGTTGTGGCCAATCAAGCTCCTGGGGAGGGAACTGCCCAAGGTGATAGTAAACAGGCGTTGCACTCATGACGTCAGTGCTCCCGTGAATGCCTTGTGTAGCAGCGACTTTTTCAGCTCCTCCAGCGCGGTGAGCTTTTGTTGGTAGATGGATTCGAGGCGTTGGGTTTCGGTGCGGAGTTCATCGAGAGTTGAGACAATCGCCTTTTGTCGTGCAAGCGGTGGCCAATCAACTTCGATAGGATGAACTTGGTTGCGGTTGAGTGCTGGGTTTGCAGTACCAGAATCGAGATGCGTAACATCGAGCCCCAGAAAGAAATAATAGATAAATCGTGGATCGTTTCCTTTGAAGTCTTTGACCCACAAGGTTGTGTCGTGAGGCCAATAATCGTCCTCCAAATAGAAGAC
>JBFWZL010000212.1:0-10320 GCA_050185455.1 Binatia bacterium | reverse complement strand
ATCAGTGTATGCGTGTCGAGCAGCAGCTTCACTCCATATACTCCTTAAAGTCATCGAGCGGCGCGTCAAAATCAGGGGCGATGTACTTGACCGATCCGCGCATCGTGCCGAGTTTACGTAGCGCTTTGGGCTTCACGAGCAAGAGCCGAGCCACAGGCTGCTGATTATCCGTGATGACGACTTCTTCACCAGGGACCAGCTGGGAAATGAGTTCCGCCAGATGGGCTTGTGCTTCTTCTAGTGTGATCGTTGCAGACATGCGGTCAGCCTCCTCGTGCTACAGTATCGAGTAGAATGCTTCATGACTCTCTTACTTGAAATCTTCCAAATGTTCTTCATCGTCGGCCAGGATAATCAACTTTCCTCTTGCGCTGCCTGGCTGTCGTGGTGGGAGCGTAGGCGTATGCTGGCCCATCAGTTTAGCGACAGGTTGCTCATTCACCGTAATGACAACTTCTTCACCAGGAGCAAGTTTAGAGACAAGTTCCGCGAGATGCGCCTGGGCTTCTTCGAGGGTGATTGTTGCAGACATGGGATTCTTCCTCTCAGTTTTTAGTCAGCAGTCAGTATAAGGTCCCCTCTCCCCTTGTGGGAGAGGGACAGGGTGAGGGGGCAGGAGTCATGAACAGCTTCACTCCATATACTCCTTAAAGTCTTCAAGCGGGGCATCGAAGTCCGGGGCCATCCAGTGTTTTGTGTCTTTTGCCGACCCTGGCTGACATGGCCAACTGGTGCGGGGCGGACGGATGACGACCGCAATCGGCTCGCCCTGCGAGGTCAACACTAATTCTTCACCGGGAACCATCCCCTCGACCAGTTCCCGCAGATGGCTTTTCGCAGCGTCGAACGGTAACGTGCGTGGCATTTTATGTTCCCCTTTTCTTCATTTTCGTTTCGTGTATTTGGTGTTTTTTGTGGTTCGTGTATTTCGTGTATTTCGTGGTTCGTGGTTACTCTTCTCCACACACCGCCTTCACCTCCGCCAATAAATCACCAAACTTCCCGTAATTCACCTTCACACCGTTGTCGAGATCGAGACTGATACGCCTATCAGCGTAATGCCGCAGTTTCTCATCGAAAGCTTGCAGTTCGGCTTGTTGCTTCCGCAGTGCGTCCTGTTCCTTCTCTAGCTTCTTGCGGTGAGAGGTCGAAGTCGCTCGCTGGATCTCACTGGTCAATTGTTCGATGCGAGCGTTGAGCTTTCCTTGTAGCGGAATCACATACTCCGTACGCATACGCGAGAGCGTACCCTCATGGTAGCGATGCAAATACACAAGGCACTGAAACGCTCGTTGCTTGCCGCTGGTGAACAGCCAGTAGATCGGTCGGCGCTTGTAGGTTTTTAGGTGATCTTTGAAGAAACTCTGCGCCAAGTAGCGGCGAATCGTCTCGCGCGGCTGCTCACCTCGGTTGGGACCAAGACTCTCAGCGACGAAGGTCAGATTCTCTTCTAAATGTTCCTTCGGCCAGGCGACGCTGATAAACTCCACAAACCGATTGACGGCGTCATCAGGAAACCAGTCGGTGTCCATGATAGGGACAATGCCGTCTGGATCAACCTCACACCGTGCACCAGACCACGAAATACACGAATCACACGAAAGATTTTCCTTTTCCTCTTTTCGCGTATTTAGTGTGTTTTGTGGTTTGGACCGGCCCATCATGCAGCCGATGGCGTAGGAGATCATCCGCTTGATGTCTTCTTCTCGGTCGGGCCGGGCGAGCGTGATTTGATCTTCTGGGACTTTGGGAGAGAGTTCGTCTTGTAAGCCGTAGGCTTCGATGAAGAGGCGGTTGTTCTCTTCTTCCAGTTGCTTCATGCGCTGGAAACGAGCGAGGACTTCCGCATCAGCGGCGGCTTGCGACTGGGCCAGCGTGGCGGCTCTTTGCTTGAGCACAAGCAGTGTCTGGAAGTCCCACGAGGTCTCGAACGAGTCCCAATCCATGCGAGCAATTACATATGCCTCTGTAACTACTCGTTCGATCTGTTCTTTAGAAAGCAGAAGAATATTTAAGTTAAAAGGTAAAAGATCAAGAACTCCGACAGGGAAATGCAAAGTTGGGTTGAGCAGTTGGAGCCAATCGAACACCAATTTCGTTGAGAGAAATCCAGCCACTAGCTTCATCATAGATTGCTCGGGGAATATGGCCGACTCAACTGTCGAGAAAATAAAGCCGTGATCGGAAATCCGCACACCGAACATCGATATGCTTACGTCTGTCCAAGTAATGCAAGGCAGAAAGTAGAATGGCTCATTTGTAATCTTCCATCCAAGATTTTCACCCAGCTGTGGATACTTCTCCCTAGTGCGCTGCTTGACTGCCTCACCATTGCTCTCCCAATTGATAAGGTAAAAATTGTTCCCATACCACTTCCGAAATGGACCACCTTTCTTGAATGGAAACCATTTCTTTTTTGACTCTCTTGCATCTGTTGCTGATCTCGCGTGGAACTCTATC
This sequence comes from Binatia bacterium, assembly GCA_050185455.1. GTDB lineage: Bacteria > Desulfobacterota > Binatia > Bin18 > Bin18 > SYOC01. The sequence continues at coordinate 7,860 of JBFWZL010000212.1, read as the reverse complement.
TTGTGGACAGCAACCTCATACCAAAACCTTATAAATTGATCGTTGTCACCAGATCTCATTCCAACTTTTCCCGGAGCAATTTTCCCCAAGGTTGGCGATTGCTTGAACAAAGCCCGTATGGGATCACTAATCCAGTACGCTATTGGGTTTCCAGGAATTGCCTGAAGCTCTAGGCTAGTTACTACAAAGTCATCGCTACTGAAGAATCGCCGCTCTAGCTCTTCATTACTCCCTACACTCCCCGGTTTATCGAAGAGCTTACGGAATACACCCTTGTAATCGAGGAGATTGTTATTGCGAATAGTAAAGCTGCAACTTCCGAAGTCAGACCCCCAGACACCACGGCCGTTATGGATAAAAGAATCAAACACTTGGTGATTGAGAATTGTTCGACGTAATTCTTCGAAGGAGGACAAAAACATCCAATTAGGGATGGTAATCATTCCGACTCTCCCGCTTGGCTTAGCAAACGCGATGTTTCGCAACATGAAGCAAGCGTAGAGATCGCCTTTTCCCTCTTCATAATTTTTAGATACAAGATTCTTCAGTCGATCGTTGAAATATTTACTTCCCATATACGGCGGATTCGCTACCACCGCATCGTACTGCTGGCTGAGCAGCCATGCTTGCTCGATGAGCGGCAGCAGGACTTTTGCCGCTGGCTGCATCATCAAGTCCCCGTATGCCAGTACGTCCCTGACCCGGTGTCCTATGGCAGGCAGTTTCTCCACCAAGGTTGGCGGCATTTGGATGAGCGAGCCGAAGGTTTTGCCGTGCTCGAAGAGGTTGATCAGGTCAGTAATGTCGGCAGGAGAAATGGGGAGAGATCTGTCATTGCGAGGAGCCCTTCGACTCCGCTGCGCTTCGCTCAGGGCAGGCTCCAGCGACGAAGCAATCTCTTTTTCGGACAAAGATTGCTTCGCGGAGTTTATCCTGAGCGTCCTTCGACTTCGCTCCGCTACGCTCAGGATGAGCGGAAGCGAAGGGCTCGCAATGACATGCCCCTCTGGCTCTTCAGACGCGCGCTCACCCTGTGCGAGCGGAACGTTCAGGGCTTCAGTAAGAGCCTTGGCGTTGAGCCCTTTGCTTTCTTGAATGGACAATACCTGTGGCTGTACGCGGCTGGCAAAGATGCGCCGATCGTCGGCGCGGGCTTTCATCATCAACGCAAAAGCGGCCAGTTGCGCGGCGCGGTCGTCGATCTCTAAACCAAAGAGGTTCTTTTGCAGAATCAGCGTGGGAATGTCCCGCGCCCGGTAGCCGCGCTCTTGATAGATCGCTTTGAACAGGTCGTAGGCTTCCACCAGAATGTGACCAGAGCCACAGGCGGGGTCAAGCAAGGTCAGTTCTTCGGGATTCAAACTCTCCGGCGTGATCGCTTTGAGTTGCGCTTGCACTTCCGGCGTCTGCTCGGCTGGCTCGATGTAATATTCCATTTGCTGCCGCAAGGGCGACTCTGGATACGTCGCCAGCCACTGCCGCCCCAGACTGTTCTGCACCAGATATTTGACGATCCAATTGGGCGTGAAGAGCTGCGTGGCGGCGGGAATGTCCTCGCTCTTCACCACTTTGCCAATGACTTGGTCCTTCTTCTCGGAGATGTAGAACTGATACAGCCAGCCGATGATTTCGACTTCCTGCCAGTCCTCTTCGTCGATCTCATTGACCAGTTTACGAATCAGTGAATCGGAGTGCAGCAGGTTATCGGGCAGCAACAGTTCCGTCTCGTCATCGATTTGCTCAAAGAGAAACGGCATGGCTGCATGCAGGGGGTTGCACTGGGCGATGAGCAGCAGGCGGTACAACTCCGCTTCTTTGCTGCCGTCGAGTTTAAGGTCGATGATCGTGTTCTTATCGAGTCCCGGCAGGTCGACGTGCTCGGCGTGTTCCAGAATTTCCGGCGTGGCTTTGCCTTCAGGATGGCTCAGCACCCGGTAGCCATGATCCAGGTAGCCATGCAGCTCCATGAAACGAATCGCCACGAAGCGGTTGAACCACGTATACGCCATCGCCTCCATCGTTTGCTCGAAGCCGCGTTGCCCGATCCGTGCTTCCAGGGCTTTTCGCTTTTGCGCCACAGCGCGTGTATGCGCCTTGTCACCAATGATGGCCACGTCCCCCTTTTCCGCCATGGGCTCAATCGTGTTTGCCGTCAGGCCGTAGTATGCGGCGCGGTCAGTCACGGCTTTGATAAAATCACGACGGGCTTGAGGGGCGTAGTTTTTCAACTTTGTGCGATTCATGGACCTTTGTGTTTCTACGATTGCGAAGGAGGAAACAACCCAAAGACTTCCTCAGCTTGGCGAATCCGGCAGCGACGTTCAAGATTCAAATCAAAGGCAGCAACAAGCGCTCGCCCTGTTGGCGTCAATCCAACCAAGGAATAGCCTTCCCAGGTCAGATGATCTTCCCAGCGGTCACGACGAGGGTGAAGCAAGCGCACTTCCGTTCCTGTAGCTGGATCGACAACCACGACACGGTTCGACTTCTTGAGATTACAGCCTGGGCACGCCCAGGCCAGGTTTTCTGGATCGTCCGTACCGCCTAAAGAAACTGGCAGTATATGCTCGATGTGGAAAGAGGCGCCCTGCAGCGACTGGTGCATACGGCAATATTCGCAGCGTTGATGAGCTCGAGCTTCGACCAGCCGCTGGAGCTCGACCTTGGTGAGGCTCATCCGGCAGTCCGTCCGAGCGCCTGTAGCGCCTGTACGCGCAACAAAGAGATGGTCTCGCTCAATTCAACCAACGCTTCCAGTTCTTCTCGTTCTGCTTCTGAAAGCTGGCCTTCCGTATTGCGATCCATTAACACCTGGAGGTGTGCGTCAATTTTTGCTGGGAACCGCAAATCTGCTACGGAAGTCACCAGTTCTACCGGGGCCTCAATTGTCGTCATACTTGTGCCCGCCATTACGCCTCCGTTCTCCTATTGCTAGCGAATTTGTACCCGTTCGTTCTGCTCTAGAGCATGCTCTAATTCCTGCCGCAGTGTGTCAAGAAAGGCGTCTATTTCGTCTCGGGTCTCTAGGTAGGTCGTCTTGACCAGCTTGGCTGGTTCAACGATACGTTGCTTCTTGAGCACCGGTCCGTTGCCTTCTTTCTCTCCTTTTTTTCCGGATCGCGTGGAGTACTCAGCAAGGTATTCTTCGATCCGTAACGTTGCCGCATCAAACGCCCACCGCGCTTCAGTCTCCATCTGGGCAATGTGGGCAAGACTTTCCTCTACTGCGGCTTGTTGCCGTAGTACGTTCAACGGCTCCACGCAGGCTGACCGTAGACTCGTGTCCCCCTTTGCCGTCTCGACATCCTTCGCCAACGTCGTGAGGTACTCGTCAATACTACTTACTGCTCGCACTCGGCGTTCATTGACCAAGACAGCGTTCACGGTGTCGACCGTAGTCACCAAGCCTTCGGCTTCTTTGATCAGACCATAGGGACTTGGCGCGTTGAGAATCTCACGGATTCGCCTGAGCGCTGGTCCCGCTTTGGCGTCGCGTTCCAACTCCAACCGATTGAGTTGAAAACGGTCATACGCTTTGCGCAACTTTTCCCACGTTGGCCGCTGATGTTCGTAGAAATGTTCCAGATCGCCGAACTGATCAGCCACCTCAAGCAAGGTCGCTTTCTGGCTGTTCAATTCCTCGATGAGCTTGTAGCTGTTGTCGAGCGCGACAAACTTGCGGATCAGCAGCAGACTCTCGGCGATCTCGTCCTTGCCGGGGTAGTTTCCAGTCTCAGCCAGAGGCTTGTAACTCTGTAACGCACCATACCACGTGGTAAATTTCTTTTGGAGAAAGGCAAACAAGGCATCTTCACCATCCGGTCCCATTTCTCGGAATAACTCTTTGCCAAGGCTGCGCGCGCTCTGGAGCGCCTTGGGATCGGTCGTTTGGCGTTTGAGTACAATGACCTTCCGTTGCTTGGCCGGTATGGTGATAGCGTCGTAGGCTTTGTCGAGCGGCAGTAAGGCGCCATCCATCATCAGGCTGATTTCTCCGAGCACGAGCAATCGAGCGATCAGGATGAGCACCTCTTCCCGAGGCCAACCGTAGGGGCGCAAGACGTACCGCTTTTCGATCAGGTCGTACAAAATAACCTGACGACTCGCTTTCGAACTCAGTTCGATATAACTGCGGAGATCATCAATAGCCTGCTTATTGCCCTCTTCCGTGTCCAAGGCAAGCGTTTGTTGCGCGACATCATTACTCCGTAGCACCGTTTGGATTTCTCGCGGTGGGTCCGGATTGGGCCGTTTGATGAACCCCATCTTGGTAAAAGTATTCTGCACCAAGTAGGTCAACGCCTCTTCCTGCGCCGCCATGGGTGTCGTCGCCTTCAGTTTCAGTTGCTGGCCTGCAGCGTAATGGTTCGCCTCGGCGACCATCTCACCTAACAGCGAGACCAGGCGGCCTCGTCGCTCTAAATTCTGATCGGCAAGGTCACGCAGAATGCGCTTGATCGATTGCTCCTCAGTACCGTCCCCTTTGTGTCGTCGGTATTTCTCCGTTTGTAGGTAGGTGCGCAGCTCCCGGCCCAGGTTTTCTTCATTGCTCAAGCGAACGAGCACCTGGCCATTTTCAGTCGCGCTTTCCAGCACGCACCTCGCGTTGGTATACAGCTCGTACTCGTCATGCAGCGGAGTCACCACCGTCACTTGCAGCGCCCCTTCCTGACGATTTCCCACCGGATAGGCGTCGCACAAACGATCATACGCAAAATCCATCTTATTGACTGGATAGCGATATTTGCGCTGGTCCTTCAGAACCTCCAGGAAAATCAGTTCGCCAAGCAGGCGCGCTTCCTCCCCGCTACTGATCTCAACCGTTTTAATTTCGCGGTTAATGTCGCGCTCTTCGTCAGTCAGGAAAAAGTAGAGAGCGCCGTTGCGACTGATGAGCGTCTCTTTTTCCAGTCGTAACAGGCTGTCCTCAATGGTACGCCGTAAGGCGAGTCGGTCGGTGTCGATCTCCTCCATGCAGAGGGTCACTAGATTACTCACATTGGCCTTGATCTCTTCGACGTAACGGATCAGGAACAACACCTGGAGCAGCAAGGTATCGAATGGCTCCAGGCTAGGATTATCTCGTGCCTGATCGATCGTGCGTTTAACGGCCGTATCAAGAAAGCTTTCGATGGAAGGGTAGAAACGATAAAGCGGAATGAGAATGCCAACGTCTTGGCGCGCAACGTATTTCCCCGCGGTCTGAAACGCGTCCAGAATCGAGCGCTCTCCGCGCGAGAGGTGGAGACCGGTCGCCCCTACCCTGCGGATCGCCTCAAAGATTTTCTGGACCAGTTGAAATTGATACGGAGCAAAGGGATAGTTCTTGAGGAAATCCTCGTCGTCTTTATACGGCCTTAGCGTCATGCCGCAGTCAACGAAGGTCAATTGGTTCTTGAGAATATCCCCCTTGGCGGCGAACAGCGTACGGAGTTCGTCAACCGTTTCTGGGCGCTTCGCCAGCAATCGGGCTTGAATCACCTCATCGACATTGGCGCTGGATAAGGAGAGCCGGGTTTTGAAACGTCCCTGTATTTTTGAAAAATCATTCGCTTTCGACTGTCGCATCTCGCCCAGCACGGCATCAATGTCTTCCTGGGAGGTGACCACCAGCCAGGCTCTGCCTTTACAGATCGTTCCTAACTCTTCGGTAATAGTCTGGACATTGAGCATCAGATGCGAGTCCGTGCCGATAAACTGGCCGACTTCATCGACCAGGAACAACAGACGATGCTCTGGCCCTTTGGCGTCCAGATACTCCTTCACCCACTTACAGAAATTCTCGACCGTGAGCACGAAGCTGCTTTCGGCGCCATCCACCCACTTCTCAGCAGATTCCTGGCTCAGTTGCAGAGTCTTGGATAACGCCGTCACGACTTCATCGCGATGGAAATGATAGGCATCGCGCTCGTGCACCCAGGCCGAGCCAGTAGCCTGGTGAAAGACTTCTTTGAAGAGTTCGAGTTTCCCTTTGCCTTCGAGGTACCGCTCCAGGTGGGCAATATGCGGATAGTCTCCGCTGTAGCCTTGCATTTCATTCAGCACCTTGAGAAACACCGCCAAAATGGCGTCACGGCCGGCGCGATGATGCGCTTTACTGTCGATATTGAAGAGAATGACATCGGTATGAGAAGCCACCGCCCGTTTGATGTCGGCAAATAAAAGAGCGTCTTTGATCTTACTCTCGAAGAACGCGACCGCGCGTTTGCTTTCGCCGTTGTGCCGATGCGTGCCGTTTCTCAGCAAATACGACAACACTTTAATAAAGTGTGATTTCCCCGAGCCAAAGAACCCAGACACCCAGACGCCGATCGAACCAGCCGTGTAGGGATCACTGCCGCGTTCGAGCGCTGCACAGTACGAAGCAAAGAACTGTCGCAAATGCTGTTCAAGTTCTCTCGTGACAACGAACTCGTCTAACTCTTGCCACACGGAATCGTCATCCAATTGATCGGCTTTAACGACCCCATTGATTGGGCGGAAGATGTCGCGCTCGAAGAGGTGCTCAATTTTCATGCGTGCCTCACTAGGGGACTAACCGGAACGCACGGTAATAGGGTTCTCGATCTCTGCCTTGGTCCCGGGTTCCTGGACCGCTCGACACCCGTAACTTGCCGAATAGCCGCAAGGTCAGTCCGTCGTACCGGCCGGGATAGAACATCACGAGTGGCGTCTTCCCCACAATGGAGTGCAGGTTATTTAATAACGTATGGGTGCGGACGAGGGGATACACACTGCCTACGCCGGACACCAGGACAACATCGTGTTGCTCTGGTTGCACCGCTTGGCCGAATAAAGGAGCAAGCTTATCGGCCTGGAGTGGTCCAGCCAGCGCCCTTTTCAGCTCCTGGTCTCCCCTTTCTTGTTGCATGGCGATGGCTTTCTCAAGTAAATGGCGACTCTGCAGATACTCCAGCATGAAATCAAAGAGGTTCAGGTGTGTGACTCGCAATCCTGGCCGTTGTTTCGGCAGGTGGTCCAGGAGGAAACGGAGATGCTCGCGGACGCGGAGTTCTGCTTCCGGAGGGTAATCAAAAATATAAAAAGCCAGCTCATTCCCGATGCCGCTGCCACTCAGAAAGGCGTCGGACGTGATCTTGGGCAGAATGAGGTTCAGTCGTTCAGTCAGTACATCACTCATGACGCCACCTGCATACAACGTAACACGTACTTCTCTTGGCGCTCCTGCAGGTAACAGACCACCTGCGGAGCCAGATGCACTGGTTGCAATTTCAACGTGCGCGTAGTGTCCACAAATCCAGCCTGGGCAAGTATGTGGAACACGGAAGAGCGGAGCCGTTTTCTCGTCGATTCATGCCACTGCGGCATATCGGGATCTCGTCCTCGGCAGTCATCAAGGTAGTCTTCCCAGAGTTTTTTGGACAACGTCGGACTGAAGAGTCGGTATTGTTCACGAACAACCAGATCAAGAAAGTCTCCCAGTAATGGACTGTGTTTGATGGCGACGGCGAGCAGTGCATGACTCGCCACAGTCTGCGCGCCATCCCGCACCAGTTTCCACAGTAGTGCATCCATTAATTCTAAGCGTCGGCGAATCAGCCGAGCAAGTCTGATCGCCGTGGCGGGATTACGCGCCTGGAGAATATTTTGTCGCAGGATTGCGTACTGCCACTCCTGTCCCTCCGTGCCTCGTAGCAACAGATCCGCGATGATACGGCTCTCCACAATTTTTAATGATCCGGCAGTGATGTCTGCTTTATACCTCATGGTGTGGGAAGAAACCTTGAGATTTCGTTTCTACCATAGGCAATAACGAGCTTTGCTTGACGACATTTCGCACAGAGATGTTGATAGGCAGAGGTAATCTGATCCATGAGTGTTCCCTCTGGTTCGGTCGTC
>JBFWZL010000211.1:0-10360 GCA_050185455.1 Binatia bacterium | reverse complement strand
AGGGCGGTAGTGTTCTTGTCGTTGAATTCAGCCATGGTTGCGGTGATCAAGGCCGGAATATCTTCCGGATGCTCGCGCAACGGCGGGAGGTCGATCCGGTTCATGGCTAACCGGTAGTATAAATCGTTTCGTAAAGTTTGTTCTTGTAATAAGGTTTCTGGATTTTTGTTAGTTGCGGCCAGGAAGCGGACATCGACCTGTACCAGCTGCTCTCTGCCAAGTCGTCGGATGACTTTATCCTCTATCACGGTGAGCAGCTTGGCTTGCATCTCGACAGGCATGTCTCCAATCTCATCTAAGAACACCGTCCCGCCTTGTCCCATCTCGATCACGCCTCGTCGGCCTTTGCGCGAGGCGCCAGTGAAAGCGCCTTCTGTATAGCCAAACAGTTCGGCTTCAATGAGCGACTCCGGTAGACTGGCGCAGTTGACATGAATGAAAGGACCGCCGGACCGCCGGCTCATGGCGTGGAGGTATTGAGCGAGCAGGCTTTTTCCAACTCCGGTCTCGCCTGTCAAGAAAATATTCCCGTCTAAGCGAGCCAGCCGCAGCGCCCGTTCAAACACCCGCCGCAGGCTCTTGCTCTGGTAGACAATGTCGTGGCCTAACACACGTGTGTGCAAGGCGCTGAGCTGCTCTTGGTACAATGCCGTACGGTGTTCGAGCTCGTTAATTTTTTCCCGTGCGGCGAGGAGGTCCGTCGAGCCATGCACGGTCAGGACGACATAGCGCAGCCCACCCGTCGCGTCGCGGATATAGTTCTCCGTGGAGAGAAGCTGAGTTCCGTTCTCCATCCTGGCGTAACCGTAGCTGGGTAGTGCGGCGTCCGCCACTTGTCGATTCCTCTTGGCCGCTTCCCAGAATGAATTGTTCACCCAGTCCGGGGCGACACTTACCTTGATGGCTGGTAGGGCTGCGAGTTCTTGGGTCGTGAGTCCTATGAAGTCGGTTTCCGAGAGACCTACAAGTTGGCAGATTTTACTGTTGACCCAGACAACCATCCCGTGTTGGTCGATGATGATAATCCCAACATCGAGGGCATTAAGAAATAGACCCAACGCCCGCTCTTCTGGAAAACGTTTAACCATGCTTTCCCTTCCTGACATATTGCTTTACCGAGCACAAGAGTGAGTCAAGTTGGAGCAGCGCTGAGAGTTTCTCGGATGGCACGAGAGATAAACGCTTGGCGGGAGTAACGCATTTGGTCACTTGTCGCCGCTCAGCTGTGTCCCTTCAGCTCATGCAGGACCGCAGGCGGGCGGCGATGCGGTGGCGTGGGTTAGTGGACGGCATGAGGGCGAACACGGCAAATCCTCACCGAGCCGCCGTCGGCGGCGCACTTGGTAACAAGCCTAATTGCTGCATCATGCCTATATCATCACGGTTCGCAAAATGCTCTACGATCTGGCCGTTTTGTATCTGATACATGTGGATATGCTGGACCTCGAAGAAGCGACCTGTGGGTTGCACTCCCACCAGCAGGCCGCCATTGACGGGCAGCCTGCCCATGCCTTGATGCGTGCCGCTAAACGTGCAGCGCACTGTCACCCATTCCCCTTCAACAACACACTGTAAGATGCGTAGCTGTACATCTGGGAAGGTAGCCTGAATGTCCTTGAGTACGGCGCGAACCATTTCACGGCCCACTGGTCGCCCGTGGTTCCGTGTATGTTCAGCGAAGAATGCCGCAGCGGCATCCGTATCACCCTGATTGAAGGCGTCGTGTTGGCGTACCACGGTCCTCTGAGTTTCGTCGAGATCAGTCATGATAAGGTCTCCTTAAGGCCTCTGCCTTCTGATGAGGAACTCTACAATCCACTCTGCTCTCTGGTCAAAGGTACAGCCTGCTGAGGTAATAAGATCTGAACGAGAAACAGTCGGGGCTATACGCTCTCAACTCTTCGAGTGCCGCCCAACGCCACACCTTAGCCGCCGCTGCCCAAACGAAGCCTCGTGGCTTCAGTCAGAACCGCAAAAGGGCAGCGGTCGGCTGGAACAATTAGTTGGATGTCGTCCCTGTGGAAGATGCCGCCTCTTCCACTTGCTTGCGCGCGACTTGGATCAACATACGCAGTGCCCGGTTCATCGACTCTGCATCATGGAATACTGCCGCTACGTCAGGTTCCAGTTCCACCACGTTCGTCCCCTGCCGATAGCGCTCGTAGTATTTCCCACGTACCCCTCCACGAATGTCATATTCTGCTCGCATTTGTTCGCCCGAAACGGCCTTATTCGCCTGACTCATATATCCTCCGCTCATGCGGTGTTACTTCACGTGCGCCGATGATTCGAATCATGTCGTCTTCCTCGGTATGCCACACGATGATCCGCCGCTGCTGTATAGAAAGTCCCGTCGTGAGGAACCGCTCCTCATCGACGGAATGGTCGGGGTCCGCAATAGTGGTGGCCAACGGATCACCAAAGATGGTCTGCGCTTCTGCAAAAGACACTTAATGGTTCACCAAATTGTCAGTGGCCTTTACGGGATCCCAGTCGAATTTCATGAGTGAAGTGTAGCATGTGTCGAGCTTACAGCGAAGGTGAGAGGCTCGTGGCTCACTAATTCTAGTTTAAGCTCAAGCTCGTACTGCAAACACTGTCAGATTCTGTAACTCATCCCCGCTGGGACTACGGAAGGTGCCGCTGTCAAGGCTGTCTCGGACCTTAAAGCGTGTCTGCAAACCGAAAGAGCTGATCCTATGTCGCTATGTCAACACCACGCCAAGCGCCTGATGAGCTCTGGAATGAACTCGAACCCCTCTTCCCTGCGGTGCCGTCACATGCCAAAGGCGGGCGCCACCGCGCCAGCGATCGCACGTTACTCGATGGGATGCCACACGTGTTGTGGACGGGCTGTCCGTGGCGCGCGTTGCCTCGGCAAGTCTATGGCCCTTGGCAAACGGTCTATGATCGCTTTTGCCGCTTGGTGGTGAATTGGGCACATACCTTAGCCAGTCGCTATGCCTTCCTGTGCTTAGCCAATGCCCTCATTGCTTATCGCATGTAGTTTGCAGACACGCTTTTAGAGAGAGAGCGTACGCAGGCGCAGCGCATTGCTAATAACAGAGACAGAACTGAACGTCATAGCTCCTGCCGCGACCATGGGGTTGAGGAGCAAGCCCAGCGCCGGGTAGAGAACCCCTGCGGCCAATGGGACACCGAGCGCGTTGTAGATGAAGGCGAAGAAAAGATTTTGTCGGATATTACGCATCGTGCCGCGACTCAATCGGCGCGCGCGCACGATGCCCCGCAGATCTCCCTTCACCAAAGTGACTCCCGCACTTTCCATGGCCACGTCGGTTCCCGTCCCCATGGCAATGCCCACCTGCGCCCGCGCTAGCGCGGGCGCATCATTGACGCCGTCACCCGCCATCGCCACTATGCGTCCCTCGGCTTGTAGCCGTTTTACGCTCTCGCTTTTCTGCTCAGGTAAGACCTCTGCCTCCACGGTGTCGATTCCCAGCTTGTGGGCAACGGCCTCGGCTGTGGTGCGACTGTCGCCGGTCAACATGACCAGGCGCATGCCGTCTTCATGCAACATTTGAACGGCTTCGTAAGTGGATTCTTTTATTGGGTCGGCGACCCCCAGCAGTCCAACCGGACGATGGTCAATAGCGACAAACATCACGGTTTGTCCATCGCGGCGGAGTTCCTCGGCTCGCTCAGTCCCATTTCCTAGATCAATAGCAAGTTCCGCAAAAAGCGCCTGGTTGCCAAGCGCCACGGTTCGACCGTCCACGACTCCGTGCACTCCTTTTCCTGTGATGGATTGAAAATCTGCAACCGTGGAGAGTGTTACTTCTTTGGCTTGTGCCCCAGCAACGATAGAGGCGGCCAGCGGGTGTTCACTGCCGCGCTCAAGACTGGCCGCAAAGTGCAGGAGTTCCGCTTCGCTAGATTCTGACAACGGCACAATCGAGAGAAGCCGGGGTTTGCCTTCGGTCAGGGTGCCGGTTTTGTCTACGACAAGCGTATCCACTTTCTCTAGCACTTCGAGCGCTTCCGCGTTTTTGATCAAGACGCCCTCCGTGGCGCCGCGACCGGTTCCTACCATGATCGACATGGGCGTCGCCAAGCCCAAGGCGCAGGGGCACGCGATAATAAGCACGGCCACGGCGTTGACAAGTGCATACACCAGCCGTGGCTCCGGTCCGTAGAACGCCCACACGAGAAAAGTCAAAACGGCGACCGTGACGACGGCTGGAGCAAAATACGAGGAAACAATGTCAGCCAGCCGTTGAATGGGAGCGCGGCTACGTTGGGCTTCGCTCACCATGCGCACGATCTGCGCTAACAGCGTATCGCTGCCTACGCGTTCCGCGCGCATCACGAAGCCGCCTGCGCCATTCACCGTGCCGCCGGTGACCCGGCTTCCTGAAGTCTTTTCCACTGGTATGGGTTCCCCCGTGACCATCGATTCATCGACCGCACTTGCACCGTCGAGTACGATTCCATCAACCGGGACTTTTTCTCCCGGACGCACTCGTAAGCGGTCGTCTGGTTGTACACGATCTAAGGGAATATCTTCTTCAGCGCCGTCATCCCGAAGTACGCGAGCGGTTTTGGGAGCGAGGCCGAGCAAGGCTTTGATAGCGCTACTTGTTTGGCTGCGGGCGCGCAGTTCAAGGACTTGGCCGAGTAGGACGAGCGTTGTGATGACCGCCGCGGCTTCGAAGTAGACGGCGACTTGACCACCGTGGGTGTGAAAAGAAGCGGGGAAAAAGTCAGGGAAGAACGTTGCGAAAACGCTATACCCGTAAGCGGTCCCCGTGCCGATGGCGATCAGGGTAAACATGTTTAGACTGCGATTCAGAATCGACGCCCAGCCGCGTTGAAAAAATGGCAATCCTCCCCACAGAACGACGGGAGTCGCGAGGGCGAATTGCAGCCAGACAAGTCCGGAAGCGGAGAAGGTATGTTGGAGGGGCTGACCTGGGAGCATCTCCGACATCGCCAAGAGAAATACGGGCGTTGTCAGCACCAGACTGATCCAGAAGCGGCGGGTCATATCCGCGAGTTCGGGATTACTTTCTTCCTCACTAGTCGCTACGCGCGGCTCCAGCGCCATCCCGCAAATGGGGCATGCGCCCGGCTCCGCCTGCACGATCTCCGGATGCATGGGGCAAATATACTCAGTTCGAGTTGCCGCAGGTTCGACCGTCAACGGTTCGAGCGCCATGTCACATTGTGGGCAAGCTCCCGGTCCTAGTTGGCGAACCTCCGGGTGCATTGGGCAGATGTAGATAGGTTGCTCGCCAGTCGATCGTTGTGGAACGTCGTGAGAGAGAGCTTTCGGCGCAGGATGCTCATGGGTGAGTTTGAGATATTTGGCCGGTTCAGCCTGAAATTTTGTGAGACAGCGCTGGCCGCAGAAAAAATACCGTTGTCCTTCGTGCTCACAAGTATGCTTGGCGCTGGAAGGGTTCACTTTCATGCCGCACACCGGGTCTAACGCGAACTGGTTTTCCGGGCTGGAGTCATGCGGGGACGGTGTAGCGGCGTGCTCGAGTTTATTGTTTGCTCCATTACTCATAAGGTTCCTTTACTGGTAATTCCTGCCTTGCACAAGAAAATAGCTCAAATGCAGCCGACTATAACGCCAAGGTTGCTTTCCTTTATGGCAGTGGGTAATTCTCGGCTGACTTCCTCAAGCCAGTGCCTTACTATCGATCACAACAATTTTAGACAATCTTCTTTTTTCAATAACGAGATCCGGTGTATCTCTGAGGAGGGTTTTATGCGAAACATCACGACACGTAGACGGTTTCTCAAAGGGAGCAGTGCACTGTTTGCCGCGACGGCTGTGTGCGGACCACTCAGTTTGCTCGCACAGGAAAGGTCACAACCAGATAAGGCGAAGAAATCAGCGGACAATAAAACCGAAGAAGTGTCCCCGGCTGAGGATTTGATGCGTGAGCACGGCGTCCTCGACCGGGTTCTTCTCATCTACGGCGAGGTGCTTATCCGGTTACATGAAGAGCGGACAATTCCTCCTGAAGTGCTGGCGAACGGAGCAGATCTCGTCCGTCGCTTTATCGAGGACTATCACGAAAAACTGGAGGAGGAGTATCTGTTCCCCCGCTTCGAGAAAGCTGGGAAACTTGTCGAGTTGGTGCAGATGCTGCGACAGCAACACCTGGCAGGCCGCCGCTTGACCGAGACGATTAAAAATCGAGCCCCAGCAGCAATGCGTAAAAATACGGATGACCAAAAGGCTGTGGGCGAAGCCATGCAGAGTTTCATTCGCCTGTACCGACCACACGCTGCACGCGAAGACACGGTGCTGTTTCCCGCGTTCCGCCTACTCGTCTCGTCGCACGAATACGCTGCTTTGGGAGAAGAATTCGAGGACAAGGAACATGCGCTCTTTGGCGACGACGGCTTTGAAAAAATTGTAGACGAAGTCGCGCAGCTCGAGAAGACGCTTGGTATTTACGATCTCGCGCAGTTCACGCCGCAGCCCTGAGCAGGACTGCCTGGCGTGTGAGGTGACCGTCAATCATGGGAGGCGACATCGGCAATGGCGGTCGTTCCTCTACGGTGCATGATATGCTTCGAGTTCTTCTGACTATTCTGTCCCGCTTCCCTCCGACGGCTGATTTTTTCCCTTTCGGCTGCGCATCTGTTCCTGGTGCGCTTTCCTCTGTTCGTGCATTTGTTGACGCTGCTTCAAGAGCGTCTCCAAAACTGCGTCGGTCATCCGCTGGTGTTTTTTCATTTCTCCGAGTAGCTGCTTCTCGTCAGTGAGACTGTCCATCGCTTTGGCATGTTCACGGAGGGCGGTTATCTGGGTCTCCAACTCCTGCGTCATCTCTTGCTGCATTTTCTCCATCTGCTCGTGACGCTGATGCATCTTGGCCATCATGCCCGCCTTGTGCTTCCCCCGCATTGCAGGTGCGCCTTCTTTCCCTGCCGGTTTTTCCTGCTGAGTCGGCGCAGTTTCCTGAGCGACGGTAGACAACGGAGCAAGCAGCAACAGGGCGACAACCGCTAGATTGACCTCCCTCCTTCGGCTGAACAATCTGTCTTTCATATATACCTCCTGTGATACTCTACTGCAGATTCTTTGTTACACTGTTACTATAATCGCTCATCTGGCGAACGCTGGTTTCATCTCCCTCCATCTTTCCCACAAACTGTGGAGAACCAGAATCACGATGAGCGTTAAATGCCTGGTCAGCAATACCCCTTCAACTATTGGCGCTGAGAGAATGTGGGTAGCCTGAAAACGCCTTCATAATCGCGTCCATTGATAAGCTCCCCTGCATCGTGCGCCTTGTCCTATGATACTTTAATCGCATCGCGTCGGAGCTCCTCACGGCTCGCGAGGCGCGCCACGGTTCCTTTGGGGTGTCGGTACCAACCCGGATCGCGGTCGTAGCGTTCGAGGCGCTCACGCACTTTGAGCAGCGTGAGTAGTCCGCCCATGGTGATGTAATCGAACGGCCCCGGACCGCCGCGCATCGGGATGCTGTTTTGTGGCGCTTTCAAATGACCGCTCTCAATATGGATGCCGTGCTCGGCCATGCCGTCATTACCCATGGTCATGTAGTCGGGCAGCAGACTTTGTATCTTTGCGTCCAGGTCGCCCGGCTTGACGCCAATCATGTTGGGAAACTTGTCCCCCATTTGATTCATGACGTGATGGGTCATGTGGCAGTGCATTGCCCAATCGCCGGGCTCGTCGGCGGCAAAATCAATGGTTCGCGACTGCCCAACAGCAACCAGCACCGAGGTCTCGAGCTGCTGGGCGGGCTGCGGAATTTGCCCGCCATCGGTTTCAGTAACGCGAAACCGATAGCCGTGCAGGTGGATCGGGTGATGGCTCATGGCTCCAAGGTTGGCGATGCGGATGCGCACGCGGTCGCCGAGCCGCGCCACCATCGGTTCACCGGTCGGGAAGACCTTTGCGTTGAAGGTGAAGATATTGAAGTCGGTCATTTCGTTCGGATTCGGCCTCGAAGTCCCGACATCAATCCGCCACTCGCTCAACATGAACGCAAAGTCGCGGTCTGGCCGCTCGTCCTTCGGCTGCCGCGGGTGAATGATGAAAAGGCCGATCGTACCGAGCGCCATCTGTGTCATCTCATCGTGGTGAGAGTGATACATGTACGTTCCGTGCTGGCGGAGCGTGAACTCGTAGCGGAACGTTTCACCTGGCTGGATGACGCGCTGGGTGAGGCCGCCAACCCCATCCATGCCGTTCGGCAACAGCAGTCCGTGCCAGTGCACGCTGGTGCTGCTGGGGAGGTTGTTTGTCACGTAGATGCGCACGCGATCGCCCTCAACTGCCTCGATCGTTGGGCCATGAACATGGCCATTGTAGCCCCAACACCGCGCCTTGAGCCCAGGCGCGAACTCGTGCTCCACCTCTTCGGCGACGAGATGGTATACCTTCACACCGTCCACGAGCTTCCACGGCAGGGAGACGTTGTTGGGCGTGACTACCGGAGTGTAGTCCTTTCCCGGCTCACCAGGCGGCAGGGTCTGCTTAGGGTCGATACGTTCAAGCAATGACTTGTTCCGCTCCGCGGTTGCGCTGGTCTCGTGTGGCGGGTCAGGCTCGTGCGGGTGGACACTTTCGGCGGCGTGGACGTTGCGAAGCAGGACCGCACTGCCGCCGAGTACGGCGACTCCGGCAAGAAACTTACGGCGGTCGATTGGCGAAGTAGTGTCGATAGTCTTTTGTTTGGTTCGGGTTTCCATTGTCTTTGTTCCATCACTGGAGAGTTGAGAACGGGAAGCGCGGCAACTGTTCGAGGGTAGGAGTTACAGGAGCAGGCTCTGTCGGCGGCAGGCGCCCAGCGAGAATAAGCGCGAGATCGGCATGTGTCGTCCAGTACTCTCGTAGCGTGTCGATGTAGCGCACGGCCGTCTCAATCTGTTGTTCCTTCGCCCGCAGGAGATCCAGCGGTCCAACCTGCATGGCGTTATATTGGAGCTGCGTCTCTTGTACGACGCGGTCGCGTACCGGCAGCAACACATCGTGGTAATGGAGCGCTCGGTCGCGGTGACCGTCGAGGCGGTCGCGCGTGGTCCGTGTGACGGCGCGGATGCGCACCGCCAGTGCGTGACGTAATTCGCGCGCCTGGCGGAGTTCGGCCTGCGCCCGTGCGACTCGCGCCTGGCCGCGATCGAAAAAGGGGAGGGGGAGGATGAACGTCGGTCCGGGCTCCCATTCAGGTCCGTCACGTTCACCCTTGCCGCCGAGGATCACTTCCGGGAAGAGCCCGCTTGTGCGGTCGAGCCCCACGTTCTCCGTGGCGGCCACAATAAGTTGTTCCGCCGCCGCAAGGTCGAGGCTGCGCTCGATGGCCCGGGACTCCAGGCGCGTCGAGTCCAGCGGCTCGCGCGGCGGCTCAGGAAGACGTATGGGTGCGACTGCCCAGGTTTGCGCCTCCTCTCCCCACAGACCCATGAGCATGTTCAGCTGCTCGCGGCTCTCGCGCACGGCAATCTCAATGAAGCGGAGATCAAGCTTCGCTTCCTCGGCGAGTGCATGCTCGGAGGCGAGATTGAGTTCTCTGATGTTGCCGGCCTCGCGCATCCGCTGCGCAAGTGCGAACGAAGCGGCGGTGGATGCGGCTACCTGACGGCGCATCTCCACCATCTGCTCGTTCGCCTGATGTCGGTAAAAAGCCGTCTGCGTCCGCCACGCAAAATCAAAGACCTCCGCTGCGACGCGGAGCTTCGCCTCCTCGAACTTTGCCGCCGCCACCCGCTTCCGGAGCGGTGTGTAGAGGAAGTCGATGAAGTCCATGGCTATGCCGAAGCTGAGATCGACTATGCCGCCGCCGACCGGGAAGCCCGTGGTGACGTCAACCACCGGGTTGTGAAGCAGGCTTGCTTGCACCAGGTCCGCCTGAGCGATCCCTAGTCGCGCATAGAGCGCCTGTAACTCGCGGTTATTCAGCAAGGTGATCTGCACCGCATCGTCTTCGCTGAGGCCATCCTGCAACTTCGCCTTGATCGCTTCCAGCGCAGGCGGCGTCTCCTCAACGCCTGGGGTGCGGGTAATCTCCTGTCCGACGCGCTCGGTTACCAGCTGCGAGACCTCGGGAAACCCGGCATGCGGGTCCACGGCAACTGCCGCACAACCGCCGAGCCCTATCGTACTAATCACGATGCAAAAAAGGACCAGGCGCTTCATCAGTGACCTCCATGCTTCATGTCCTGTCTCACATGGGGGGCCTCTATGGACGCTTCTTCGGTGGAAGCCAGCGGGCCCCCTTCATTGCGGAGGACCTGCGATGGCGGTGGAGGCGGCGTTTCCGGAGCGGCAGGATTGGCAGGGTGGTTTGTTGGCAACGGCGCTGGTGAGTAGGCGGCCGCACAGCCGCTAATCAAAAGAGCGGCAAGC
>JBFWZL010000210.1:0-10366 GCA_050185455.1 Binatia bacterium | reverse complement strand
AGCCTGAGGTCATAAGAAACATGACGCTCCCGTTTTGTTGATATGTGGTTACCTTGCGGGCGGTAATGCATTCATTACCGGACAGTACGCGCGTGTCTGCAATGCCGACAATCCCTTCATGGACGTCAATGCCGAGGCAAAAGGTCACAAGTAAGTCTCCCTCAAGACGAATTCTGCCGAGTTTCTCGTCTTCCAACCGCAAGAAGGTTTGGCTCTTCTCGCGAAGCGCACATTTGGCCGTTTAGCTGTTTTGCTGCTGGCTGCTAGACGAGAATGTAACAGCTCCACCGATCGGACGCGAAGCGAAGAACGTAGCGAAGATGTGTTCTCCTACCATGTTAAGCTTTGTCTGGAATGCGTCCACGAACTCGTGGAGCCCTCCGGAGAGGACATTTTTCACATGGGCATAGGCGAGTTCCGCGCGGAGTTGGCCGAGATGCTGCTCGGCGGGATTGCAAAACGTGCCGATTGGCGAACTGGAAATAGCATGGAGGGATTCATCGGCTTGCACAAGGCAATGATAGGCAGACCGAGGAAATTCGCGATCGAGGAGGAGAAATTCCACAATATGATCTGGCGTCAATAGATGGTAGCGTTTGCGATACATTTCGAACGCGCTGGCCGAGCGCAGCACCGCCGCCCACTGAATATCGTCAACAGGAGTGCCGACATCCGTGACCGACGGTAGGAGGATAAAATATTTGACGTCCAAGATACGAGACGTCTTATCTGCACGCTCTAACAAACGTCCAAGGCGACAGAAATGCCATCCCTCTCCATGGGACATGGTGGCGTTGGCGAGACCCTCGAAAAGATGGCTTGCCATTTTGATCTCATGGAAGAAGTCGTAGGGAGCTTCTTTCACTCGCTCCTCCGCGCCAGGATCGATCACCATGAGATAGAAGGTGTTGACCTGTTCCCACATCTCGGAGGAAATAATTTCTCGCACGGACCGTGCATTCTCACGCGCCGCTCGTAAACAGGAGAGGATGGAGTTGGGGTTTTCTTTGTCAAAGGTGAGAAATTGAATGACGTTCTCACGAGTCGCTTCACCATGGCGTTGCGCAAACAGCTTCTCGTCGCCAGTCGTGATTACAAGCGGCTCCCATTGTTCAGTGGCTTCGGCTGGCAGGTCTAAGATCATATGTAAATTTACATCGACGAAGCGCGCGGCGTTTTCCGCGCGTTCGACATAACAGCTCATCCAGTACAAACTATCGGCAACTCGGGAAAGCATGGAGACCCCTCAGAGTAGGCAGAATGCAGTAGGCGGTGAGCAGAAGAATGAAAATCGCATGCCCTGAGCTGCTTTTTGCCTTCTTTAAAACAATACCCACGAATCCTTGCTCCCACCGCCTTGGGAGGAATTCACAACGAGCGATCCCTTCTTGAGCGCAACGCGGGTAAGACCGCCGGGTAAGACATAAATATCTTTTCCGTACAAGATGTAGGGACGAAAATCCACGTGCCGTCCTTCAAAGTGATCGCCGACAATAACGGGCGCTCGTGACAGCGACAACGTAGGTTGCGCGATATAATTACGCGGGTTCGCTGTAATCAGTCGAGCGAATTGTTCCTGTTGGGTGGTAGTAGAGTGTGGACCGACAAGCATCCCGTATCCGCCAGACTCGTTTGCTGCCTTGACAACGAGTTTGTCCAAGTTGGCGAGGACATACGACTGCTCTTTTTCGTCCCAGCAGACGTATGTCGGCACATTCGGAATAATGCTGTCCTCATCAAGATAGTATTTGATGATTTTCGGGACATAGGCATACACCACCTTGTCATCGGCAATGCCTGTGCCTGGTGCATTCGCCAGCGCGATGCGTCCAGCCTTATATACTTCCATCAGCCCAGGAACGCCGAGGAGTGAGTCTGGTCGAAAGGCTAGAGGGTCGAGAAAATCATCGTCAAGACGTCGATAGAGAACATCAATGCGTTGCAACCCTTTGGTGGTCCGCATCTGCACCAGTCCGTCAGTGACGACCAAATCGCGTCCCTCCACTAATTCGACGCCCATCTGTTGGGCGAGAAATGAATGTTCGAAGTACGCGGAATTGTAAATGCCTGGCGTCAACACGGCGACCGTAGGGGATGGCAGGTAATCAGGCGCGAGATGCTGGAGCATTTCCAAAAGATGTCCCGGATAATCATCAACAGGTCGCACGCGGGACACGCCGAAAATTACCGGCAGGGTGCGTTTCATAATCTGACGATTCTCCAAAACGTACGATACGCCGGAAGGACAACGTAAATTGTCTTCCAGCACATAGATTTGGCCGTCGCGATCACGCACCAAGTCCGTTCCTGTGATGTGACACCATACCCCCCGGGGTGGGTTAAGGCCGATACAGGCTTCTCGGAACGATTTCGCAGACTTGACAATCTCCTCAGGAATAATTTTATCTTTCAGGATCTTCTGTTCGTGGTAGATATCGTTGATAAACAGATTCAGCGCATGGACACGTTGCTTCAAGCCGCGTTCAAGCTGTTCCCACTCATACGCGTTGATGATGCGCGGGATGATATCAAAGGGGAAGATCTTTTCCGTTCCCGCGCTATCGCCATAGACGTTGAAGGTGATGCCCATGTGGAGTAGGGCGCGCTCAGCAGCCTGTTGACGGCGGAACAATTCTCCGTCGGAGAGTGAATCAATCCGCTGTTGTAGTAAGGCTGTTCCTGGTCGAGGACGACCATCTGGTAGGAACATCTCGTCAAAAAATCCTTCGGTATCGTAGCCATTAAAGGTGATCATACCCTTCGAGCTCCGCTAGGAACGTACAAATCTAATAGATCCGTTAGAGACGTATAGATCTAATAGAGACACACAAATTTAAATATTAAGCACACTACATGCCAGGCTCCTTATGGGAAACTCTTGAATGACAAGGAAGGTTTACTGCATAAAATATATCAACTGAAAAGGCTAGAAGAATCGGTTACTACAGAAGAAGCTTATCAAGGTCTTAACAGCGTGCGGCGTTCGCCTAAACTTTTTGCAGGGTTGCTGCTTAGGTTTTGGGCAGCGAAAAATTTGGTGCGCAGTTGGTTTTCTTTAGACCCCGACCTTATTTTAGTAGTGAAGCTCAGCAGGATAGGTCTTAGTGAATTCAAAGATTTACAAAAACTCACATCCTCTGGCATAAAGCTCTTGACATTATGGGAGGTGACGCAGAAATATATAGGGCCGCGGATAGATAGACGATTTCAGGCAGAAAAGCACGCGTACCTCTGAAGGAAAGAGAATATTTCTTTTGGCGTCCGCTTATACTGAAGCCGACGCGAATAGGGAGTTCAGCGTTCCGACGCTAAAGAGAGAATGGCTTTCGTCATTGTAGCAATAATAAACTGGCTGCTTATGGCGGTCGCTGTGGCTAGTGCGACTGAACCTGTGGTTCTTCATCTTCGTCAGGTGTGGGCGTCCTTGCCTGAATTGTGGGTCTATTACGACCTAGACGAAGAGTCCATCAAGGCGCCCGACGCAAGCCTTTTTACTGCGATGGTAGGGACCTATCCGGCTCGGATAGAAGAGGTCAGCTGGTTCGAAGACGCCCCGGAAGGAGTTTCCTATGTGCTCCTCGTCGATATTTCTAGGTCTCTTAAACTTCAGTTTAACCAAGTCCAAGAGGCTTTAGAACGATGGATTCAAACCCTAAGAGCGGAAGACCGCGCGGCTATTGTGACCTTTGGCGAAGATGTGAAGGTCGCACAGGACTTCACTGACGAAAAAGCACTGCTGCTGCGGAAAGTTGAACAGCTGGCGGCGACAGACAATAAAACCCAACTGCACCGCGGGTTGGTGAGTGCGATGGACTTAACACGAGCGCGGTTGGACGAAAATCTGCCGCGGTATCGGGTCATCGTGACCTTGTCGGATGGACAAGATGATTTCCCTGGAGGAATGACGCAGCAAGAAGTGATCGAGCGCTTGAAGGAAGATCGGGCGCCGATTTTCGCGTTGGGTTTTGCGCCGGGGACGCATACAACGAAGGAAAAGGAGGCGCTTCAAGCGCTTGGGGTGTTGGCGCGGACGTCGGGAGGTGAGTACTTTGCGGCGTCAGGCAAGACACTCGAAGACGATTATGCAAGATTACAGCAAAGAATCCGTCGAGTTCTTGTCGCTCGATTGCTATGTCCGGCCTGTGTCGGGGATGGCCAGATGCGTCGCGTACAACTCAGCTACACTGCCGAAGGCAAAACTTTCACCGATGGTCTCTCCATTCGCTTGCTTCCTAGTCTCCCGCCTGTTCCACGTCCTCAGCCTGTCTCGTCTTCTCAGATCAGTCCTGCTTCTTCACCAGAAAGGTCCTGGTGGCTGTACGCTCTTTCCAGCCTCTTGTTTGCTTGTGGAGTTGTGGCCGCCGTGCTGCGTTTTCGCAAATCCGTTCAGGAGCAGCGAGGGAATGAGGAGATCGAGCAGGAACAAAGGCCAAGCGATCCTGTCGTGGATGGTGTCCTTCCACTCCCCCCTATAAACGATGGTATCCATATACGCCTAACGCCTATAGGGAAAACGCAACTGCCGAAAGCGTTCATTGCTCATTTGGTCGACCAGATTGTGATTGGCCGAAGCCAAACCGAATGCGGTATCGTCATTGCGAATGACCCAGATGTTGCTGCGCGTCACTGCACTTTGACGCGCGAACGAGGATTCGTATTTGTGCGCGATCTCGACTCGTTCAGCGGGACTTTCGTGAATGGGGCGCCAATTGTCGGACGACACAAGTTACAGGCGGATGATGTGCTATTACTCGGACGGACGAAGCTCCGCTTCTCACTCAGAGACGAGGCTGAAAAATGAGAGTGATTCCTGGGAATGCACAACAGGTAGGAGACCGACACGAACAACAAGACGAGTTTGCCTTTACGAATATTGAAGAGGCAACCTTCGTCGCGCATGGCGGAGTGCTAGCCGTTGTCGCCGATGGTATAGGCGGAATGGCAATGGGACGGCAAGCCAGTCAGTGTGTGGTTCAAACCATTCTGGCTGCGTACGGAGAGAAATCACGGCGCGAATCTATCCCCGAAGCGTTGACCCGCGCCTTTTACTGCGCCAATGGAGAAATCTTACGGCTTGCGGAAGAAGCAGGAATGCGCGGCAAAGTTGGGACAACTGCGGTTGCGGCAGTCATTCACCAAAGGCGCTTGCATTGGGCGTCTGTCGGAGACAGTCGCCTCTATCTTTATCGCCAAGGAGCACTCTCGCAAATAACGACCGATCACGTTTATGCCGCGGAGTTGGCGCGAGCGGTTGAGCGTGGAGACCTCAGCCAAGAGGAGGCCGATCAGCACCCGGAGCGTTATAGTCTGACAAGCTACCTGGGAGTGGAATCGCTTACCAAGATTGATACGAGCGCGGCCCCGGTTCTATTGCACTCCGGCGATCGCGTCCTGTTATGCAGCGACGGCTTATACGGAACGCTTGCTGTCACGGAGATGGCGGCCGTCTTGGCTGGTGATCCGCAGCGGGCGGCTGAAGCACTCGTACGTGAAACTCTGGCCAAGCAGAAACCGCGTCAAGATAATGTGACTGCAGTAGTGATGGCCTGGGAAGATGAACACTGGCTGCGGCAATCTTTGTGGACCCGCAGCATGGATACTGTCCGCCTCTATCGGTACGCTATCCTCGTCTTGGCTTTTTTGTTTGTAGGGATGATTGGGCTTGCCGTGAAATCGTATTGGGGAGAAGTCGGCAAGCAAACGACTAATGAGGAGGACCAGTCCGCTTTTATGCCGAATCCTCCTCCCCCTTCCACACAGCCTTCTGTAGGAGAAGAAAAATGGAGAGAAGAAGGGCGCGAGCATGGCTCTTTTCCTCTTCCGCACGATCAACAAAACGGGACAGCGACTCCTCTGATAGGACAATAAAGTTAATAAGAAAGGAAAAGAACGATGAAAGGGAGGCTTCGACGGCGAGCGTTGGTGGTGGGCATCTACACAGTTGCTCTGCTCTCTCTCTCAAGAGAGGGAGTGATTCCTGGCGACGTTTTGGCGGAACGGGTGCTTCCCATAGAAGAGATGAAGAAGAGCACCGTTCGGATCGTGTGCCTCAAACGCGTTGGAGCGACTCAGCAAATCATGGGGAACGGATCGGGATTTGTCGTAGGGGAAGGAAAACATGTAGTTACCAATTGGCATGTCGCGTCATGTGTAACATCAGGGAATGCATTAGGAATTCAGGTCGGGCAACTGCAACTGCTATCAGCCAAGGTAGTACAATACTCGCCGCGAAAAGATCTCGCCATTCTCGAGGCCGAACGCGCTTTGAATAGATCGCCGGTAAAGCTGGTAACGAGTGATCAAGTTGTGGATGGGCAAACGGTGTATACTGTGGGATTTCCTGGCGCAGCACAGATCGTCAACGAAAATGTCAGTGTTTCAATTGCAAAAGGGATTATCAGTGGCCGGGCGACTCTTAAAGAAACAGGAGTTGACCTGTTTCAAACTGATGCAGCCATCAATCCGGGAAACTCGGGAGGGCCGCTGTTTAATGAGGACGGCTATGTCATTGGGATTAATACCCTCAAAATAGTCAAATCTGGCGTGGAAGCGCTCGGTTGGGCGATTCGAGTTGATGAACTCATTCCAGAACTCAAAGAGGCCGGAATCACCTATCAAGATGGGCAACAGCAGACGGCGAGTACTGTTACTAATCAAGTTGGCCAACAACTGACGGTGGATACCGTGCCCGCATCAGTTGGACTACAACCAGTAGTGAACTTAGCACCCAGCCCATGGCCGAAGGACTCAACCCTCTTTTTCCTGACGTTGGGAATGGGTGCTGCTGGAGCGACGTTAGTCCTGTTCCTCTTTCTGCGACGCGGACAGCCGGCAGAAAAAGTAAAGGTCGATCGCTCTCAAAAAACTGCTCAGAAGCCTGTTCCAGCGCCCGTTTCCACTAGGCCAGAGCCAGGCCCCACTATGCCTAAAACAACTCCTGACAATCTTGCTCCGTATTTTACTGGTCCTGCTTCGTCGGGTACGGCGCAGAAGCCTATTCTTCGCGCGCTAGACGGCCATTTCCGCGGCAATGTGTTGGAGCTTACCGAGGAGCCGCTCACAATCGGGCGCGACCCCCGTTCCTGTCAGTTAGTGTTTCCCGCCGACATGACCGACATTGGCCGCAAGCATTGCATCTTGCGCTTCGATAAGCGAGTTCAGACTTTTTTGCTTGAAGATTGCGGTTCTACTAACGGTACGTTTCTCCGCGCCGGAGAGCGCCTTGATCCTGGTCGCCCCCAACGGTTACAGCCAGGCGATCGTTTCTATTTAAGTAATCCGATGACCATGTTCGAAGTGAATTTCGCCAAACCTTAGAAGGACAGATTTATGGGTATGCAACGCTGCCGGCAAGGTCATTATTTCGATGCGCAGAAATCCAAAGCGTGTCCCGCTTGCGGTATAGACGGGTTGGATATTGGTCCTACTAGACCCAAACGACAGGATGCTGGAGGCGCCGTCCCCCTCGCCTCGACGCAGCCGAGAGGGCAAGCCAGTGTCGATTCCACGGAGGACCGGCCAACTGTAGGAGTCGTTCGCAAACAACTAGGCATCGACCCTGTGGTGGGGTGGTTAGTGTGCACCGAAGGGGCGTCGCGCGGCAGAGATTATCGCTTACATAGCGAGAGGAACTTAATTGGCCGCGCGCCGGAAATGGACATTTGTATTACGGGAGACGAGAGTATTTCCCGCAATGCGCACGCTGTTATCGTGTTCGAGCCACGGCAGCGTACGTTTCGTCTCTCTACGGGAGAGGGGCGCGGCTTAGTGTATCTCAATGGTGAAGTGGTGGAGGGTATGACGAAGCTCGAAGCGAACGCCATCATCGAGCTAGGGCAGACGAAGTTGATGTTCGTGCCGTGTCCGTTTACATGGACATGAAGAACGACAGCTAAAAAGGAACGAGCGCTCATAGGACGTGAAATAGGAGGACCAAGACAATGGAACTCGACCACCTGTGTATGGGCTGTATGGGAGATAAAGGAGCCGCTCAAGTGTGTTCGTTGTGCGGTTATGACGAAAGCAGACCGGGACCTCCAGCAGCACTAGCGCCACGGACCGAACTCAACCAGCAATACGTGGTTGGACGTGTATTGGGTTCGCCGGGAGGGTTCGGGATTACCTACTTGGCCTGGGACAAGAGCCTCGCCACGCCGGTGGCGCTCAAGGAGTACAAACCTCGCGGATTAGTGGAGCGCGGCCCTGACCGCTTAACCGTTGTTCCCCAGTCCCACGAAGACGAAGAACCTTTTCGCGAAGGACTGACTTTGTTTCGCAAAGAAGCGCAACTCCTTGCCCAGTTGGCGCAGTTGAACCATCCTAACATCGTGCGGGTGCGCTCGTTTTTCGAGACCAACGGCACCGGATATATGGTGATGGACTACTATCGTGGGATGGATTTGGAACAATTCAGAAGGCAGCAAGGCACGCTGAACGCAAAGACAGCTCTATGGCTTATGTTGCCAATCATACGAGGCTTATGGGAAGTACATCAACTGGGAGTGCTGCATCGCGACATTAAGCCGGCGAACATTTATATTACCGAGCGAAAACAGCCAGTGTTGTTAGATTTTGGCGCCGGACGGGTGGTGTCGCCCGGATATAGTCGAGGGCTCACCGCCATTCGTACTCCGGGATTCGCGCCGTACGAGCAAGAAGTCGGCGGTAAGCAAGGGCCATGGACGGATATCTATGCGTGCGGCGCAACTCTCTATTTTCTGCTGTCGGGACGTGTGCCGCAGCCAGCTTCGGACCGCAAGGGGCGTGACGAATTGGCGCCGCTGGAACAACTTGCTCCCCATATTTCACCGAGCCTGAGCGACGCGATCATGCAGGCGCTGGCGGTCGAATGGGAACAGCGACCTCAAGATATGAAGGCGTTTGAGGCGCTCCTGACACGAGACGGTCAGTCTGTATCGTCCATGGCAACCATCCCACCGACGGTGGCGTCGATGATTGTGGCGTGCTCTCAATGTAATGCTACTAATAGCGTTCCCGCCGGACGGTCCTTGGCGGATACCCGCTGCGCGCAATGTTTGGCTCCATTAGGTGCTCCCGTGACTGCACCCGTCACCGGGGGGCAGTCTACTCAGCAGCTCACCTCCACTCCGACGTCTTTTGCCATCCCACCTGGGAAGGGGCAGTCCATCGCCATTGCGGTGGCTTTGCTGGTCCTCCTTCTCGGCGCGGGAGTATGGGCTAAAGGGTACATTGAAGAAGAAAGAGCGAGACGTGTAGCCGCTGAGCAAGAACTGGAGCGGAAAGCTATGGAGGAGCAGCGGAAAGTTGCGGAGCTGGAACAGCAAAAGAAAG
This sequence comes from Binatia bacterium, assembly GCA_050185455.1. Lineage (GTDB taxonomy): Bacteria > Desulfobacterota > Binatia > Bin18 > Bin18 > SYOC01. The sequence goes on along the minus strand of JBFWZL010000210.1, from coordinate 1,054 downwards.
CTGAAGAGGCAACGCGTCTTCAAGTAGCGCTAGAGCACCTAGAGACGGAGAAACGGCGCATTGAAGACGAGAAAAATAAACTCGCGCTTGAACAACAACGCAAAGAAGAGGATGCCAAACGCCTTGAGACAGAACGAGAACGGCAACGGTTAGCTGCGGAGAATGCTCGCTTGGCAGAGGAACGACGTGCAGCCAATGCCGAACGCCGGCGAGCACAATCCGAGCGTCTGGCAAGCGAGGGGACAGAGCAACGCACGGCAGTAGCGCCGCCACTAACTCCTAGTCCTCCGCCGCCAGCGGAGAAACCTACTGACACGCTTGACTCTATTACAGACATAGCCTGCAAATTGTGGGGACGATGCGATTCTAGTTTCCGTTCACGCTAGTGAAAACAAGAGTAGGAAGAGGATCACATATCTCTATGGCGTTAGGGGAATATGGGGGGCATGCGTCGCGCTGGTGTCTAATTGCAGTCACCGGTCGAAATGTGAAATTGATATGGGCCAAGTGATTTCCAACAAATACGAAGTGATCAGCGAGCTTGGTCGGGGTGGGATGGGGGTTGTCTATAAAGTCCGTCACTCGGTGTTGGGTAAGACCTATGCTCTCAAAGTCTTGCCAGCAGAGTTGATGATGGCAAATCAGGATCTAGTGACGCGCTTCTACCGCGAAGCGCGTGTGATGGCGCGACTTACCCACGCCAATATCGTCCAAGTGATGGATATTGACCGAGACGAGAGTCGCGACTGGTATTACTTCGTGATGGAGTATGTTCAGGGAAAGTCGCTCAAACACTACATTAAGAGCAAAGGACCGCTCCCGTTGCCTGAAGTGCTGGAGATTGGCTGTCAAGTTGCCCGCGCACTGGTCTATGCGCATCGGCAAAGCCCGCCGGTGATTCATCGTGATATCAAGCCCGAGAATATTATGATCGAAGAACCACGCCGGCGAGTAGTAGTCCTAGACTTCGGCATTGCCAAACAACTGGAGGCTGGAAGTCAGTTTACCGTGGCGGGAACCCCCAAGTACTGCGCTCCAGAGCAACTCCTGGGAA
>JBFWZL010000209.1:0-10385 GCA_050185455.1 Binatia bacterium | reverse complement strand
TTACCACTGCTTTTGCCTCAGCTTTCGGGACGTTGCAGGACTGTTAGCCGAGTGTGGGGTAACCGTCAGCTGCGAGACGATTCTCCAGTGATGTCTGAAGTTTGGCCAAGAGTTTGCCAGGAAACTGCGGCATCGCCAAGGACAGTTGGGGTATGTAGACGAGGTCTTTTTCTCAATTCAAGGCAAGCGGCACTATCTTGGACGTGTCGTCGACCAGGACTCACTGCTGGAAAGTTTAACGGACTTGCTCCCACCGAGGGAAGTTGTGCTGCCGTGGTCGTCAACCACGGACAGGCAATGGACAAACAACACGATATCTGTACTCTACTTGCGGCCCTTTCATCTCCTGTTGGCCTGGATGAAATGTTAACCACATGGGGGGACCAGACGGATTTGAGCTGACACCTCGCCGTGTCCTCGTGTTTTGACTCCGGTGCTGACGCAGCGTAGCCTGTCTTGATCCTGATGAAAGGCTCACATCGTAGAGGTCATTTCTTCAATCCGGCCCTGGCTGGATTGCTCTGTTTCAGCTACCCTAGCTAGAATTTTACGGGGTGGGTGGGCAACATGTGGTTACCGTTGCCGCTTAGTCGAGAACTGGTGAATAACAAATCAACGGCTGGATGAGACGTTGAGGAGGATGGTCTTATGGCTGCACGAGAATGGCGGCGCGTGCAAGAGGAAACCGAAGCAATTTGGGTGAAATGTTCTGGATGCCAAGAGATCCTCTTCCGCAAGGAAGCCGAACGCCGGCTGTTTGTGTGTCCGAAATGCAATGCCCACATGCGTCTGACGGTCGATCAGCGGCTGCTGATGGTTGTCGATCGTGGGTCTTTTGTCGAGCACGACGCTGAACTCTATTCCGTGGATGCTCTCAAGTTTCAGGACCGAAAGCCTTATGCCGCACGGCTTGCCGACGCGCGAGAAAAGACGGGTAGGGGAGAGGCCGTGGTGTGTGGAGTGGCGACCATTGCCGACTGCCCAGTAGCGCTCGGTATCTTTGATTTTTCCTTTCTTGGCGGCAGCATGGGGTCGGTTGTGGGCGAGAAACTTACCCGCATCGTTGAGCATGCAGTGACTGCACGGTTGCCGGTTATCTTCTTCGCCGCGTCGGGAGGCGCCCGCATGCAAGAAGGTGTGTTGTCGCTCATGCAAATGGCCAAGGTCAGCATGGCGCTTGGCCGATTGCGGGAAGCAGGGCTACCGTACATTTCCGTGATGACTGATCCTACGACCGGTGGAGTGGCGGCATCGCTGGGAATGTTGGGCGATGTTCATATCGCCGAGCCACACGCGTTGATCGGTTTTGCCGGTCCGCGTGTGATTGAGCAAACGATTCGTGAAAAGCTCCCTCCTGGGTTCCAACGAGCTGAATTTCTGCTTGAGCATGGCATGGTGGATCTTGTCGTTGAACGGAAGGATCTCCGACGTATTCTCGGTCAGATGTTAGGGCTGCTCTGCGACGAGATCCGTTAACAAATTTCTACCGCGCCTATGTTGACATACGGGGAAACGCTTGACTTTCTCTACCATCTTGAAGTTGAGCGGAAGGACCTCAAACTGGAACGCGTTGTCGCTGCGTTGCAACGTTGCGGTTCGCCGCACCTCCGCTTTCCCTCTCTCCATGTGGCGGGGACGAATGGGAAGGGTTCGACCGCGTCGTTTCTGTACTCAATGCTCGACGCGGCGGGCTACCGGGTCGGACTTTTTACTTCTCCCCACCTTGTGGATTTTTGTGAACGTATTCGCCTCGGCAAGCGTCAGATCTCTCAAGACGAAGTGATCGAAGGGGTTGCTGAGACCCGCGCCATGGTCGAGCCTGCTGGCATTCACCTCACCCCTTTTGAGATGATGACGGTGTTGGCATTCATGGCATTCGCCCGGGCGCAGGTCGATGTTGCCGTTGTTGAAGTTGGTTTGGGAGGGCGCTTAGACGCAACGAATGTCCTTTCTCCTCTGGTGTCGATCATTACATCGATCGGGTTGGATCACCAAACCTATCTCGGTCCCACGCTGGCCCATATCGCGCGCGAGAAAGGCGGCATCATTAAATCGGGAACGTCGGTGGTGATTGGTCGTATGGATGAAGGAAGTTTCTTGATCCTTCGTGAGATGGCGGAGGAGAAAAAGAGCCCAAGCATATGCTACGGAAAAGATTTTAGTGTGCAGTTAAATTCACAGGGCGGGGTTGACTACAAAGGATGGTCGTGGCAGTTGCCTGACATGCGGGTGGGATTGCGTGGCCGCTTTCAGCATGAGAATGCGGCAGTGGGATTGGCGGCGCTGGAGGTGATCCACTCGATTTTGCCAGTTCCTGAGCTTTGTCTACGTTCAGGCTTAGCATCGGCGTCATGGCCTGGCCGACTTGAAGTCGTATCTGAACGTCCGTGTGTTATTCTCGATGGCGCTCATAATCCTCAAGCCATGGAGACGCTCTGTGCGGCGTTACCAGAGATTCTCCATGGAAGACGGGCGAAGGTGTTATTTGGCGTCATGCGCGATAAAGATTGGCGCGCAATGATTCCTTTCCTTGCGGAGATAGCAAGTGAAATCGTGGTGACGCGTGTGCAACAACCACGAGCCGAAGATCCCGAGGTGTTGCGCGAGGCGCTTTCCCTTTTGCGCCCTACACAGACGCGGATGGACGCTCGGGCGGCATGCCAACAACTCATGGCTGAAACAAAGACGGATGAAGCGGTCGTCGTGTGCGGTTCGTTGTTTTTAGTGGGAGAAGTCTACCCGCTCTTCTCTTCCGCTCAAGAAACTGTTTCGATGTGAGCGTGAGCAATCTTTCTTTTCTGTGGCGTAGCGGCGTTTTTTTTCTGGCCTTCTTCTCGGTTTTTCTTTGGCTGCCTCTGATGGGGCGGGCACAGGAGCAACGACAAGAACAGGAGCCCATTCACGTCGAAGCCGACTCCTTACATTACGATGAGCGACAGAATACCGTCTCTGCTACCGGAAACGCTGTTGTCACTAAGGGTGAAACAACGCTGAAAGCCGATACGATCACCGTCAATCGCACGACGAACGAACTGAGCGCGCAAGGCAACGTGATGGTGAAAGATCCGCAAGGTCAAATCGAAGCCAGCTCACTCCAATTCGAGCTGGAGAACGAAACTGGCGCCATTAGCGAAGGGACTGTGCATCTTCCTCGTCATCAGTACATTTTAACCGGAAAACTCTTGCAGAAATCGTATGGACAAACGTACCATATTGAAAACGGCGCCTTCACGACGTGCCAATGCGAAAATTTCCAACAAGCGGATTGGAGCGTGGCCGGAGAAACCGTCGACGTCAACTTGCGAGGGAAAGGAGAAGTGCATGGCGGAACGTTCCGAGTGCGAGGGATCCCTCTCATGTATATTCCCTATGGCGTCGTTCCGGTGCGCACCGAGCGCCAGAGCGGGCTGCTTTTTCCTGATTTTGGCTTTTCCAGCAAACGCGGATTTGTGTGGCAGCAACCTTTCTACTGGGCGATCAATCGCAGTTACGATTTAACCTTGACTACTGACCTGGAAACGGCGGCGCGTGTGGGTTTGTGGGGGGAGTTTCGCTATGCGCCAAACCTTTACACGGAAGGACAGTTTTCCGCTTCCTACTTCAATGAACAAATTCAGGGTCCGGCGACGACCAGTACTCCTGTGGATCGCTGGAGCATTACAGGAATCCACCGCCAAAGTCTTGCGCAAAATACTCGTATCTACAGCGATTTCTTCTTTGTGAGCGATAATTTGTTTCTACGGGAAATTCATGACAACGCACTGAACCTGCCATCAGCCGGTGACAATGCAGATTGGACGTTACGCACGCGACGTTTTACTGATTCTCGTGTAGGGGGAGTAAAGACCTGGAACAATGCCCTCCTGCGAGCGGAAGCTCTTTATTACCAAGATCTCCAGCAAGATCAGGACTTTGCGTTCCAAGTGCTTCCCCGGTTACAGTACCAAGGCCACCAGCGCTTTTGGCGCGACCGTCTCGAAGCGTCGGTTGCTATTCAGGGCGATAATTTCTTTCGCAATCAAGGCTATCGAGGGCAACGCTTCGATATTGCGCCTTCTCTCTCCCTGCCCTTTCACTGGAGCGATTACGTATTCGGCTCTTTACGGGTAACAGGAAGGGAAACAGCTTACCATCTAACTTCTCAGGACGCCGGTCTCTCCGAACTCACCACTCCCCACCTGCGTGGAGATCGCACGCGAGAGACCGTCCAGTTTGAGGCGAACTTCGGCACTCGCTTTTCCCGCGCCTTCGATATCGGATGGGGACAATTTTTAAAACTGCAACATGTTGTCGAGCCGGAAGTGACTTACCTTTATGTCCCTTTTGTGGATCAGGACAATTTACCATTGTATGATTCTCTTGATCGTATAAACAAAAGAAATGCATTCATTTACGGAGTGACGAATCGCTTTCTCGGCAAATTTCGTACCTCTAGCACAGAGGACGAAAGTGGTGAAAAGAGGACGGAGATTCGCGAACTTGCACGTATAACGGTGGCGCAAGCCTACGACCCACACCGGGGCCTCAGTCGCGGGAAGGAAAATTATTCTGATGTTGATATCTATGCGCGTCTGACTCCTTTTCCGTTCACCTCGTTTACATTCGATTCCACCTACGATGTAGGGAATGAAAGCGCAGCGACGACCAGAGTCGGCGCCTATCTACGGGATCCCCGTCCTTTGCCGCAAATGGCGCCCTTACTTCAACACCTCCAGCGCGCTTCTAGTCTCGGGGTTTACTATCGGTTCACCAGTAAGAGTCTTGTGAATCAGTTTAATGTCGATCCGGAGAATTCCCAGCCTGAAATCGATCCACCGAAGGAAATCGCTGGCAGTCTTACCCTGCGGTTTACTGAGTCTCTCCTCGCGTCGTACACCAGTCGTTACGATCTCAATTCTTCCGAGTTCATCGGGAATCGTTACTTCTTTCGCTATATCTCTCCCCAAGACTGCTGGTTCATTGACTTTGGGGTCATTGATAAGGTGAATCCCCGCGAATTTGAGTTTCGTTTCCTTTTTACCTTGGTCGGCCTCAGTTCTTCTGGCCGTACGGCTTTTTAACGCGTATGCGGAAGATATTCCCCTCGCTGAGAGACTTTCAACCGATCCTTACGGGAGTGCGCCAGCAAGGGAAGCGGGTTGTGTTCACCAACGGATGTTTTGATTTGCTGCATCCTGGACACATCCATACCCTGGTTCAAGCGCGAGCGCTTGGCGACATCCTCGTCGTTGGCTTAAATAGTGATGAGTCGGTAAAAAGGCTGAAGGGGAAAAAACGGCCAATCCTAGATCAGGCGGAACGTGCAACCGTTCTTGCTGCCTTGGAAGCGGTTGATTATATTGCAATTTTTGATGACGATACCCCACGCGCGCTGATTCTTCAATTGCGGCCTGATGTGCTTGTCAAAGGAGGGGATTGGAGCGCTGAGACCGTTGTCGGGAAGGAAGAAGTCGAGGCGTGGGGAGGAGAGGTTGTGTTGGTTCCTTATCAGAAGGGAAATTCGACGACCAATATTATTGAGCGTGTGCTAGCTGCCTATAGAGATTCTTTGTGAGTCTTCTGATTCCTGATATTTCCCTTACCAGTGCTTTACGTAGCCTTCCTTGCGGTGTGGGAATGCCTGTGTTACAGGGGAAGGCTCTTGAGGAGGTCCTTTATGGCTCGAGTGTGTGAACTGTGTGGCAAACGCCCTAGTGTAGGGAACAACGTCAGCCACGCGAATAATAAAACGAAGCGTCGATGGTTGCCCAACTTACAACGAGTCAGGGCGAAAATACACGGAACCGTGAAATACATGCGCGTGTGTACAAGTTGCATTCGTTCCGGGTGGGTGAAAAAAGCAGCATAGAAAGTAGTCAGCGGAAGAGAGGTATCCTCTCATCGAAGTTGTCAGGTTGAAGAATTGGGGCAGTCTTCCTTCAGCCTGCAGTCGCGGCCCTTATGAATTGACCCGGTTCACCTTCATTACTCCACGTACCTTACTGAGATTGCGCATCACCTGATCTAAATCTTTGGCGCTTCCCACCATCACTTCAAAGATATCGCGAGCTCGCCGGTCAGGCAGCGTGCGCACATCTGCACTAGAGATGTTCAGGCCCGCCTCGCTGATAGTCTTGCTCATTGCCGCAAGTAACCCTGGTCGATCTTCGCACAGGACTTCAATTTTAATAGGACGTAGATAATCGCTGCCATTTTCCCAGCTAACATCGATATGGCGTTGGGGATCGCTTTCGAGCAGTCGTGGACATTCACTCGTGTGAACAGTGACGCCTTTCCCTCGCGTGATAACGCCGCGAATCCTTTCTCCGGGCAAGGGATTACAGCAACGGCCAAATCGCACGAGTACATCGCCAATGCCGCCGACGCGAACGGAATTCGTTGATTCGTCGCTAGGCTTCGGTTTCAGCTTTTCAAGTTCTATGGCATCCGCAATCTGTCCCCGTACTTCCTCCGACTGCGGAATAAAATGGGTCATAACGCCGCCAACTGTGATCTGTCCATAGCCAAGCGCAGCAAAGAGAGTTTCCTCTTCCTTGAAACTGAACGCGGCGAGAACGGAGCTGAGCGCGCCGGACTTGCGCACCATTGCAAGATCGAGGCGGTGGCGCGAGAGTTCCCGTTCCAAGAGTTCTCGGCCGATCGTGACGCTCCGCTCTCGCTGTTGCGCTTTGACCCACTGTCGGACACGCGCCTTTGCTTTTGAAGTGCTGACAATCTTCAGCCAGTCTTTGCCGGGAGTCTGCTGAGCCGCGGTGATGATTTCGATTGTGTCGCCGTTTTGTAGTTGGTAGCGGAGAGGAACAAGGCGACCGTTTGCACGTGCTCCGGCACAGTGGTTCCCGATCTCGGAATGCACGCGATAGGCAAAATCAAGCACCGTGGCGCCTTGAGGGAAGCTGTATAAATCTCCCTTAGGCGTGAAGGCGTAAACGTCCTCAGTGAACAGATCTTCTTTGACTGTGTTAAGGAATTCTTGCGGGTCTTTCAGCTGTTGTTGCCATTCCACGAGCTGGCGCAACCAGGCGAAGCGTTGGGCTTCTTCCAGCCCTCGTCGGTCTTCTTTATAGCTCCAGTGCGCGGCGATACCCTCCTCCGCTATGCGATGCATTTCTTCAGTCCTGATTTGCACTTCCATGCGTTCGCCATAAGGGCCGATGACTGTCGTATGGAGCGACTGATACATATTTGCCTTCGGCAGGGCAATATAGTCTTTGAAACGGCCAGGAACCGGCCTCCAGTGGCTGTGCACAACGCCGAGGGCTTCATAACATTCGCGGACTGAGGTCACGAGGATGCGAAACGCGACTAAGTCGTAAATTTGATCGAAGAGCAGGTTCTGTCTCTGCATCTTCTGATAAATCGAGAAAAAATGTTTCGGACGGCCGCATACTTCCGCCGCGATTCCCGCTTCCTTGAGCTTCTGCTGGAGAATGTCGATGACCTCGGCGATGTATAGTTCTCGCGCGGCTTTCTTTTTTGCCACCGCTTGTTTGAGTTCTCCGTAGATCTCAGGGTGGAGCGCGCGGAGCGCATTGTCTTCCAGATCGCTCTTGAGCCAGTAAATACCCAGTCGATGCGCTAAGGGAGCGTAAATTTCCAGAGTTTCTTCCGCAATCTCTCGTTGTTTCTGCTCGGAGAGATAGGCGAGAGTTCGCATATTATGGGTTCGGTCCGCCAGTTTGACGAGAATGACGCGAATATCTCGCGCCATGGCGATGATCATCTTGCGGAAGTTTTCGGCCTGTCGTTCTTCTCGTGTCTTAAAGTTAATTTTACTGATTTTTGTCACACCATCGACAAGAACGGCGATTTCCGAGCCAAACTCTTTTTCGATCTGTTCCAGATCCGTCAAGGTGTCTTCGACTGTGTCATGCAGCAAAGCCGTAGCGATGCTCGGCACATCGAGTTTCATGTCAGCGATGAGCGTTGCAACTTCAACTGGATGGACAAAATACGGTTCGCCGGAGCGCCGCGTTTGCCCTTGGTGCATGCGTTCCGAGAACAGGTAGGCTTTTTTGATGAGGTCTATTCGCGCTTCTGGATGATACGAGCGGACCTTCTCAACCAACGCCTCTAGACTCATAGCTTACCTCTCTTTTGAGAGCGAAGCGCTTGAGAGAGTAAGGGAGAAGAGGCGCTAATCAATCGGGAAACCCGGATGCGTTCCGTTTGGATAAGGGCGTTGAGCAAGGACGCTGCCCGTTCCACATGATCGTTCACAATCAAATAGTCATAGCTTCCTAACTCCTGAGTTTCTTCTCGGGCGCGTTGCAGACGGCGAGCGATCACTTCTTCGTGGTCCGTACCTCGGGACCGCAATCGGTTTTCCAATTCACCCCATGAGGGAGGTAAGACGAAAACCGAGACCGCCTCGGGATACGCCGTCTTTAGCTGGTGAGCACCTTGGACATCGATATCGAGCAGAAAATCTCTTCAATGGGAGAGTGCGTCATCGAGCGGCGCCCGTGCAGTGCCATAGAGGAAGCCATGAACCTGCGCCCACTCCGCAAAAGCGCCAGCCGCCCGAAGCTGAACAAAACGAGATTCGTCGATGAAATGATAATCCTGTCCGTCGATCTCCCCTGGCCGTGGTGTTCGGGTAGTGTAGGAAATCGAGAGTTTGAGATCTGGAGTTCGTCCGAGAATATGACGAGAAAGGGTTGTTTTCCCTGCTCCGGATGGAGCCGAGAGAATGAACAATATGCCTCTACGGTCAAAGGCAAAAGGCGTGTGATCCGTATCGTCTGACATGATTACTCTATATTCTGCACCTGTTCGCGCATTTTTTCCACCTCTTCTTTTGCTTCTACGACCGCATGCCGGATAGCCACATCGTCTGACTTGGCGCCAATAGTGTTGATTTCCCGTTGGACTTCTTGCAAGAGAAATTCGATGCGTTTCCCCACCGTCTCTGGAGCGCGCAGTAGACCGGACAGTGCGGTCAAATGACTGTGAAAACGAACGATTTCTTCAGTAATATCACTCTTTTGCGTAAGCGTTACCACTTCTTGGAGGATGCGGCTGTGATCCATCTCTACTCCTTGCAACAACGACGAAACTCGCTCTATGAGTCGTTGGCGAATGGCCCCCTGAGCAATTTTGCTGCGTTCTTGAATTGTACGCCGTTTTTTTTCGAGCGCAGCAATCCTGGCGCGTAGATCGCGCTGCAAAAACTTGCCCTCTCGGCTCCGTTGCCGGTCCAAGACTGTCAAAGCGCTTTGGAGTGCTTCTTTCGCGGCATGAATTTCATCAACAACAGCTTGCGGCTGTTCCACAACTTGAAGCAATTCCTGTCGCGTCATAAAAACGGAAGGATCTATTTCTGTTTTGAGACCAAGTTCTCGGTAGAGGCGTTTCAAGGCGACATGATAAGCGCGTGCGAGATCAAGGTTTGGTTGTACGGTATAGGCTCGAGCCGGTCTTCCCATACAGGTGAGCGTCATTTCTACCCGTCCTCGTTTGACTTGTATTTCTATTATGTCGCGAAACTCCCCTTCCCAGGGGAGGAATTCTCTGGGGAGCGGCATTTTGATTTCAATAAAGCGGTGATTGACCGTACGTAATTCGATTTGAACGCGACCTCCCGGAAATGTGGCAACGCCGCTTCCGTAGCCAGTCATGCTTTTCATTGGGGTCTCTCCTCTGACAGAACCAACCGGAGTTCTTGGGGGTTCACGATAGCAGTGCCAACTTTGCCGACGACCACGCCGGCTGCGTGGTTCGCGAGGATGGTTGCCTCCTCTAGGCTTGCGCCCGCTCCGAGGGCGAGAGCGCACGTGGCGAGGACTGTATCTCCCGCGCCGGTCACATCAAAAACCTCCCGTGCCGTGGCTGGAAAGTGTTGGGGGCCTCTACCTCTTTTGAAGAGGCTCATGCCTTCTTCTCCACGCGACACCAGCACCGCTTCCGCTTGCCACAGCTGTAAGAGATGAGCGCCAGCCTGGCGGAGGTCTGCCTCGCCGCGAATTTCCAAGCCGGTCGCAAGTCCTGCTTCTTCGAGGTTGGGCTTGACCAGACTTGCTTCCCTGTAGTAGGGAAAATTTCGTCGCTTCGGATCTATGAGATACAGAAAGTGATGTTTCTTTCGTAGCTCAGTGAGGAAGGCTAAAGTCTCCGCATCAAGTGTTCCCTTGCCATAATCCGAGACCACAACGACGTTAAACTGGTCAATGGAGCGGGCGAGAAAAGTGCGGAGACGAGCGCGTAAATGGCTGTCGAAGTCGTCTTGTTCTCGGTCAAGCCGCACGACTTGTTGATTATGAGCAATGATCCGGGTCTTACTAATAGTCTGGGCTACACGACTTACGATAACGCCGGTAGTATCGGAACCAATTGCCGAGAGTTCTTGTAATAACTTAGCGCCGTCGTGGTCCCGGCCTACAACG
>JBFWZL010000208.1:0-10425 GCA_050185455.1 Binatia bacterium | reverse complement strand
CATTCGCTGACCTTAGGGCCGTGAAACAAAACTCTAGACGAACAAAGGAGGTGAGGTTGTCATTGCTTCGCTCCACTCGCAATGGCAGTTTGACTTTATGTCATACGTTGGGGTTTTGTCCCATAGTCCTTACTTTTAACATCTTGTCCAAGAAAGGTGTATTTCTTCTTACCCGGTTTTCGCCACAGGTGAGACAGGCTGATCGTCGCCCCTATGCTCCTGAAAAGTCCGGTTCTCCTGCGCATTGCCGTCGCGCTCCCATGCCGTCGACTCCTGCCGGAGAGCCAGTCCTCCAGGCACATGCAAAGTGGAGGTGGGAAAGGCGATCTGGGCCCCGTGCGCCTCGATGATCTCGATAATGCGCAGCAGCACTTCCTGCTTGACCTTGTGGTAGTGAGACCAGTTCGTGGTTTTGGTGAACGTATAGACAAAGAAATCCAGTGACGACGGCGCGAAAGAAGTAAAATAGACCATCAACGTCCGAGCGGTGTCAATCTCGGAGTACTCGTGGAGCATGCGTTCTACATCCTGGACGATCTCGGCCATCTTTCCGGCATCCTCGTAGCGGATACCAATCGTTTCGTAGATACGCCGGTTGAACATTCGCGACGGGTTTTCCACCGCAATGTTCGTAAACGTAGCGTTCGGCACATACAACGGACGCATGTCAAACGTCCGAATCCGAGTGAGACGCCAGCCAATCTGCTCGACCGTGCCTTCGATATCGCGATCAGGAGAACGAATCCACTCCCCAACCGCAAACGGTCGGTCCATGTACACCATCAATCCCCCAAAGAAATTCGCTAGCATATCCTTGGCGGCAAACCCGACCGCGATACCGCCAATCCCGCCAAAAGCGAGTACCCCAGATACACTGAACCCAAGGGTTTGCAGCGCTACCAGAGTAGCGGTGATCGCCACGGACACGCGCAGCAGCTTGGCAACCGCATCGACCGTGGTCCGATCATACGGCTCACCCGCCGCTTCACGTTGCGCAATAAGGCTTGCCTCCCCTTGGGTAATGAGACCGACCAAAAACCAAGCGAAGGTGGCGATAATCCCCACCACCCGAAAAGGGTCGATTGCTTCGAAAATCGCGACGTGGGTCTCTTTACGGATAATATCGACAGCGAACCCTAGCCCGATGATCAAGACAAATACCGTCAGGGGCTTTTGGAGCGCACGGATGACCGCATCGTCCCAACGAGCCGAGGTTTGCTCAAATTGAGCATGGATGCGGTTGAGCACGCGGCGTTGAATGGCATTCACTACCAAGGTTAACAACACGACGACAAACACCTGAAAAACCCAGGACTTCATCCACGTGAAGTCACTAAACACCGCAGAGAATGTGGCGGTTAATTCATGGATATTCATAGCTTGCCCATCGTCCCAAAATCCTGCGTTCGTCGCAAGGTCGTACCGCTCAATCGGACCACACAAGATAAGCGCCTCCATGTGCATCAAGCCTAAAGTCTCCCTTAAGCCTGCCGAAAACCACGGAAATGTCGGACGAACAGTTCGTTGAGGAATAACGATGTACCGAAATGTTTCCTTTGCCACAGTCTTGTTTGTTCTCGGAATCTTCTTCGCGATTCCCAGTGTTACACACAGTGCGCCGGCTCCACGTCCGGATTATTTCGTCAGTTCAAGCGTCGAACCTTATTTCGTTACGAATACCATCACCATCAAATACTCCGTTGCGAATCTGAGCGATGCGTCGGCTCCCGCCACCCAAGTGAAATTTATGATGGCCCCAACGGACACACCGGAAAAAAAGCAACTTATCGGCTCTGGCAATGTCCCGGCTCTTCGCCCGTGGCAGAATGTCCAACGTACAGTCCAACTACGCATTCCAGGCAGCCGTCCTGCAGGTCTGACCTGGATGCAGCTCATTTCCCAAGTGAACCCAGGAAAACAGCAACCGGAAAACAATATCGCAAACAATATCACGGTCACCGGCTTCGGCCTTCAGAACAATCCACCGCCGCCTCCACCGCTCGCGGATCTTACGGTGAGCAAGGTTACTGCTCCGGACACAATTCAAGCCGGCGCGATCCTCTCTATGGCGGATACGGTGCAGAATATCGGCACGGGAGACGCCTCCGCGGTCTCGGTTGCCTATCTCCTCAAGACTGGCGAAAACCACACGCAGCTGGGAAGCCGTTCCATCAACAAACTTCCTAAAGGTAGCGCGAACTCCGGCGGCATGAACATTGCCCTCCCTCTCTCCATAGGTCCAGGAGCATATATCCTAGTGGTAAAGTCAGACTCCATCGGCAGCGACGGCAATCCGTTGAACAACCAGCGAGAAAAGGCGATCATTGTTGCGTCCGCCAACCCTCCCCTCTCTCCGCCGGATGGAACATTTCTTCAAGACAAGGACATCCACAAAGCGCCAAATGCTCCGCGCCCCCCCCTGCACGCACCGTTTATAGATCCAACTTTTGGCTCCACCATTACACGTTTAACCGATCCATCCATGTCGCCAAGCAATGCCACCCATCAGACCTTTGGCCTACGACATGAGTACGCGCGCTACCCGGCAATCAACGCTGATAACACGAAGATGATTATCACCGTTATCGGTGGGGTTCAGCGCGGATTTTTTGAGGTGCGAGAAATGAACGGCACGCTTTTGCACCGGATTACTCCTTCGGGCGATCCGGAAATTTCTTGGCACCCCACCGACCCGAATCGTCTCTTTTACCGTTTCGCGAATGAGATTCGCACCTTTTCTGTTGACACTGGTCAAAGTGAAACTGTCATGAGCTTCCCGCAGTATTACTACATCAGCACTCGCCAAGAGGGACGCCCATCCGACGATTGGCGCTATTACGCCTTTATCGGTTATCTCGACAGCTCATTCTCCTCGGCGGATTTGGTAGTCGTAGATCTTGTCGAGAAACGGATCGTGGCGACAATTGCCAACGCCGGCATTCCAGATTGGGTCAGCATGAGCCCGTCAGGGAAGTATGTCGTCGCCCAGTGGGTCTCGGGCGAAGGAACTCGCATCTACGATCGAAAGACGCTCACCGTTCTCCGTAACGCATTCAGTGATTACGCCCACTCTGATTTCGCTTTTGACGCGGAAGGAAATGAGGTGCTCGTTTACTACGCCACGTCAGGGAAACAACTCGCGGAGCTAGGGAATCCTAGCGGCGCGCCTCTCGCCGCGGCGCGGCTGGCCGACGGTCGCAAGACTGTGCTCCTATCGCTTGATTGGGATATCGCACTTCATGTGAGTGGCATTGCCTCCCGTGCGCATCCAGGATGGGTATTAATCTCCACTTATACTGATTCTTCCACTTCTCAACAACCTTTTGCACGGGAACTCTTCTGGCTCAAACTCGACGGCAGCGGCGCGGTCCGACGTATCGCCCATCATCACTCTGACTTGACATTCCGTGCCACGCCTTGGGGAGGGCAAGAGAAAGATTATTTCGCGGAACCCCAAGCCACCAGCTCATGGGACGGTGATATTGTCTTATTTTCCTCTGTTTGGGGCGCTTCCTTTAACCACTATGATCTCTATGCGGTTACTGGACAGTGGTGGGGGAATTGACGAGCGCGGCTCTTCCATTCGCTTGAGCAGATCGGCTTGTCCTCAATAGACGCCACTACACCGCGGCTCTAGCTCCTCCTGACGAAGGAGGAGCGCGACTTATATACGGACCGTGCCTTCGGGTTCAGCGATAACCCGATTTTCAATTTCCCCCAGCTTTTCGATGGCGACCTTCACCACATCGCCCGCCTTCAGCCACTTTGGTGGTTTCATCGCCGCGGCTACGCCTCCGGGGGTCCCGGTGGAAATGATATCTCCCGGCTCCAGGGTAAATGCGGTCGAGAGATGTGCGACTAAGTCAAAACAGTTAAAAAGCAGCTGGCCGGTGTTCGAGTGCTGCCGTAATTCTCCATTAACCCACGTTTTGAGGTCGAGTGAGTGTGGGTCCCCCACTTCATCCGCCGTGGTGATCCACGGACCCAATGGACAGTGCGTGTCCCATGATTTCCCCATGGTGAAGGTCGGTACACGCCGCTGCCAATCCCGCACGCTGACATCATTGGCGATCGTGTAGCCGACAATGACGTCACGAGCGCGATTTTTCGGCACGTGTCGACAGTAACGGCCAATCACGACGGCGAACTCTCCTTCATAATCGAGCTGCTCGGATGCCCGCGGCAAGTGGATATCCCCGTATGGACTATTCACAGAGGTCGATTGCTTATTGAAGATCATGGGCACTTCAGGTGTTTTATTACCGGTCTCTGCAATGTGATCTTTGTAATTGAGACCGACGGCAAGAATTTTAGGAGGTCGCAAGATAGGCGCTTCCAGCTTCACGTCTTTGAGCGCTATTCGCACCGAAGAGTTGCTGCCCGCCTGTTTGGCCGCAGCTAACGATTCGACCCCTCCCGCCAGAAAAACGCACATTTCACGGGGGAGATTCGGCGTAGCCACCGAAAGGTCCACGATAACGTCGCCTTCCAAAACTCCGATACGGGTCGAACCGCCCTGGGTGAATGTGACAAGTTTCATACATGCCTCCTTTTACCTGAATGAACTCCCGGAAAACTTGTTAGGGTAACCCAAAGAGGTTACTACTACGGTAAATCAACGTAGCGGCCGACTAACACCAGCAACATGGCAACAACGCCGAGCACGGCGATCCCTACAGTGACCCCAAAGCCGCCGCGAAAGACATGCCGTTCGATTTGTATGCCAAGTAAGAAGGCCAACCGTTTGTCCGGTCGTACATCATTGAGCAACATCCTCCACCTCCTCTTACTGTCCTCCGCCACTAGTAAAGGTGCAGGGCGTTCCCATATTCCTGCTCACGATGCGTGCACCCTACCTTGTAGGCTTCTGCAGCATAAACTGATTTTTTAGAAAAAAGCAACAAGGCTGCGAAAAGGTGAAAATCGCAAAGGGATGACGTTTCTCTACTCGTGCCCTTTGTCTTCAGAAGAATGGTCTTGCAACTGACGCAGCCGAATCATCTTCGCCCTGTTCTCCGCGGCCATCGCCTCCTCTTCACGCTCTGTCTGCCGTAAAAGCACGGAGTATTTTTCTAAGAGCAGCGCCACGCCAGGATGATCTACTCCCAACTCAGCCTCTCGAATGGCCAGCGCGCGACAAAAGAGCGGTTCTGCGTCGACGTGCTGCTCCTGAGCAAACGCGAGTTCAGCCAACCCGCATAAAGTAGTCGCTACCGCGGGATCGTTAGCGCCAAAATACCTTTCCCTAATAGACAGAGAACGTTGAAAGAGCGCCGCCGCTTCAGTATAACGTGCTTGGGCCGTGTAGACGGCTGCTAAATTGTTCAGACAGTTGGTGATCCGCCAGTGATGCGGCCCAACCAATGCTTCCGCAATAGTGAGCGCGCGCTGCAAAAACTCTTCTGCTTCCTGATAGCGCCCCAATTCACGATAAAGAGAAGCAATGTTGTTCAGGCTTTGGGCAACCATGGGATGCTCAGGACCGTAGGTTTGGCTCCGAATAGCCAGAGCGCGTTGATACAGCTCTTCCGCTTCTGAAAGTTTACGTTGATTATGACAAAGACTAGCGAAATTATTGAGGACAAGCGCCACACGCGTATCCGTGGGACCGAAGCCTTCCGCTTGCTGTAGTGCGGCGCGGAAGGCTTTCTCGGCCTCGGCGTAGCGCCCCTGTTGGTACAACCTCGCTCCCCGCTCGTTTTCTCGCTGCCAGGTATTCTCGCTTTGCATGGTTTGCCTCCTTGTGAAACCGAACCGATCTCACATCCTCTCATCGCCTCCTAAGAATTGGCGATTGTCAAATTCTCCACTTTCTCTCCACATGAGAAATGACGATAGCAAATTCTTGTGCGTTTGCCCATGCAGACGCGCTTTGTGAGTGTGATGCGGGAAACAGTAGGGGAGTAGGAAGGTGTTCAGCGACGCGATTCACTGTCGCCAAGTCGGAGGTCGGAGTGCGATAAAGCATTACTTCTCAATTGATCTGCCCCCGATGATTCGCGCCTCTTTATCCATTCCGCGTGTAGGAGTCGTACAAGACCAAAGCGTTTTGCCTTTTCCCATAACCGCCGTTGCACGTAGTCGAGTTGTTGCAATGACCGGCTACGGAAAGCCTCAAAGCGCATGTTATATCTCTTTACATTAGAAAAACGTGATTTGAACGCCTCATCGCCGACGGTGAAGTCGAGCTCCTGCATGTGATTGTCGCGGCAAAAGCGAAAAAGACAGGCAAGCAATACTTCTCCCGGAGAAAGACGCTCGTGCTGCGGGGAAAATGCCGGCATATACCAAAAAAATCGTTGACCGGATACGAAACCGTAATGAAAAGCGACAGGATGCTCATCGAGGGAAAGCGTTGTAAACACGACCCTTCCCGCCAAGGTCAACCGTCGGGTGAGCAGACGATAGAATTGCTTATACCGCGCGTCAAGAAAAAGGCTGGGTGTATCGGTGAGCGTTCGTCGCCCGACGTGTTGCGCGAAAAAGTCCTCCAGTTGCGGTTCGATCTCTTCCGCACACATCGAGTGGCGCACGGCAACGGTCCCGACTTTCTTGAGGCCGTTCTCGTGACGCCGCAAACTTTTTTTCTTCAAGATATCGGAACCATCATGCTCCGAACTAAAAACATAAGCAGGACAGAAATCACACACGAACTGGGTCCCACGCCAGCCTGGAAACGCTTGTTGTAAGAGAGAAAGCGTCGGAGATGAAACTGGAATACGATCGAGGTGCAAGAGATCCCAACGCATGTCGGTGCACAGAGCCGCTATCAATTGTACGGCGTCACGTTCATGTTGATAGAGAAAATCGAGATAGTCTGACGGCATGCCGCCGGCGAATTCAACACAGACAAGCGTCTGTCCATACCGGCGTCGCTGAGTCACCACTAGCGGCGCTGCGGCGACGAGATTTCCCTTGTCGAACCCTAAGACAACACGCAGTTGACTTGATGCTCGAAGCGCCTCCCACCACGAAATCAGCCACTCGAAGGTTTGAAAAACGGTGTTGGTAGGACTCTGTTGCGCCAGTCGATTCCAGGCCGATTGGTACGGCAAGAGATCTTCGCAACGGTCAATACACCGGATCTGCACTCCGGACTTCCTCCGCAGGTGAAAAACGCTGGCGTACCCAGCTAGCCACTTCTCGCACCCCACTCGTAGCGCCCACAAACTGAAAAAATGACGTTTGGCCGCCAACCGCGACGCGGCGAAGCTCGAAACGACCATTGCCATGATTGAGTCCGTCAATCGTCGTTACGGCGCCCTCGTATCCGGCTCGGGGTAGAAAATTGATCGCACGATCGTCAAAGTCGCCAAAGGGATACGATAACCAGGACACAGATTTTCCTAACCATTGTTCCAAAATCACTTTCGAGTCATGAATTTCTTGGTACAGTTCCGCTGACGAGAGGGTCGGAAAGGAGCGATGAGATTTTCCATGACTCGCGAACGTGATCTTATATTCAGCCATTTCCCGCATTTGCGCCAAAGAAAGCGGGGCGTGACGAGGTCCAAGCGGCGCCCCCGTGATCTTGAGTTCAGTTTGCAAAGTATCGAGAATGTCGTTACGAGCGTCTTCAGAAAGGAAGCGTAACTCCGCTCCTAACATGCGTAAGGTGAGTTTTTTCTCATCCTGTGAGCGCACCGGAAATACCTGTTGTTGTCCCTGATACGGCACAACCAAGGTGCGTTCGGTCGTGCGACTCACGATCCGACGGAGACGATCCCACCACATCTGAATCTTTCCTTCGATAAAATCAGTCGGCACGAATACCGTGGTGGGTAAATTCAACGCGCGCAGGACCGGGTAACCAAGACGATAAAACGAGGCATAAGCGTCATCGAAGGCGATCACTGCACGAAACTTGGAGGTCGACTCCTCATCTTCAGGATGAAGGCAGTGTTCGATCGGCACGACTTGATAATGCCTCGCCAAGTATCGCATTTGACGAACAAAGTCTCCAAGCCCGACCGACAACCCATCAAAATTTTCTACCGGGTCGACTTTTCCTTCATGCAGTTGATGGTACATGAGGATGAGCAGCTTATGCTGATTAGACCAGCGTAAGGCGCTACATACGCCAGCGCCGGTACAAATGGCATAGGCAGCTTGAGAGAAAGTTTGTCGTCCCATCATGCGCTTACAGACACTCCACCAAATCGCGCTGCACTAGCTCCAGTGACACAGCCCCCCTCAACCTCCCCGGATTTTCCTCTTCGCCCCCGTTCACATATCCGCGGAGCCCTCGCCGTAGTATTCTTTTTATCGGCAAGATCATAACAAACTGAACTGCACGATATTTTTCTTGCGCGCTTTGTACGCGGAGGCGCAACCTGATTTCGCGCAGTTAGTTTTCCGCCCGCGCCAAAGGACCTCGCAAGCGTCCTCGAATCGCTGCTCGGGTGTGCGCCTGCTCCGCCGCAAGTTGACAATCATACGCCCTCACCGTGATAGCCGCTAACACCCAAAAAGAGGTCGCCACTTGCAAGGTCATCATCCGCGAGCCGAACACATTCACCATAATTGTCACCAGCACCGTCGCAAAAACGCCAAGTCCTAACCACTTGACAAACTCGTCTTCGGATCGTTGCGACACCGCCCACGAGACCGTTAGAATTTTCCAGACCAGCCCGAGGAGCAGCAACAAACCCAAGACGCCCAATTCGGCGCAAACAAGCAAATAGAAATTATGCGCATCGCGCGCCTCGTTCCTGAATTTTACATATTTTTCAATCATTAGCTGGAACTGGGCGAAACCTACTCCTAAAGGATTCTCAGCAATCATGTTCAACGCCCCTGTCCAAATGTCCATGCGCGATGCGGCGCTGTCTTCGAGTTGGCCGGACGAACCAGGGAGCGCGTTATCTTCAACATACGTAGATTCAAAGCGCGCGGTCGCCTGTTCAGGTAAAACCTCGGGAAACCACCAGAAAAGCATGACCAGCAGAACTCCAAGAAAACCTAACCCCTGACGTCCGGAACGAAACAACACCGTCAGGACGCCCAAAGGCAACGCAAGAAGCGCCGCCCGTGACTGCGTATACAACAAGGCCCAACTACTGACGCCGACTCCTCCGAGCAAAGCGTATCGTATCCACCCTGTTGTCATGAATACTGCCGTCACCAGCGCCAGAGGCGCATACATGGCCAGGAAGGCTCCAAGATCATTCGGCTGATCGAACAATCCGCCGATGCGGACTTTATCTCCGTAATCCAGTCCGTGTCGTAATCCTTGAGCGCCGACGAGCAAATAGCCTAACAACACACAGGCGAGCACAAACTTACGATCTTCTTGTTTTGTGATACGGAAGGCCAAAAGACAGGCAAAAATGGGGTCGAGCCAGCGTTTCAACAGGACCACCAGTTCAGCAACCGGAATTTGCCCGGACAACGCCAGGAGAAACCCCCAAGCGCATATCGCGATCCAGGCCATTAACAAACCTCGCACTGCGCCCTCATGCTCGCCGCCAGGAACGACTTCTCCTTCCTCTTTTTTCTGCATGAGGAGCGTGACAAAGAAAATCGTCACCAGATTGATTCCCGGCGCGAGATTCAGTTGAAATTTTCCGCTGAGCGGCAGATACAGCAAAAAGCATCCCAAAATAATTCCATAGCGCGACGGCTGCAGCTCGCGAATGAGGCGCATCACCAAGGCAACGAAGACGCAGGCGGCAAGGGGTCGGAGAATCATAATAATTTCGGCTACGCCACGGACGGCCGTCTACTCATCCAGAGCCCCTGAAGATAGTGGACATCCTCACGAGAAACGCCGCGACTGATCACCAAAAGAACGGGAAAACACAACAACACGCCGATTACTACGAAAAAGTTCTCTCGCCCTCCAGGGAACAATGCCGTCGCAAAAAACAGCGCGATTCCGCAACTCAAGGTAGCAGCCAACACGCCGACGTCTGACTCGGCAAAGGCGCCCGTACGCCACAAGCACCCGACATAGAGTCCGACACCGACACTCTCGGCAACAAGATACGCCCAGGCAAATCCGAGGACGCCCCAAGCGGAGACACAGAAAAACGTTGCAATAATGTATACTGCACACTGTATGGCGCTGATCCAACTCACTTGCCGCTCTCGACTCAACGACTGGAGGACCGTCACAAAGAGGCTGCTGACCAGTTTCGGTACGCAGATCCATCCCAGTACTTCGACAACCAGTCCGGCTGTCCAAAATTCTTCGGGAAACACAAAACGAATCACCCAAGGTCCGAGCAAACTCGCCCCTAACCCACAACCGACCGCAATCAAGACTTGATAGCGCAAAGCACGCGCAAATGCCGAGCCGAAGCGGTCACGCTCGGTGACATGTAAACGGCTAAAAATTGGGAAAATAGCCCCCTGCATGGACGGTACGAACCAAAAGATTTTTTCCGTGAGCGTGGTCGCAGTGCTAACCAACGCCACAGCCTG
>JBFWZL010000207.1:0-10431 GCA_050185455.1 Binatia bacterium | reverse complement strand
AACATGCCCGACCTGTACAGCGCCTCTGAAGGTTCTGTTGTTTTTAGGCATTACGCCAGACGGCTATGTCTGCGAGACCTGCCAGATGTATTTCAACGACGACCTGAAACCCTTGGCTCGTATGCTTGTGTAGGAGGCACCCATGTCACAGGCAAAGTTCCCACTTGGCAGAATTGTCGCCACCCCCGGCGCTCTGAAAGCGTTGGAGCGCGCAGGACGAGGCCCGTGGCGGCTGCTTGCCCGCCATCAGTCAAGTGACTGGGGGGACGTTCCGCCCGAGGATGCGGCGGAAAATGAGTTGTCGGTAGAGAAAGGATTTCGCATCCTTTCGGCGTACACGCTCACTACGGGCGTGAAAATATGGATCATAACCGAGGCAGATCGATCGGTAACAACCTTGTTGCTCCCCGAGGAGTATTGAAAGGAGGTAAAATGTGAGACCGAAACCAAGGAGCCAGAAAAAGAACAGGCGGCGGAGGAGAACCACCCAAGAGTTTCGCGGCACCGCCTGGGTCATGCCGTCCGCCGTGATCGCCAAGACCACCTACCACACCGTGTTACGCCCCCTGCTTGACCGCGATCCGGAAGACTGGTCGCTGATCTCGGGATTCTTCCGGGGCAAACCTATCCTCGTGTTTGTCTGGACGCTGACGGTGCCGCCCCGACTCGTGGCCACTGCGTTGCGCACCATCCGTAGCGCTGGCGGCGTGGAAGTAGACGAGGAGGCAAAGACCACGCTGGTTACCCAACTACTGGCCCGCCGCCGTGGCCTGCAAGCCAAAGAACCCTTTGAGACGCTCGTAGCCCACCATCCCAAGGGTAAACCGATCTGGGACCTGAACGATTAAGGAGGGACGGATGAGTAAAACCTACACCGGCAGAAGAACAGAAAAAGGAGTAGTTGTCGAAGTTTCCCGATTCAACAGTAGCGGCAGGAAGCTCACGCGCCCACTCCGTCACATCCCGTTTCATTCCCCTCAAGGGCTTGAGTGGGGATATCAAGGCAGCGGCCCGGCAGATTTAGCTCTTGCGATTCTCGTTGACCACCTCCGGGAGCACCCTCCAACAAAGGGTTGGCGCGCAGGAGAAAAATTCTCCCGTTGGGCAGGAGATTCTCAGGCCTTCAAACACCATGAGGCGTTCAAACAAAACTTCACCGCGACATTCGCTGATGAATGGTCGCTAACAACCTTGGACATCAACGCGTGGCTCTTCAAGCGGGGGTGGTCTAAAGGCTGGAAAGGAGACAAAAAATGACTGCAACCTTGATTACACACAGAGGAGCAACACTGATTGAGAAGACAGACCTCGTGCAGATTGGAACGCCTTCCCCTACCAAGAGCTGGCGTCCCATTCCGCATAGTGTCTTAGTAGACACTCTCACTACTGTTCTTTCTAGCAGAGGACTGACGGTAAGAAAAGAAGCGTACGCCGTGCAACGAGAGGGCAATGTCTTATTCGGCGTACTGGACCTCAACTGGGGAGAAACGGCGGAATACTACGCGGCGATCGGCCTAAGAACGTCCAACGATAAGAGCTTCTGCCTGCAGATCGCCATCGGCTTGCGTGTTTTCGTCTGTGATAACCTGGCCTTTCACGGGGATCTGATCGCCCTGAAACGCAAGCACACCGCCAAGCTTGATCTGTTGGAAGAAATCACCAAAGCGGTAAGACGGTATGAGATCGGGTATGGGCAATACCAGAAACACATTGAGGCGTTGCAACACCACGTCTGGAGTCCAGGAGAAGCCCGCGAGCGCATCTATGAAGCGTTCGTCCGCAAGATCGTCCCCGTGCGGCTCTTTCACGACGTTGCCACGCCGTACCTGGAACGAGTAGAACCCTGTACACCGTGGGAGACGCTCAACACTTTCACGAATGCGATGAAGAAGCTGAAACCGAGCGTGCAATTTGATACTACGGTGAGATTAGGACGGCTTTTTGCTTCGTCACCTTGTATTATTGCTCCGGCAATCACAGCAGAAGGCGGAGAGACGTATGACGGACGAAACCAAAGAACAGATTAAGCTGGAAACCGAAGTGTTCCGCTTTCTTGTGATCATAGGCATAGCTCTTGGCGGCGGGACACTGGGCATTTTGACAGGATTGCCAAGCGGTATTCGTCTTCTCTTGGCAGGGGTAGGTATTCTCGCTACCCTAATCGTTGGCTACGTGGCTTGGCTCCAGTACAGAAAAATTAAAGCCCTCATCGGAGGTATCCCACAATGACACTTTCAGAATGGGTTGCGGTTATCGGATGGGTAGCTATTTGCGGTACCGCGATATGGTTTGGCTGGAAAGTCGTCCATCATCACTAATCACCTTGTAACGGGCTCTGGAGTTTCTCCAGAGCCTTTTTTATTACCTTACTTGGGCAGCGCTTCCAACACTTCGTTTTTGACTTCTAACTCATCAATGAACCATTGTCCCTTGATGCGCCGCAGTGTGTACACTTCCGTTTGGGTAGAGACGCCATGCGCTGCTGAGATCCGTGCTTTCACCGTTACCACTGCCGTCTCTCCCGTGATCGTTTCATTAACGATCTCTCCTCCCAAATGCTCGTACTTGATTGTCTCTAACACAGCCTGCGTCTTTCGTGCCCACACGGAAGCCTTGTCCCCATTACGAAAGTAGAGGGTGGTAAGCGTTGCGGCTTGGGCAGTATCCTCCCCATAGAGCGCCATCCAACGCAAGACGGTGAGGGAAGGAGTATCTGTCGCGTGTTCCTGTCCCAGGGCGTGCTCACGCGCCTTATCCTGGAGCGCCGCCCTAGCCTCTGGATTGACTGCAATTAACAGGAGTGGAGTGAACGCAACTATCGCGGCGATCAGCAATACTGCTACGCTTGCCGTGAACCGTATCTTCGGACGAGAAACGCCCAGGAGGTAAGTCGCGACCCCGACTGCCACGAACCCTGTGGCGGTGAGGCAGAAAAGCCCAAAGAAGAATGCGCAAGGCATAACGGCGCTATGCCTTATTCCGTTGTTTCTGAACATGTCCCAGGGATCGTTGGAATTGCAGAGTGGACTCCACCGGAGGAGAATCTCCGGTGGGGTAATGAGAAAGGAGTCCACCAGTGCACAAGACATCAAGGGGGCAGGAAAAGCAAGGCGAATTGCTGAGCATAATTGCGGGGCTAGAGCCGGGAGCGATTCAAGCGGTGCTCCTGGAGCGAGCCAAACAAGCCGCGCTGACGATGGCAGTGGCGTTGTTGGAGCAAGACGCCGAAGCCCTGTGCGGGCAGCGGTATGAGCGCAAGAGCGCGGGGCTGGGCGATCGGGGCGGCCATGAGCAGACGGCCGTTGTCGTGGAAGGGGCGCGTTATGCGGTCCAACGTCCCCGCGTGCGGAAAGAGAATCGGGAGCTGGCCTTGCCGACCTTGGCCAAACTGCAGAGTCAAGATTTGCTCGACGACCAGCTGCACCAGCGCATGATGCTAGGGGTGAGCACGCGGAACTACGACCAGGTCATTGACGGCTACAGCGAGAAGCTGGGGGTGTCACGGTCCTCCGTCTCGCGAGCCTTTGTCCGCGCCAGCCAGCACGACCTGGACAGTATCCATGAAGGCCAGCTCGATCAGCAGTCTTTTGTCGCGCTGCTGATCGACGGCGTGGAGATTGGCGGACGGACTGTCGTCGCGGCTTTAGGCATCACCCCAGCGATGGAGAAGATTCCGGTGGGCTTACGCGAAGGCGACACCGAGAACAGTGAAGTGGTCAAAGACTTGCTCGCCTCGCTCCAGGCGCGTGGCTTTAGGCTGCATTGCGAGCGGCTCTTGGCGGTTATTGACGGAGCCAAAGCCCTCAAGAAAGCATTGCGAGCGGCGTTTGGCGAGCGGGTGGTGGTCGCCCGTTGTTGGCTGCACAAGGAGCGCAATTTACGCGGCTATTTGCCTGAGCGGGTGCATGGCACGCTGCACTGGCGGCTGAAGAAACTGATGGCGCTCAACTCTCTGACCGACGCCCGCACGGAACTGGCAGCCCTGTGCGAGTGGGTCGCGGGACTCTCAGCTCAGGCCGCCGCCTCGCTGGACGAAGTGGGCGAGGAGTTACTGACACTCCACGGCTTGGGCATCACCGGTGAGTTACGGAAGAGTTTGAGTTCCACGAACTTGATCGAATCGTTGTTCTCGGTTGTGAGGGACAAGCTTCACCGAGTCAAGAACTGGAGGGCACAGCGCTCGAACCAAATCCTACGCTGGGTAGCGGCCTCGATCCGGGCCCATCGCAAAAAGATGCGCCGCGTGCGGGGCCTGGCCCAAGCGGAGGAGTTGGTCACTGCGTTAGGACGACGAGAGGTTGCCGCCCAAGCGGCATGAGAGTATCACTTGAACCATTCCACTCTCTCTAATCCCAACGGACAATGGGACAACCTCTTGTTTCTTGTCAAGAAGCGCTAGGAACTACCCATAGTGGAAGGAACTTACAAGCGGCATGAGGTGGAGCAAAAAAGAAGTTTGTAACCCAATAAATGTCGCGTCGACTCCCGTCCCGTGAAGGATAGAGCCCACTGGGAAAACACGTTAGACTTTAGCGAAAGGAGTAACTATGGAGTTTCAGAGCAGAGACAGCGAGAAAGTTCTTTTAATTTCTTCTATTGAGTTACCGTTCCTAGCTGATGCGTGTACGCGCCTAGAAACCATGCTCCCACTGTTTTTTCACTCTGAAAACACCAATAAGAAAAAGTGGTATCGAGACCTAGAATGGTTACTGACCGAGGTAATAAAATGGCCTATTCCCTTTGTTGATGTTCGCGCTATCCTCAAGCGGTTTTTCTCAAACCGCCGCGCTAAAAAGACTCAACCCAACAGTAAAAAACCCGCCATCATCGAAGGCGGGTTTCCCTTTGACTAAAAGCTAACGTTTTCGGCGAGAGGCGTACGACAGAAAAATCACCCTTCAGCCCCTAATTAATCCCCCGAACTGCACTTGCTCAAGAAACAATTTGAGATGAGAACCTGATACTACCAAAATAGTCCTCTCGCGGTCTTGGTGAGCGTCTTCGACCGAAAACACCTCTTCTTGTTCGTGGGTGATGTGAGACCACAGAGTTTTTTTGAATCGAATGTAGGGGACCTCTTCAAATTTTGCTTCATCTGGAATCTCGCCTGTTTCTAATGACACGCCCACCGGATCGAACGAGCAAGTGAAGAGTCTCGCGTTCGTCACGACCACTGGGAGGTAGAGCCTACGAAACAAAGGATTTTTGTTCAAACTACGATCTTCTAGTGCGAATGCTTCTAGCGACTGCAAGAGATCATCAGTCATTTTTTCAAGCAGTGGTCGCCGTCCACTGCCTTCTCCAGGGACTACGCAAAATGAGCTCTCTGGCGAATCTAGCATAAGGAAGCTATCACACGGTTTGAAACCAACAACAGATTGTTGCGAATTGGACAAGAGGATACGGACGTCCCTTCCTCTAGGAGTAATGGGAGGAAGGAAATACCATCGAGCGTTGCCGCGCTGGCGCTTGCACTCAAGGATAATATATTGGCCATATTGGATACTTGCAGCTTTATGCTCGAGCACGAGGTCTATGTAACCCTCTTGGAGGGTATCTGGATGTCTCCAAGGATGCTCCTTAAGGACTACCCTCCAATTAGACCGTGGGCTCCTCTTGATTGCTTCAGTCACCGCGCTCTGAAACGGAAACCCTGACGAATTGACGATGCTAAGATGCTCTTTTTGTAACTCATCCATCGTTTACTTCCCTGTACGCTTAGTAGACACAAAAGCTATAGTGTCGAGTATGAAGGCATCGCGCGAACTTCCCTCCCCTTCCTAACCCAAAACGGCTGTGCGCTCTTCCTCACTTGCCGCCACGGGATCGCTGCGCTTTGTAGAGATCCACCATTTCTTGGGTCACGTCGCGGGGATAACAGAGAGGGCTGTAGCCACCGGCGCGACTGTAGGCGCTGCGTCCTCCACACCGTCTTCCCGCTCGGTCGGTGTTATACGGACAGGGACAGTTGCCGGGATATTGCGCTATGGATTGCTGGATAAGCTGCTGCTTTATCTCGTCATCGGTTTCAGCGGAGAGCGGCGAGTGCATCAGCCCGCACACCAAAGCTGCGGAAACAAGAACGAGGCTGACGTGCTTCATACCGGGCTCTAGCGGCTCCTCACGGACACGTAGCCTTCATCTCGGCGATCGCCGCAGCTTCCTCCGCCGTTAAGATAAGTTGCCAGCGCCGTTTGATATCGAGCCAGATGGTTGCATACTCGCACCAGTATTCCTGCCGGGGAGGCTTCCATTTGTCAGGACTCTTATCCCCTTTTTGCCGGTTGAGGCTATTCTTGACTGCAAGCAAATGCTCTGCATGGTTAAGATCGTTGGCGTACGCTTCCCGGCGCGCTCGGTCCCAAACCCACCCGCCGGAAATATGGGCATTCGCGAGCGGCACCACATGATCAATATCCAGGTCAGAGGGATTGGTGAACACTTCTCCGCTGTAGGGATCCACCCACTGGCCAGCATCCACGCGGCACCCATTAGCACTCAAGGTAACCGGCGCGGCTGACTCTTCAGCGAGGACCTCATGCCGGGTATCTTGGCAATCCCTATCGGCATCGGCCCATCTCGCCATCCACTCCTCACGGCGGTAGAGATTCACATTCCGCTGCCACACCCAGCCGGTCTCGCCTGCCTCAGTTCTCACCCGGTAGTATGCGCCTTCCTCCTTTGGCGGGATGAGCTCTAAGCGCTCTGGAGGAAAGAGTAAGCGGAGCGGTGGGTTAGTAGTTGAAGGGTCTGCGCGAAGATTAACGGATCTGATCACCACCGCCACCTGAGCGAAGGCGGAGCGCAAAGAGCCGGGGAAAGCCACCACGGCCAGAATGAGACAGAGCGCTTGTGTCACAGCTCGCGAAGTCATCATGCGTTGTACAGAACCAAAATTTTTGCTCAGCGTACTCCAATGTCCAGCGTTTGAATATGCCTAAAAAAGAAGCTGCCCCCTCCCCTTTTCTTCGTTACATTAACAGAAACGCGCTTATCGGACATTTAGAGTCGCTTCTTCATCTACCGAAGCCGGGCCGTATCGCGAAACGCCGCCGAAAGAATCTTCGCAAAGCGATGCTCAAATTCAGCAAGAGCTGCGAGGTTCCCATTTGCCGGTCGTGTGAGAGACCCTACCTGACGTGCTTGGTCCGCAATCTGGCTCTCCGCATGGCGGATAAGAGTGACGCACGCGCGAAGGAGATGACTGAGCTTTACCGGCGTAGACAGCTCGGCTGCGAGTCGAGCGACAATACGCTCAACCTCCCGTTCTTCGACTTGCGTTAGCAACACGCGCTTTTCTCGACTGAGCTTTTCTATTTGCAATGCGTGCAGAGCGTTTTGTTGCCTTGAGGTAAACCATGTCTGTTGCCCATCGATTGAGACGGCGTGTTCCCCGCGGGCGTCTTCTTGAGGCTCTGCGCTAGTCACTTGAGTGGTGACGAGAGCGAGATCTACTGGCGGCTCCGAAGCAAGGACGGAACGCACAAGAGCAGCTTCAACAGGGTTAAAGGGCCTTTCATCGGGTGGTACTCGTTTTCCCATGGGTTACAGCTCCTCAGTGGGCACAACGGCGTGGTTCGGCTCAACCGGCGTTTCCTCATGATCTTTTTTAAACTCCTCAATCCTTGCCTCAATCTCCCGTGCAAGCTGTCGGTACTCGTCCGTAACCTTGTGGGTCGAGTTGGTCTGGAAAATGGTCTTCCCCACTTTTTGTGCTTTAGGAATCACAACAGCCCGGCTGATCGTTCCGTCGAATTTCGCTGATTTTCTTCCGTCCGGACCGAAAATTTCTTCAACGTAATGTGTCAGTTGGGTTGAAAGGGTCGTCCGCTTGTCTGTGCAGGAAACGACGACACCCAACAAACGCAGATTTTTATTGCCTCTACGCCGAGCTTTGTCGATATCTGCAAGGGCGTCGTTTAAACCGGCTATGGCGAATGTTTCGGGGAGTGCCGAGAGAATGAACAAATCCGCCGCTTTGTAAGCGGCGATCGTAGGAGTTGTTGCGTTTGGAGCAGTATCAAGAAAGATGTAGTCATAGCGGCCGCGCAGGCGATTAAGCGGTTCAATGAGGACGTCAGGCTTGTTGATGAACTTATCCCGTGCCGCTAGAGCTTCGTCAATGTTTTCGAGATTACGCCGGGCAGGAATGAGGTCCAAATTCTGAGGAAGCTCAATGCCCTCATCCTCGTTCGTCAGGATCAAATCCTCTGGGTTTTCGTCTCCCATAAGGATCTCATAGGTTCCCAAGAAGCTCTCACTTGGAATACCGAAATGGAGCGTTGCCCCATGATTCATGTCGAGATCCCAAATAAGGCACTTTCGACCAAGCTCACAAAGAGCCGTAGCAATATGGACAGTGTTAGTCGTCTTTCCTACCCCTCCCTTTTGGTTCCCTACCGCAATAACCCAGGTTTTTCGTAGCGGTTGCCCATCTTCCATAGCTCACTTCCTTCCATCCATGAAAAATTTTTCGTGCCATTCTCGCGATGTCGCGTTCTCGCGTTGTCTCATCTTCGCGATGTCGCGTTCTCGCTAGTATAAAGAAAATTATTACTTGCTCAATACGAAAGATCTTTATTTCGTTTAAGAAAAACGCAGATCCGTTCTCGCGATGTCGCTAAAACGCGATGTCGCGTTCTCGCGTTGTCTCATCTTCGCGATGTCGCTAGCTAGCGTTCTCGCGATAATTCAATAAATAGAGACTATTGCAAATTTATTCAATAAGAGTATCCCAGAACACAATCATATTCTTTGGAGTCGACAAAGAAGGTGTAAACCAGCAAAGAGCTACGAGCATAAAGCAAAAAAGGCGACCTGCCAGAGTCGCCTTCCTGCTTATAACCGATTTCGCTGGGGAGAGCGCGGAATCGGGATAGGAGTATTTGCGATTCCTACCCTAACCCAGAACCCCCAGCGAAGTCAACGAAGGCGTATGCCTTTTTGTTAAGGGGGGTGTATGGGTGGTCCTATTCTCACGCTCGATAATCTCTTGAGCGCCTCAGTTTTTTTTGTGGGCAAGTGGACGCCAGCGCTTAAACGCAACCAATCACGAGACGTGCTCCGGCTCTTGATCTGTAAATTCCACGGAGCCAGCCACGGTAACCTGTTCAAGGCACAGATTCAGGCCAGCCAGGACGATCTTGCGTCACGCCTGGACCTGAGCCGCGAGTGGGTCTGTAAACTCCTGAAACGTCTGGAAGCAGAACGGTGGATCGTCTCTAAAGCCATTCGCCTCCCTGACGGCAAATTTCTCCCTTGTTACTTCCGGCCCGGCGGACAGCTCAAACGGGTGCTGTGTATTTTGCTCGGGTACCGCCGCCAACCCCGCCCTTCCCGTGTGAACACGCCTTCACAGTATCTACCTTCCTTAAAAGAAAGAGAAAAATCTTTATTCTTTATTCGCCAAATAAAAGAACTGCTCACAGCAAAAATGCGGAAATAAGCGCTAAAGAAAGAGCAGGGAGGGTCAAGCAAAATTTTCGCGCCGCGCTACTTATAACGAAGATTTATAGAAACGACGTACGCTGAGTATTCATCTCCTGGGTATTCCTTAGTCTGTATATTATTAGGAGGCAAATCCTGCCGCTCTGGAGCGCACCTCTTTGCCGGTCTTGATCGGCAATAGTTGCCGCTCTGGACCTACGTCCCTGTCGTCCTTCTCCGTACGTTCACGACGAAATGAATCGTGTAGAGGTTGGTTTTGCCTTGGCCTCGCCGTCGCACTTCTAGCAACCCCGCCGTCTTTAACTCCTGGATGTAGGTGCGCACGCTACGTTCCGCCGCCCCGACATCTTTGGCCAAGCGTTCTTGACCGGGAAAGCAACTGTCATTGTGCCAGGCATATTGCAGGAACATGGCGTAGGTGACCTTCGCGCCCGCGCTCAGCGCCTCTTTTTTCAAAATGAAATTAGGCACCTGAGTAAAGCCACCCTGGACGATGGGATCCTTGGTGTCGAGTTCAATATCTTTCCCGCGCGCTTCGAGGCGCGCGCCGATTTGCTCCATAGCTGTATCTTGACACACGCGCCAGCACTCCGCACTGTGCATAACTTCATTTTGTTCTTTCGGCGTGCGCGCAGTATCATGCAGACATGCAAGACACTGCTTCCGAATCATTCGGAAATCTTCCGCACGATGCCGCACCATTCGGCACTGTTCCGCATCCTGCGGAAACATTCGGAAACGTTCCGCACGTTACGGAAAAAACCGAGGCCCACACGTTGACGGTGCGGGAGGCGGCCAAGCATTTTGAAGCGGCAGGCGTGGCGCGCACCGAACGCAGTATCATCAACTGGTGCAATCTGTGTATTCCAGCGATGTCGAGCAGTCAGACCAGGAGAAGGCGAGCAGTCACTCCAAGCATGGCGAACAGCGTGAGAGTCGAGGCCAAGGCCAGTCGGAGCGGAGCGACGCGCCGCAAGTTAGTGG
>JBFWZL010000206.1:0-10519 GCA_050185455.1 Binatia bacterium | reverse complement strand
GCCGCACGCTCGATTAGCGCCTCTATATGGTGATCTTTGTATGATTTTTGATTGGTGTTGTTTTTGCTACACTAGTATTTGCTTAAGTACTGTTGGGAGCGTCTCCACGAAAATTCATATGATGCTTTGTCGATTAATTGAAAAATACACTATTTACAGTCTACTTGACTTGACTTCATCCCTTTCTGTTCTTAGGATAACTAAGTTTCACTCTCCCTTATTTGCTGATTCTTAAATTTTTGGGGAGACCTTCCTAGATTCTGTTACTGCGCTTGCATAATTTGAATTCTGTCAATAACACCGAGAGGCCCTTTTGTTCCAGTCTCATTGCTGAGGCAGGAAGGGGGAGAATTTCGTACTTGGTGGACTGCTACAGAAAGGGATTATAGGCGCCCTATGGAAAAACGCAAAGAAAGACTACAGGCTGTCCCGCACTCATCAGAAAAGTCTTTACTCAGTGCGCCTGAGACCATCCATCCACTTTCGCCAGACGCCTCACCAGGAGAAGAAATCGATAACGTGATCTCCATCCTCGAAGATATAGATATCGAGGCAGTAGATGTCCTTGATGAGGAAAGCACTATAGGAATTGACCTTCCAAAACGCGAGGAAGAGGAGTGGGAGGAGGAGGCTCCGGTCGTTGAAGAACCTACGACAGGGGACACTTCCGATCCAGTCCGCATGTACCTGCAAGAGATGGGGAACATCCCCCTCCTCAGCAGGGAAGAAGAAGTAGCGATTGCCAAGGAAATTGAGGCAGGAGAAAAGCAAGTCAAATCGGAAGTCTTTTCCTCTCCTTTGGCGTTGCGTTCGATTATCTCGCTCGGAGAGAAACTCAAACAAGAAGAAATCGAACCTCGCCATGTTTTTGGCGACGATGAAGAAGAAGTTGATGCGTCTGGCAAGGAAGATCATCGGGTTGAGTTATTTTTGAGCAGAATGGGGCCACTGAAAAGACTTGCACATGAGCGTGAAAAACTAGAACAGGCGTTACACAAACGCCTAACGGCGAAGGAACGAGAGAAGACCCAGAAAAAACTCAATGAAACGCGGGTAAAGATCCAGACCGCCTTGGCGGCGTTGCCGCTGGGGCGGAAGCATATTACTGCCTTGGCGGAAAAACTGAAAGAAATAGGGGCCTTACTAGATCAACGTACGAGGCTCTGTATGCGCCAGGAAGAACTTCTCAAGCACAAATCCACGGAAATTCTTTCTCTAGGGCGGACCCTGAAAGCTGGTGGAGCGCCAGCGTCGAAACTGACTACTCAACTGGGGAAATCCGTCGCTTCTCAACTAATGGAAGCGAGTAATCTTATCCAGACCGTGCGGAAAGACATCCATAAGGCTGAGGAAGAACTGGGGATGACGAGCGAGGACCTGCAGCGTTCGCTTGCCAACGTTGCCCTGGGTGAATATCACGCCCAGGAAGGAAAGCGCCGCTTGATTGAAGCAAACCTCCGCTTGGTGGTGAGTATTGCCAAACGCTATGTGAACCGCGGTCTTGGCTTCTTGGATCTCATTCAGGAAGGCAACATTGGACTCATGCGGGCAGTAGAGAAATTCGAATACCAGCGTGGGTATAAATTTTCGACGTATGCGACCTGGTGGATTCGGCAATCAGTCAGCCGGGCAATTGCTGATCAGGCCCGCACGATACGTATCCCTGTCCACATGATCGAGACTATTAACAAGGTCTTGCGCACTTCTCGCTACCTTGTGCAGCAGCTTGGAAGAGAACCTACTCCAGAAGAGATTGCTATACAAATGGAAGTGCCTGCCGATAAGGTTCGCAAAGTCCTCAAGATCGTTAAAGAACCGGTTTCCCTGGAAACGCCTATCGGGGATGATGAGGAAAGTTCTTTAGGGGATTTTGTTGAAGATCGTCAGACGCTATCACCTGCCGACGCGGCAATGGCTTTAAGCCTGGAAGAGCAAACCCGCAAGG
The DNA here is from genome assembly GCA_050185455.1 of Binatia bacterium. GTDB lineage: Bacteria > Desulfobacterota > Binatia > Bin18 > Bin18 > SYOC01. Next base: position 8,574 of record JBFWZL010000206.1, on the reverse strand, counting down.
TGTTAGCTACGCTCACTCCGCGAGAAGAACAAATTTTGCGCATGCGTTTTGGCATTGATGAAAAGACCGACTTTACTTTGGAAGAAGTCGGGCAGCGATTCGCCGTGACTCGTGAGCGCATCCGCCAGATTGAGGCGAAAGCCTTGCGGAAGTTGCGAAACCCTAACCGGGCGAAGAGTTTGGAGGCGTTTATTGACGGGCAGCAATAGTATACGCAGCGCGTCAATGAGAATGTCTGTGTGTCAACGATGGAGGAAGCAGTGAGTGCAAAGGAGCTAGAAAAACAACTGAAACAATGGCGCGAAACCCGCACCCGCAAAGGGTCGCAGCAAGCCGCTTCGGACCGGCGCATGGTCCGTGTCAATGGGCAGGACGTGGTGGTCATTACCAAGTCCCGTAGCAAAATGTCGGGTTAATTATCTCGCCTGCCCTATTGCTTGAGCATCCTACAAATGTTTCTGCACTGCCGTGCAGAAATCAGTGGTTGATGACGTCCCTCCCTGGTCGGGAGTGAGGGGGTGACCGCTCGCATACACACGGGAGATCGCTTGATCTAATCGCGTGTGGGCGTCTTCATAACCAAGATAATCGAGCATCATGACCGCCGACAACAAGGTCGCCGTCGGGTTTATGATGTTGCGACCTGCAATGTCAGGGGCAGAGCCGTGGACGGACTCGAAATACGCGTAAGTTGCGCCGTAACAACCGCTCGGAGCTAATCCGAGACCGCCGAGCGCGCCCGCCGCAGCGTCTGAGAGAATGTCTCCGTACAAATTAGGCATGACCACAACATCGAAGTCTCTCGGGGTAGCGACCAACCGTCGGGCGAAATCGTCAACGATGTACTGTTCGTAACGCAGGTCCGGATATTCTGTGGACGTTTCCTCTACTACACGACGAAATAAGCCGTCACTGTCCCGCAACATATTGTATTTGCTCGTGCAGGTGACTTTGCCCTTTCCGCCTTTGGCTTTGCGTTTACGGGCAAGTTCAAAGGCGAAACGCGCAATGCGGCGAGACCCTTCTTCGGTGATGACCTTAATCGCGAACTTGCCGGTCGGCGTGGTGTCTAGCGGTTTACGGGTGAGCCAGCTGGTGACCGGAAGCGAGGAAAGCAACCCGAGGTCTCCCTCGATACCCATATAGAGGTCTTCGAGATTCTCTCGTACGATAACCAAATCGATCCCTTCCGGATTCCTGAGTGGACTGCGAAACCCTAGCTGCCAGCGAATAGGCCGCACGTTTGCGAACGTTCTTTTCCCCCAACGGAGATGGTTAATGCCGCCGGTTGTGCCGTTCGTCGAACCGAACAGCGTTGTGTCAGACTGGTCAATGGCTTCACGGAGAGCTTGATCAAATGCACCGCGCGAGCCGTATTGTTTCACGCCTTCTTCGCCAGAGGGAAACTCGGTGAAGGTGATATCGAGGGAAAGACTTTTTAAGATCTCGACGACCGGAGTCATCGCTTCCGGGGCCGCGTCGTCCCCGGGAATAATCACAACATGTTTAGACATCCCGTCCTCCTTTTTTTCTTTCCTTGCCATGGAGAGCAAACCGCTGCAAGCCTAGCGGGCAAGAGGTTGAAGAGTCAACCCGAGCGCGTGTGATGGTAATTCCGACCGGGAACGACTTTTCTAATGAGGACAGGCATGCGCGCGCCGGTTGCGCTTGGCGCATTCGCCGACATGCCATCAAATGGAGGCTTGCCAAATTCTTCGTGGCCTGTCGATCTCGGCGGATGTTATCTGTGAAATACGGGGAGAGGCGATACGAATGGAGAGAAACGGAAACATAAAGGGCGCACGAGGGGCGCCCTTTATGTTCAGATCAATATTTATTTAGGTTAAATCAAACTGAAATACCGCGTTCATGCCCTTAGCCGCGACAGGGTTAAAGTTCTGCGCCATCCCGTCAATGACCTGCTGCACGGTCGTGGCTGGGTCGCTGCCCGCCGCACGTTGCTGAAAGAGGCTTTGTAGCTTCAACGCGAGGCCCATGTCGCCGGCGATTTTTAGCTTGCCGGTCATGAATGCCATCTGCCCATTGAGCTTGCCATTGATCATGTCGAGATAATCACTCTCTTTCATCGTGATCGTGATGTTAGGAGAAGCATGCTTCCCCATTTGGGTGTCAATTTGTTCATTTGCCACTGTAAAATGGTATTGCGTCGCCATGCGGCAGCCTCCTTGGCTTTTCTTGCGGCTACGGTAGCAAGTCTTTTGCGCTTGGGGAAGCCTATCCCTACGCTGGTGAATAAGGGAACTTTTTTCTCAGTTTATGTGGAAGACGCGAAAAATGGGGAATCATTTGCTCGCCAATCAATCTGATGGAAAACAACATTTGACTCTGATCGCGGACAATGCGACGGAAGAGAAACATGAAGAGCGCGCCGATTTGCAGAGGATGTACCGTACTTCCGAGGTTCCGGCAAAGTGAGGGATTGCGGAACAAGAGGCGGCGCGGGATACTAACAAAAAGTCTGGGAGGTTCTGTATATGTGCGAATCTGAAAAGGCGCTTTGGCGTGGTGTGATGTGGCTGTGGGGGATCCTGGTGGTGGTGTGTTCGCTCTCGGGAGGAGTGTCAGCGCAGGAAGAGAAGACCGTAACCCGAGCAGATCTCGAAAAAGTCGCAAGTCAATCTACAGTGGAAATTACCACCATCGGACGCAAAAGTGGGAAGTCGCATGCCAAGCCCATTTGGTTCGTATACGACCAGGGTCACCTCTACATCCAGTCTGGCCAGGAAGGGAAGTCCGACTGGTACCAAAACCTGAAAAAAGACCCGCAGATAAAACTTAAAATAGGAACTCTTATATTTGCTGGGAAGGCGAAATTTATCGAGGATGAAAAAGAGACTGAACGCATTCATGCCCTGTTCCGTAGTAAATATCTGCGCGCCCGATTCGCCAATCTTATCGGCTCGCAAGTTGGCCATGGTAAGGTGGTTGACGTGGAAATTCAGTAAAACCTGCAGAGTTTATTAAGGTTCGGAGAGTCCATAGCGTCAAACTTCAAAGATCAATTCAATAGACTCAACGGCTCAATAAACCCAACGAACTCAATAGACCCTATCTTGATAGACCCTATCTTGTATGTTCTCTTGGATTTTTCTCGACCTTGGCGGGCCGGTATTCAACGATGAGCCCTGGTCGGCTCATGTCCGGGCAATTATCCGCCATGAATTAGCGTTCGAAGGGTTAAGCGCTCCAACGGAACGTTTCGTGGCGGTTGAGCGCGAGGTGAAGGAGAAACGACTGAGTAGTTTCTTACGGACACTCGTGCGCACTGTCTGCCGCTCCGAGACCCAAGCGGGTCGAGTGTGGGATCGCGTACAGAAAACACTCAACGCGACGGATGTGGATACGTTCCTACGTTTGAATCCCTTACAACCTGAAGCCGCCCGGGCGATACCGTTGCTTGCTCAACAATATCGTTTGGCTACCTTGTCGAACAATCTCTTGATTGCGAATGAGGCGCTGAAAGCTCAGGGGTTGTGGCAGTATTTCCTGGTGTCAGGGAACTCCGCCGAAGTTGGTTTTAGCAAGCCAGATCCTCGCTTATTTCAATTCGTACTTGAGCATGCGAGATGTCAGCCCGACGCAGCACTGATGGTTGGAGACCGACTAGATAACGATATTATTCCGGCCAAACGCCTCGGACTAAGAACAGCACGGATTCGGGTGGGGTGGTGCCGCGAGGTCGAGCCACGAAATCCACAAGAGCAGCCGGATTATGAAGTGAACTCCCTGATCGAATTAGCTTGGTTCTTAACCTGTGGAGAGTCAAGATTTTTCTTGAGCGATAAGAGCGGCAAGTCCTAGTTTTCACTTTTCCTAGGATGGGGTCCTCTATGTCAACCGCTTTCTATCTCTTTACCTGAGTGCCGGCCTGTCAGTTTGCGACAATGTTTTGCTGTCAGTCCTTGACGGTGCTGATGTTTCGCCCTACACTCCCTTGCTTCGGGGACGCAAATGGCGAGCGAGACGCTTCCGCGGGTGCTGGTGCTGCACGGTCCAAACCTTAATATGCTGGGGCAGCGAGAACCCCAGATCTATGGTCACACTACACTTGCGGATATCGACTCCATGCTTATCTCTTTAGGAAAAGAGCTTGGGGTTGAGGTAGAATCATTTCAATCGAACCATGAAGGCGAGCTAGTAACAAAAATTCAGCAAGCCCGTGGTAGATGCGCTGCTTTGTTGATTAATGCTGGAGCGTACACCCATACGAGCGTCGCCCTTCTGGATGCAATTCTCGCCAGTGACCTCCCAGTCGTGGAAGTGCATCTGTCAAACCTCTATAAGCGTGAGGACTTCCGCCATCATTCCTACATCGCTCGGGCTGCGGTGGGTCAAATTTGTGGATTTGGAGCTGACAGTTATCTGCTGGGGCTGAGGGCTGCTGTAGAAATCATACGCAAATCCTCATAACGTTCCACGTCGCACCAGGGCTGCTGTAAGCCCCGTCTCTGAAAACCTGAAGCGAAAGACTAAAGGCTGACTACTCTTCTTATGGAAATTGATGATATCCAAAAAATCGTCGAACTCATGGCCGAGCACGACATCCTTGAATTGGAAATGGAGGATCGTAAGGGGAAAATTCGACTCGTGCGAGAGAATCATAACATACCGCCGCCCATGTCGCCGGTGACTTTGGTGTCTGCGGCAGCTCCTTTATCTCAGTTGACTCAGGTATCTATGCCGCCTTCTGTGTCGGTTCCTTCGACAAGTCCTGTTCCTCCCCAAGAATTCAGCCGTGGGGATATAGCAGCAGAACCTGGCATAAAGATCTGCTCTCCGATGGTGGGCACTTTCTACCGAGCGCCGAGTCCGGACGCAAAGACCTACGTCGAAATCGGGACAGTAGTAGAAAAAGGTAATGTGGTCTGTATCATCGAAGCAATGAAGATGATGAACGAGATCCAAGCGGAGACTCGAGGTCGAGTCCTCAAAATTCTTGTCGAGAATGGACAACCAGTGGAATACGAACAACCCCTCTTTCTCCTAGAACCGCTCGAAGAGTGAGTCGCGAGGCGAGTGTCCGTGTTTAAAAAAGTCTTGATTGCCAACCGTGGTGAGATTGCTGTCCGTATTATCCGCGCTTGTAAAGCATTGAATATTCCGACCGTGGCGGTGTACTCAACCGCCGATCGTAATGCTTTGCATGTGCGTCTGGCGGACGAGGCCGTCTGTATCGGGCCGCCTTCTCCTGCCGCGAGTTATCTGAATATCCCTACGATTGTCAGTGCGGCGCTGTCTTTCGGCGCTGATGCCGTCCATCCTGGTTATGGGTTTCTGTCGGAGAATGGCGACTTTGCCGAAGCGTGCCAGCGGTCTGGTCTGACGTTCATCGGTCCACGGGTGAGAAACATCCGTCTCATGGGAGACAAGCCTCGTGCTCGCCGCATTATGGAAAAAGCCGGGGTTCCGGTGTTGTCCGGAACATCTTCGGGTACGATGGATCTACGCGAAGCGCAGGCGGTCGCTGCGCGCATCGGCTACCCTATCCTTGTGAAGGCTGCGGCGGGAGGCGGAGGTCGTGGTTTGCGGACTGCAAATACACCAACTGAACTGGAGGCGGTGTTTGCTGTGGCTCGAGAGGAAGGAGCGGCAGCGTTTGGCAATGGCGCGCTCTATATAGAAAAATATCTTCCCCGTGCGCGTCATATTGAATTTCAGATTGTGGCTGATCAGCATCGTAATGTGATCCACCTTGGAGAACGAGAGTGTTCCGTGCAACGGCGATACCAGAAAATTCTCGAAGAAGCGCCGTCGCCCGCGCTGAATAAAAAATTGCGCGATCGCATGGGCGCTGTTGCGGTCAAAGCCGCACAAGCGATCGGTTACACAAACGTTGGCACGATTGAGTTTCTGCTTGACGAGCATGGTCATTTCTATTTCATTGAGATGAATACCCGGGTGCAAGTCGAGCATCCGATTACCGAAGCGGTGACCGGCATCGATGTGGTGCAAGCCAGCATTGTTGCGGCTGCCGGCGAGCAATTATCTTGGCGCCAACGCGATATCACTTTGACCGGACACGCGATCGAGTGCCGCGTGGTGGCCGAAGATCCCGTCACGATGCTGCCGTCGCCTGGAACTATCCGCGGTTATCACGCGCCGGGTGGCATGGGAATTCGTGTCGAGTCCGGAGTGGCCGACAATAGTGTGGTGCCGGTGTTCTACGACTCGCTGGTGGCGAAAGTCATTGCCTTCGCTCCCACTCGCGAGGAAGCGATTCGGCGCATGCGAGTCGCTTTGGATGAATATCAAGTGAATGGCATCAAAACGAATATTCCGCTCCATCAAAAGATTTTGCAGGACCCGGAGTTCCTCATTGGCAACCTGCATACGCGTTATCTTGACAAATTCTTTCTCCGTCCCTCCGTTCCTCTACCGGAAACGGAGCCGGAAACTAACTCTGTGGCGCTCCACGCCTGAGGAGGTTCCTGATGAACGGTATCTTGACGCGAAAAACAGTGCTTTCTTTCCGTCTGCGGCAAAAGCTCATTAGTGGCGCACGGTGGGCGGGAATATTCCTCTTTTCTTTGGCGAGTATTGGGTGCTCTTCGCCAGCCGAAGAGCCGGCGGCCATGGTGCAGCTCACCTCCCATGCTGCGGCGGAGACCGCGACTCCTACACCGGAGCCTCCAGCACCGAGCGGACCGCCCCGGCTGGTTTTTAGCGAGTCAGTTTTTGATTTTGGTAGAGTAGAGCAAGGCGCCCAAGTGAATCATCTCTTTCGTTTTACGAACCAGGGCGGACAGGATTTACGGATTGAGTCCGTTAAAACCTCTTGCGGCTGCACGGCGGCGGTGATCTCATCCGAGATGATCGGTCCAGGGCAAGAGGGAACGATTAGCGCGACATTCGACACCACGCGCTTCGCGGGAGAAAAAGCCAAGAGCATTAGTGTATATAGCAATGATCCCTCACAATCCGTAACGACGTTGACACTTCAAGGAGAAATCACTGTCGAGGTGGAGATCGAGCCGCCGCAACTCTATTTGGGTCGCGTGCGTCGTGGAGAAGAAACGGTGCGCTCCATTGATATCTTGTATGACGCGAGTAAATCAATCTCCATTACCAAAGTGGAGAATTCCTCACCGGTGCTCACCGTCCGTACGCAAGATATCGAGCAGCAAGGACGAAAAGGGAAAAAGCTGATTGTTACACTGAAAAAGGATGCGCCTTTAGGTCGTCTGAATGATGAGATCAAGGTAACGACGACGAGCGAAAAACGGCCGCTTATCGAAATTCCGGTTTTTGGCAGCATTGAAGGGGATTTGGTCGTAGCGCCGCCGCAGGTGTCTTTTGGCGTCGTGCGGCGCGGAGAAGGAAAAACGCAGCAAATCAGTATTAAGAGCCGCGCCGCAAATCCTATCCATATCGTGAGCATTAGTAGTTCGAACCTCGATATTGAGCCGGCGCTGACAACAATCAAGGATGGTGAAGAGTACAAGTTGACGCTCAGTACGAAAAATGACAGTAAAGCAGGTCGCATCCAGGGAGAAGTGAAGGTGTTTACGGACCATCCTGACGAAAAAGTGCTGACCATTCCGCTCTATGGCATGGTGTCTGATGGACAGCAGACCAAACGATAGTGGCGACTGCTGAAGATTGAGTGACGAGTTCAGGAGGCAGAAAGCAGAACACCGTAGACAGCAAGAAGATGCTCAGAATCAGCCTACTGCGCACTGCGTACTGCCTCCTGCCTGCTCTATGTTAGATATCGAAGCCCCCTCGCGTCTATTCCCTTTAACCGACGCCGTCCATCGCACGCTTCCTGCGCTTCGCGCAGCACCCCGGGGACGTCCCTTTCGTGTTGTAGGACTGCGCGGGGCTGCGCGTGCAATGTTCCTTGCGCGCTGTTTTTCCCTTGCGCCAACACCGGTTCTGTGTGTATTGCCTTCCTCTGAAGCTGCAGAGGCCTTTGCTGATGACTTGCGATTTTTTCTCGGTAGCGAGAGCAAGGCGAGCGGGCGCGTGCATGTCTATCCTGCCTGGGACGCCCCGCCGTTCGAGGGGCTTTCCCCTAATAATGAAATTCTCGCGGCGCAAATCGAAGGGCTCTATTATCTTCTGTCAACCAAGATTCCTCTTATCGTCACCTCAGTTGACGCCCTTGCTCAGCGTGTCTTTCCGCAAGAAGAGCTGATTGGCGCTACCCTTTCCCTCAAAGTAAATCGAGATATTCCTCTCTCCGACTTGGTGGATCATCTCGTTCAATGGGGATACCGACGAGTTCCATTAGTTGAAGAAAAAGGGGAAATCGGAGTGCGAGGCGGCCTTGTCGATCTTTTCCCCCCCTTGGCGACCCAGCCGCTGCGCATTGAGTTTTTCGGCGACACCATCGAATCGATGCGCACCTTCGATCCATCTTCGCAGCGTTCCGTCGGAGAGACTGATGAAATTTCGCTCTTGCCGATGCGTTTCTTTTCGTCGGCTCGTCTGCAAGCTGGTCGGCGCGGGGTGGAAGAAGCGCTGGGGGACAGTGAAATTCCCTACCGAGAACAGCAACGCATTAGTGAAAATCTCAAAAGTGGCTTGCCATTTCCCGGTGCTGAGTTCTTG
>JBFWZL010000205.1:0-10565 GCA_050185455.1 Binatia bacterium | reverse complement strand
AGGAGCTGCTTTTCTGCATCCAGCTATGAGTGGCTGCCAGTGTTCCGCGTACAGTGAGAGGTTCTTCCATACCTTTCGTCCACAAAGTTCCTTCGATTGGGACTGCCGCGGCAAGAAGATCAAGCGCGTATCCAGACTGCGCCAACGCCTCCGACCAAGTAGCCGGGTTATCTGTCTGAAAACGGAGATCAAGACGCACGCTCTTCTTATTCACCTGGAGGTGATGCTGAGGGTCACGCAGGTCCAGAATATTAGAGCCGACTTCAAAGCGAAGGCGGTCCGCAGACAACCGCCAGTTTTTTTCACTACGGGTGTTGTCAAACTGCAGAGTTCGTCTATCCGGCGTAACGACATGTCCGACGACGACGGCGTTGCGGTCGCCCCAGCCTATATTGGTGATGAGAAAATGGACGAACAACAAGTGTCCTGAATCGAACCGCGCGGTAAATTCCCAATGCTCGGAGGCAAACTCATTGCGTAGAAGACGGGCGGCGGGATTACCGTGAAGCTCTTGCGGATCGCTTTTCGTTGTGGAGATGGTCGATCCTTTACTTTGCGAAGGGGTTGCTCCGAAAAAAAAGAGAAGCAATACGATGAACAAAGAGGCTTGCTGGAGAAGGGAAGTCCTCCAGCTCCGGGCTTGAGATCGCAAAGGATTGTTCACCCAGAGTTTCCCGGACGGTTCGGAACATTAAAGAGCGCCGTCCCACTCATGTCAAAAGAGGCTAACAAATTCTTTTGCCATTCCTGAACGGTCTTTCCCTGAAAACGGTGAATACAGGCTTGCGCAAGCCGTACAGTGTGAAACCCAATGCAGCACGCCGTCCACACTGCGACCCACAAGAATCCGTAGTCGGGATATCCTACCAGCAGCCCTGCTGTGAGAAGGAGCATATTAGGGTTACGTCGCGCGGTAATTGTCCGGAAAAACGAGTCAACAGGTTGCCAACAATGAATCTCTATTTTAAAGAGCAGTAAGAAAAGTCCTTCAATGAGCCGACCAATGATATAGCCCGTAACAATAATAAAGACGGAGAGATCGAGCCAGGGTAAATTGCCGAGCGACGTAACGTCCCACGTCAATTCCATAGGGGAAGTTTCGATCAAGAACAATGCATCTGGTAACCCGATAGCCCAGGCGAGATACCAGAAGGGAGGGTGGACGAGATCAAGTCCATGATCCAACACATGACCGACTCTGCTAGAGGTCAACGTCACGCGTGCTAGTTTTCCATCGACTGTATCTAGAAAAGTCATGACCCATGCGGCGACGAGTCCAAGTCCGAACTCTCCACGGGCAAAGAGCCAGGCGGCCAGCACGACAAGCACCCAACTAAGAAGAGTGACGACGTTGGGAGACACACCGACGTATGCAAGCCACCGAGTCACAACACGAGCCGGTTTCGGCCAAACCCACTTGGTGACGAGATCGGTGACGCCTTTGTAGGAGGCGGCGAAGATGCGCGCCTCGATGTCGGCAACATTGCTTGACGAGGCGGGCAGCACATACGGTGGGTCAGCTTTTCGCAAAGCCGACGTGTATGCTGGCGCGAGTTCAAGCGGGGTGACTGTTTGTAGACCTGGCAATTGCAGTGAAGCTAGGGATGTGGCGGTTGGGGCAGAGAGCAGGGGAATTATGTCCTGACACCGTGACTGATGAACATGTGTAGCAACGACTTTGCCGTCTTTCATGAGAATAGTATCTGGCGTGGTCACAAGCGACCGCACCACACGGTCGTCAAAGACGTACCCTGACCGAATCAATACGTAAAAGTCTTCTTGTCCGGAAATCGTAGTTGCAGGACCAACGTCGATTTGCGTGGGGAGAAGACCCGACGCCAGCAAAGCGCGGCGCAGACGTTCCGCAGTTGAAAGTCCCCAGATTGTCGCCTCAGGCTGAGTTGGTTCTGTAAGAATCCATGCCCGAAGGCGATGTGGAGTCGGTGTGTCTGACATGTCTATCCTTTCGTAGCTCAGCGGTCTTATCATACCAGGGAAATGTGTGGTATAGGCTGTCCTCGTTTACTGACGTAAAAAGAAACCTGTGTTTACCTTAGCCCATTTATCTGATTCTCATGTGACGCCGGTGCGGATTCCTGGCCTTTTGCCAATGCTCAACAAGCGAGTGTTCGGCTGGCTGAAGTGGACATTTGAACGGAGCAAAATCCACCGTCCGGAAGTGTTAGATGCGCTTGTTGCTGATCTCCGTATCGTGCAACCAGATCACGTGGTTATTACTGGAGACCTGACGAACCTGAGTCTCGAAGAAGAATTCAGATCGACCGCGGCTTGGTTACGTCAGCTTGGCGATCGACAGTTCGTATCGCTTATTCCAGGAAATCATGACGCCTATGTTCCGGCTCCATGGAAAGCGGCCTGGGGGTATTGGCAAGAATATCTCGAATCCGATGCTGCAGATGGCGCACTTTTCCATGCTCAGGCGTCGTTTCAAGAATTGACCGATATGTATTTCCCAAGCCTGCGCATTCGCGGCATGGCGGCGCTAGTAGGTGTCTGTACGGCGCAACCTGTCGGCATGTTCTGTGCGGGTGGTACGGTCGGTCTCAAACAGCTTGAACGCCTTGAACGGATCTTGCGGGAACTTGCCGAGTCAGAGCTTTGCCGTGTCGTGCTTATTCATCATCCTCCCACGCATAGTGACAAAACTCTTTGGCGTGGGCTGGCTGACAGCGAAGTGCTTTGCGCCATGCTGCAAAAAAATGGGGCAGACCTCATCTTGCACGGGCATGCCCATAAAACGCTCTTGACAAGTCTGACTGGACCGCAGGGTTCAATTCCGGTCATTGGCGTACGGTCCGCCTCCGATTTCGGCCATCGACCAGACCGTGTAGCCCAATATCATCTTTATCGTATAGAGCGGGCGAATGACAACAAACATTCGCCGCGCTTTCGCATCGCAATGGTCACACGGGAATATGAGGCGACAACTCGCTGTTTTCGTTTTGCAAGAGAGCAATGGCTTACGGCTTGATTTCTTATGGAGAGAAGGAGAAGAGAGCGACAGGAGACAAGCGGTGCAGCCTGCGTTTGTCTCGTCGCGTCGCGAATTTACCGGGTATTGGGAATATCTTCTTGAGAACGCCATTTTTACCGCACCGCTTACTCCTCATCGTTCTTCTCCCTTCCTGCAAGAATCCGGGTTACAGTCGCTAAATCATACAGTGTATCCACATCGATTGCGCATTCGGGGAACGGCATCTGCACAACGGCGGTGCGCGCGCCTATGGCGCGAGACGCGCGTGGGAGCACTCCCGCAAGATCAAGTCGGCGAAAAGCGATCAAGAGCAAATTTGTCAAACCAAAAGTGCTGATGAGCCGCCATGGTCGCTTGCGGAATTGTCCGGCGTGATTCCAGAATCGCGCTGCGGCCACTCCTTGCGGCGTCAAGAGCGCGAAGAGATTCGTGCCACAATAGCTATCGTTCCGTAAGGGAATGAAGCTCCGCTGCGAGTTTGGATAGTGTTTGCGAAAGGAGGATTCGGCTACCATGCCGACAGCGACATCTGCGGCGCTTGCCGACGCTTCCGTGCAGAAATAGTCGATCATTTCAGTAGTTAGCAGCGGATGATCCGCCGTGGTGATGAGCAGCGGCGTTGGGTGCAGGTTGCTCGCAAAATATTGGAGCACGCTTTCACTGGGAGAACGTCCGCCTGTTTGGTAAAATCCGAGCCCGCCAGAATTTGCCAAGGTGTGAAGTTCCGTGAGACCAGCGAACGCGGCAGGATTATCAGTGCAGATGACGATAGCGTCAATTGTCTGCGCCGCGCGCAAATTGCGCACGACATGGAGAATCATTGGCGTCCCCGCTACGGGAACGAGAACTTTGTGACTGCAGCTAGCGCTTTGCGCAACTGGATCAATTGGGCCGCGACGTCCTGCGAGGACGAGGGCGGTAAAATGGGTGGAGCGCACATTCTTCAGACGTTGGTTCATGTGAATGCTGAGTCATTGAGTCATCAAGTCATAAGGTCGTCAAGTCAGACAGTCGAACCGGAGGCTCTCTTTTTGACTCACGACTCGAAGGCTTTGAGACCATGACTTCATCACGCACTGAGGCAATTCCTCGCTGACTGTATCTGAGAAGGGTAGGTTGACGCTAGCACAGGGGGCGCATAGAACACGTAAGGCGTAAAATATGAGACGTAAAACGGGAGAGAGAGAAAATTGCGTTACTTTTTACACTTTATATTGAATGTATGACGCAGTATGAATGACGTACCGCGCAATACGTATGACGTGTCGCGTGCTGCGCCCTGCGCGTCCATTTCATGATCTGGCAATGACGACTCTCAACATGAGTAGGAAAGGACGTTTTCAGTTTGCGCATCTGGATTGACGCGACGGATTCAAGAAGCCTGCTCGAGGTGTTCGGCATGACGCTCATCGAGCGTCAATTGCGCACTATTGCTGCTGCGGGGATCGAGCCGACGGAGGTTGTGATTGAGCTGCCTCCTGATTCGTCTAGCGCGATATTGCCTGTGGGACTGACCTCTCGTTTCAAGCTTCGTTGGTTGCGAGAAAGCGGACCGCTCCACAAGCGACTCCGACGTGTGCTGCATGAAGCGCAGGGTGAGCCCTTGCTTGCTCTTGAAGCCGATTCCGTTATCGACACTCGCTTGTTGCAATATCTAGCTAAACAGAGTGGCTCGTTTGCGGTATGTGGTGGAGAAGGAGTCGAGCGCGCGGCCGTGCTGCGACTCGAAGGCAATGCCTTAAGCGGGGGAACTATTGACGGACGACTGCCCAGGCTGGCCGATCTGAGCGTTGCTCAGAAAACGCTCACGCCGCTTCCCTTGGATGCGGCGCCTAGTTACATTAAGAAACTCCGCCGTGATTTGCCAATCTATCTGTTTCGCGTCATTGATCCGTCCAGTCGCGATCGCGCGGAGCAGTTTCTCTTCTGGTCAAATTACAAAGGCTCGACTGACTTCTTCACCAAGTATGTGTACCCGCCGCTAGTCTGGCGGACGGTGCGTCCGCTCTCACGTTGGCGGATACATCCAAATATCGTGACGTTGTTTAACGTCTTCATTACGTTCCTTGCTGTTCCACTGTTTGCTTGGGAATGGTGGTGGGTGGGTTTTCTTTGCGCCTACATGATGAGTGTGCTGGACTCGGTTGATGGGAAACTCGCGCGGTTAACCTTTACCTCATCCTGGTTTGGTAACATTCTTGACCATGGGCTCGACATCGTGCATCCACCTTTGTGGTATTTTGGCTGGGCGTGGGGGTTGAGCGGAGGCGACACGAGTTCGTTCGTTTTTCAAGCCGCAATGTGGATGGCTGTGATCTACGCGCTTGATCGCGTCGTGGCTGGCGTCTTCAACCGCCGTTTGGGTCGGTCGATTCACGGCTACACGCCGCTCGACGAGCGCATGCGTACCTTCATTTCTCGCCGTAATATCAACCTTCCCGTGTTTCTTGTCGGGTGGATTGCCGGTATTCCTGTGCCAACGTTTCTGTTCGTTGTTCTGTGGCAAGTTGCCTGTTTTGTATTTCATGTCGAACGTCTTGTACAATTCTGGAACGATAAGAAACTGGCTGCGACCGCCGAATAGACGCCTATGATATTTCGTTCACGCCACGCGATACGCCATCTGCGTTACGTGATGCGTGGCGCGTATATGTGACCACCGTTATGAAGTTGCTCCTTTATTTCGCTCGCGCCTATCCCAAGCAGACCTCGTTTATGTTCGGTTGTCTCTTGCTTTCGGCCATTGCTGAAGGGATCGGCTTATCGAGTCTTTTGCCTGTGCTTGGGTTGGCGGCAAGACCATACCCTGACGCTAGCGTTCCCGGGGAAGGAGGATCTAGAGGTTCTCAGCTCGAAAGTGTTATTAGTCAGGTCTTCTCAACGTTGGGCTTGCAGCCCAGCATCGGCTTACTCCTCCTGGTGATTGTTTGTGGGATGTTCTCAAAAGCTGTGTTGATGCTGCTGGCGCAGAAGCAAGTTGGATATACGGTTGCACAGGTGGCGACGGATCTACGTCTTACCTTGCTTCGCTCTCTTCTTGCCGCGCGCTGGGAATATTATGTACGGCAACCAGTTGGCGCCTTGGCGAATTCTTTCGCAACCGAGGTGTCTCGCGCCGCGATGGCGTATCAATACGCCTCGTCCATTGTTGCTCTTGCCATACAAGCGTTTCTCTACCTGTCTTTAGCTGCGGTGGTGTCATTTTCCGTCATGCTCGGGGCAACGGGTACTGGTGTCATTATGGGCTTGGGTTTGAAGCGGTTCGTGCGTAAATCTCGTCAAGCTGGAGCGCGACAAACCGCTGTGCTGAAAGCATTACTGGGGCAACTGACCGATGTCTTGTTTTCCGTAAAACCAATTAAAGCGATGGCGCGAGAATCTTTAGTCGGGCCATTGCTAGAGGAGGAAACTCATCGTTTGAATCGCGCCTTGCGGCGTGAGGTGCTAAGCAAGGAAACGCTGAAAGCGCTTCAGGAGCCTTTGGTCATCGGCGCGCTCGCTGGCGGATTGTATGTGGCGATGACGCGTTGGGGGTTGCCGCTCGATGCGCTGATTCTCCTGGCGATTCTTTTTGCCCGCACTCTCGTTTGCATCAACAAAGTACAGAAGGAATATCAGGCGATGGTGGCCTGTGAGGCGGCCTTCTGGTCCTTACAAGAAACGATCGCTCGTTCAACGGAGCAGGGTGAAGTCTCGCTCGGAACCGCGCGCCCCGTGCTAACGCGAGAGATATCGTTGCGGAATGTAAGTTTTTCTTATGGAGATCGTCCAGTGTTGTGTGATGTTTCTCTGCGTGCGTCAGTCGGACAGCTTACCGCCATCATCGGACCGTCTGGCGCGGGGAAGACCTCGATTCTCGATCTTATGATTGGTTTAGTGCGTCCACAAAAAGGAGAAATCTGGCTTGATGATACGCCCCTCTCCCAGGTTGATGTGAAAGCTTGGCGAGCAATCGTGGGGTATGTGGCGCAAGAGACCTTTCTTTTACATGAAAACGTATTCTTGAATGTGACCTTAGGCGATCCGGATCTTACTCCAACCGATGTGGAGAAAGCGCTACGAGCGTCCGGCGCCTGGGATTTCGTTTCCGCTATGCCGGAAGGTATGTATACACCGGTCGGGGAGCGTGGCAGCGGGATTTCCGGAGGGCAGCGCCAGCGTATCGCTATTGCCCGAGCCTTGGTGCGTAGACCACAGTTGTTAATTCTCGATGAAGCGACGGCCTCCCTCGATCCTAACAGTGAAGCAGCAATCCGCGAAACCGTGAAAGCCCTGAAAGGCGAGATGACTATTTTTGCTATCGCGCATCATCCCGCGCTGTTGGAAATTGCCGATAAGGTGTACCGCCTTGAAGATGGGTATGTGCAGCAGATCGACGTCTTTCCTCTTTCCCTGCAGCGAGCAGGTTGATGCTCCGATTGTTTTCATTTTTACGCACGGTCCACGAGCGATTTCTCTCTAGCCTTGGTTTGGGAGAAATTTTGAGTAGTTATGTCATGCGAGAAATCGCGATGCCGACGATTCTCTCCCTGGCAGGGCTTTCTCTGTTGGTCCTCACGAAGGACTTGTTAAATTTGACCGATTTTATTATCAATCGCGGTTTCGGCGTACTCGTCATTGCCACGATTGCTTTCTATGAACTCGTTCCCTTGGCTGCGCGCACGCTTCCCTTTGCCGTCTTGATCGGGACGCTTGTCGGTCTTGGCCGTCTGCGTGCGGATTGTGAGACCGTTGCCCTAGAATCCGCTGGGCTATCGAAGCGGCGACTTGCCGGTCCAGTGCTTGCCTTTGCTATTGTGATGATGACCGTTGGTCTCTTGCTCAGTCTCTTCGTGGCTCCGTGGGCGACTCGTTCGCTTGACTCGTCGCTCCAACGTCTGGCAGTGGAAAATCCTGGTCTTTCCCTTCGTCCTGGTACTGTGCATGAGTTTGGCGGCGTCAAACTTGTCGCCCGTAAAGTGTCGGCGCGTGGGGACCGTCTTCACGGAGTTTTGCTTTGGATTCCTCACTCCGGGCAGACGCTTTTTGCTGAGCGTGGAGAGATGCTTCCGCAAGATTCTCGAGCAGTGCAACTCGTACTTCACGATGGAGTCATGTTACGCACTCCGCGTGTGAGAGGCGAGGAGACGCGTTTCGAGAGTTTCTTTCAAACATTACCCACGGACGCCGAAAAAGTGTTGCGGACCGAGAAGTCGTTAGAGGCGAATCCTTTAGATACTCTGGTGAAGCTCGCATGGCAAGAGACCGGAGACGAAGCTCTCGCACGTAAGGCGCAGAGCGAGTTTCACCGACGGCTGGCGTATCCGGCGGCGAGTCTGTGCTTTGGGGTGCTGGCGGTTTCTCTCGCTTTGATGGGGCATGGGTTTTCTCGTAGCGTCGGCGGCGTAGCGGGCTTGCTGGTTACGTTGCTCTACTATGGATTAATGCAACTGGGAGATGGGCTTGTTCAGGGGGGCAGCGTGCGTGTAAGCACTGGCGTGTGGTTGCCGAACCTCGTGATCGGCGTAATGGCCGTTGGCTTGCTGAGTTGGGAAAACTTGTGGCCCTGGTGGAGCGCGATGACCTCCCGCTGGCGATTGTCCACTCGCAAATTGGGTGAGCCCCGCTCTCATTCTCTGCCTTTCCAGCGTTATTTTTTAGAGCAGTACGTTGCGCGACATTATCTTGTCATGGTGTTGCTGTCATTTATGCTTCTGCTTGTCGGTTATCTCCTGGTTGACATCCTTGAACGGTTGCAATGGTTTGCGCGTTATCATACGGGCGCCCTCAAGACCTTCCAGTTTTATAGTCTGCGCCTTCCTCTGCTGGCTTCACGTGTGACGCCGATGTCATTGTTGCTGGCGACAACCCTTACGGTCAGCCTGCTCTCGGCGCATCGCGAGATCATTGGAATGCGCGCCTGTGGTGTGTCGGTGATACGTGCGCTGTCGCCTATTCTCTTCATTGCTGGGCTCGTTGCTCAAGCCTATTTCGTATTGAATGAGGTTGTGGTGCCGAAAACAAACGCGCTTGCCGATCAGTTCAAGGAGCGGGAGATCAAAAACCGTGAGCAAAACACCGGCCCTTTGTCGGAAATGGTATGGTATCAGGCTGGCTCGCGAGTCTATCAGGCGAAAGAACTTGATCCGCGCCTCGGCTGGGCGAAGGAATTGTCGATTTACAATCTTGGCGCGCAGGGGTTGCCGGTGGAACGTGTGGATGCGCGGGAGGCGCGATATATCGGCAAGGGTGTGTGGGAACTGCTTGACCCGAGCCGTATTGAGATTTCAGAAAACGGATTTCGCGAGACGCCTGCTGAGACGCGCGTGCAATTGGGGGAGGCTCCTACTGAGGCGCTAGATACGATGCGACTCGGAGTCCGAGAACTGGCTCACCAGATTCATGAGGCGGAAGCCAATGGCTATGATGCGACGACGTATAGGGTTGACTTTCACGTTAAACTGGCCGCGCCGCTGGCTTGCCTGCTGTTGCCCGCTATCGCTTTATTTTTCGCGGTTAGCGGACCGCCTTTTCCAGGGCCAGCGCTTACAGTGCTTGTCAGTATCGCGATTGGTATTGGGCAGGTATTGTTAACCGGTGTATGCGCTTCATTGGGTTATGGGGGATTTCTTCCTCCGAGTTTGGCCGGCTGGACCCCTTCGCTCGCTCTGGCTATTCTTGCAGGGTTGTTATCGAGACATAGTTATGGGTAGCCGTGCGAAGATGATGAAGCGCAACGACCGCAGCGCCATTCCGGTCGTGTGGGTATTGACGGATGATCGCCCGGGAAACTCCACGCAATCGATCGGGCTAGCGCAGGCGCTGGGTTGGCCGTATCAGGTGAAGGAGTTACAGTTTACACCGCGTGCGCGTACGCTCAAAAAGATTTTTGGTCCGTTTGCCGCCAGTTGTCGCGTGCTTGATCCCGCTCGCTCCGCTGAGATTGCTCCTCCGTGGCCTGACCTTATCATTGCAACCGGTTGGCGACCCGCCCAAGTTGCGGGGGGGATTCGCAAACGGAATCAAGGCGGTACTCGCGTCATTCAACTTGGCCGCAAAGGCGGTCATGTGGCAGGTTTATGCGACATTGCGATTTCGTGCAGTTATTTCCGACTGCCGCCTCATCCACGGCGAATCGAAACTATTGCCCCTTTAACTCAAGTCTCTCCGGAACGTTTAGCCGAGACGGCGGAACGATGGCGTCTGCTCGTCACGCAGGCTCGGCGTCCTTACGTTATGGCGCTCGTCGGCGGCGTGACCAAGCGTCACCAGTGGGATTCCACGATTGCGCGGCGCTTAGGAGAAGACTTGCGCGCGTTTACGCAAGCGCAAGGAGGAACCGTCTTTGTCACCACGAGTCGACGCACCGGGATGGAAGCTGCCACAGCTCTGCAAGAAGGTTTAGGAGACAATGCTAACGTCCACCACTGGCAGCCGGAACAGAAAGATAATCCTTATTTGGCGTACCTGGCTCTGGCCGACGTTCTTGTTGTCACTGGAGAAAGCGAGTCAATGTTGGCGGAAGCTGCAAACGTGGGGAAACCGGTCTACATATATCCGCTCCCGGAAATTCCAGCACAAGGGCTCAAGG